>DATICZ010000001.1:0-37337 GCA_035456525.1 Gemmatimonadales bacterium
TCCCGGACGCGCTGCCAGAGATCCAGCGCCATCGCGACCACGCCCGGCAGCTCCTCGAGCGACAGCATGTTCGGGCCGTCGCTCGGGGCGTGCGCGGGATCGGGATGGGTCTCGAGGAAGAACCCGTCCGCCCCCGCGGCCGCGGCGGCATAGAGCAGCGGCGGAATGAACTGGCGCAGTCCGCCGCTCGCACCGTCCGCGCCCTGCCCCGGTTGCTGCACCGAGTGGGTGGCGTCGAAGATCACCGGCGTGCCGCACGCGGCGCGCAGCCGGACGAAGCTGCGCATGTCCACCACGAGATCGCCGTACCCGTAGAAGGTGCCGCGCTCGGTGACGGCCACCTCCGGCGCGCCGCCGCCACGGACTTTCTCGACGGCGCCCGCCATCTGCTCCGGGGCCATCCATTGGCCCTTCTTGACGTTCACCGGCCGCCCCGCCTTTCCCGCGGCGACCAGCAGATCCGTCTGGCGGCATAGGAACGCGGGGATCTGGAGCACGTCCGCCACCTCGGCGGCCGCGGCCACCTGGGCCACCTCGTGGACGTCGGTGAGCAGCGGGAGGCCGGTCGCCGCCCGCACCCGCTCGAGCGCCCGCAGGCCGGCTTCGAGTCCCGGCCCGCGCGCGGCTGCGAGGCGCGAGCGGTTGGCCTTGTCGAACGACGCCTTGTAGATGACGTGCAGCCCGGTCCGTGCGCCGAGTGTGACGAGCGCCTCCGCGACCTGGAGATTCAGGGCGTCGGATTCGATCACGCAGGGCCCCGCGATGAGAAACGGGGTGGAGCCGTCGCCGAACTGGGGCATGTCAGCCGGTGGCGCGGGCGGCCACGGGCGTCTGGACATCGGCCGCTGACGGGCTGGCGGTGCGGCGGGCGAGGGCAGCGCCGATGAAGCCGGCGAACAGGGGATGCGGCCGCATCGGTCGCGACTTGAGCTCCGGATGAAACTGGCACCCGATGAACCAGGGGTGATCCGGCAGTTCGATCATCTCGACCAGCGACCCGTCGGGCGAGAGCCCCGAGCAGCGCATGCCGTACTCGGCGAGCACGTCGCGGTAGGCGTTGGAGACTTCGTAGCGATGGCGATGGCGCTCGCTCACTTCGGTCGCGTTGTACACCTGGGCGACGCGCGATCCCGGCCGCAACCGGCACGGGTAGGCGCCGAGGCGCATCGTACCGCCCATCTCCTGGATCCCCTGCTGCGAGGACATCAGCCCGATGACGGGATTCGCGCATTCGGGCGCGAACTCGCTCGAGTTGGTGTCGGGGATGTGGGCGACGTCCCGCGCGAATTCGATGATCGCGACCTGCATCCCGAGGCAGATCCCCAGGAACGGCAGCTGGTGTTCGCGCGCCCAACGGATCGCCTCGACCATGCCCTCCACGCCGCGCACTCCGAACCCACCCGGCACGAGCAAGGCGTCGAACGGGGCGAGGAGCTCGCCCGCGGTTTCCTGGTCGGTGAAGCGGTCCGAGGCGATCCACTCGAGCTCGACCCCCGACTGGTTGGCGATGCCGCCGTGAATCAACGCCTCGTTGACGCTCTTGTAGCTGTCGGCCAGCTCGGTGTACTTCCCCACCACCGCGATGCGCACACGGCGCTCGGGGTGCAGGATCTTGTCCACCATCGCGCCCCAGGCGCGCAGGTCCGGCTCCTTGGTCTCGAGCTTCAGCCGGTTGCAGACTTCCTTGTCCAGGCCCTGCTCGTTGAGCCGCAGCGGGATCTCGTAGATCGTCCGCACGTCGGGGCTCTCCACCACGCAGCCGAAATCCACGTTGCAGAACTGGGCGATTTTGCGCTTCAGCTCCTCGGAGAGCGGACGCTCGGTGCGGCAGATCAGGAAGTCGGGCTGGATTCCGATCTGCATGAGCTCCCGGACGGAGTGCTGAGTGGGCTTGGTCTTGAGCTCGGCGGTGGCGGCGATGTAGGGGACGAGGGTGAGGTGAATGAACAGCGTGTTCTCGCGTCCCACGTCCTGGCGGAATTGCCGGATCGCCTCGAGGAACGGCAGCGATTCGATGTCGCCCACGGTGCCGCCGATCTCCGTGATGACCACGTCGTGATCTGGGGCGAGGCGGCGGATCGCCGATTTGATCTCGTCGGTGATGTGCGGGATCACCTGCACCGTCGAGCCGAGGTATTCGCCGCGGCGCTCCTTGGTGATGACGGAGAGGTAGATCCGGCCGGTGGTGACGTTGTTCACCTGGGACAGCGACCGGTCGATGAAGCGCTCGTAATGGCCGAGGTCGAGGTCGGTCTCCGCGCCATCGTCGGTCACGTACACCTCGCCGTGCTGGAACGGCGACATGGTGCCGGGATCGACGTTGATGTAGGGATCGAACTTCTGGATCGTGACCTTGAGACCGCGCTCGGCGAGCAGGCGGCCCAGGGAGGCCGCCGCGATGCCCTTGCCCAGAGAGCTCACCACGCCACCGGTCACGAACACGTACTTCGTCGAGCTCACGAATTCACCTCCCTCACGTGACGGGTCAGGACCTGCTCGACCCACTCGAGATCCTCCGCCGTATCGACTCCGGGCGCGGGCGCTTCATCGAACAGCGCCACGCCGATCGGGATGCCGTGCAGCAACGGCCGCAGCTGCTCCAGGCGCTCCCACCGCTCTTCCGGCACGGGCGGCAGGCGCACCCAGCGCTCCAGCCCCTCCCGGGTGTACCCGTAGACGCCCACGTGCTGATGGTAGACCACCTCGCCCGCGCCATCGCGATCGAACGGGATCGGCGCGCGCGAGAAGTAGATCGCCCGGCCGTCCGGGCCGACCACGACCTTCACGCGGTTGGGGTCCGCGGCGAGCCGCCGATCCAGGCTGCCCGCCGCCGTCCCGATGGGGTTGCCGGCGCGCAGGCGCCCGAGCGTGCCCTGCACCGCCGCGGCGGCGACGAGGGGCTCGTCGCCTTGGACATTCAGGATGAGGTCGAATGACCTATACTCTTGTTTGCCAATGACTTCGGCAACGCGAGCGGTACCCGATTCGTGGCTTGCCGCCGTGAGCGTCGCTTCCAGTCCCGCCTGCCGCACCACACTCGCGATCTCGTCGGCTTCGGTGGCGACCACGACGCGGTCACACACGTCGAGCTCGATCAGGCGACGGGCGACTCTGAGGACGAGGGGTTCACCGGCGAGGAGACGCAGGGGCTTGCGGGGCAGGCGGCTGGAGCCCAGCCGAGCAGGAATCACGCCAAGGACGGGCACAGGCCAAGATACAAAATCTGTGCCGCGGCGACAAGTGACGGGGCTTACACTTCCCTGTTACGCCTCCGCGTGGGCCACCTTGAGGAAGTTCTCCAGTAGCCGCTTCCCGTACTCGGTGCCGATCGATTCCGGGTGGAATTGGACGCCGTACAACGGGAATTGGCGGTGCTTCATCGCCATGATCTCTCCGCCGCGGCCGCGGTCGCCGGCCCACGCCGTCACGATGAGGTCGTGCGGCAGGCCGGACCACTCGACCACGAGCGAGTGGTAGCGCATCGCCGTGAACGGCGACGGGATGGCGTCGAACAGCTCGTCGTCCTGATGCTCGACGGGGCATGTCTTGCCGTGCATCAGGCGGTCGGCATGCACGACGCGCGCGCCGAACGCCTCACCGATCGCCTGATGTCCCAGGCAGACGCCGAGCACCGGGACATGACCCGCGAGCGCCCGGACCAGCGGGACGAGGATGCCCGCCTTCCCCGGGACACCGGGACCGGGAGACAGCACGGCGGCGTCGGGTTTGAGCGCGAGGACGTCGGGGACGTCCAGCGCATCATTGCGGTACACCACCGGCTGCTCCCCGAGCTCCCCGAGGTACTGCACCAGGTTGTAGGTGAACGAGTCGTAGTTGTCGAGGACGAAGAGCATATCGGAAGTTAGCCCGTTTTCGTCTCGAGGGCGTCGAGCACGGTGATGAGCTCGTCCCCGAAGTAGTAGCGGATCTCCTCGCGAATGCCGCGATACAGGGTCGGCCCGGTCCCCAGACATACCAGCTCGTTCTCCTCGGCCTCGAGGGCGGGACAGAGCACCCCCCCCTCGAACGTGAGCGGGAACAAGCCGTCCACGACCGATTTCAGCTCGTGGTGATCGAGACCCCGCTCCAGACAAAAGGCGTGCAACCGGCAGCCGCGGCCGCTGCGGTTCAGGAAGACGCAGGCCCCGTCCATGACGCTGGTGCGCCAGGTCTCGCCACCGGGAGACTCGGCATCGGGTTCCCGCTCGGCCGTGAACCACCGCTCGCGCGGAATGCCGAGATAGGCCTCGAGCTCGGCGGCATGCGCCAGGATGCGATCGACGTGGTAGCGATCGACGTCCACCCCGAACTGGCAGCACCAGTCGTTGCAGAAGGTGCATTCCAGGCAGTGCGTGAAGTACTGCCGTCGGAAGATCTCGGGGTCCACCGATCGCAACACGGGCGCTCCGTACCGGCTCGGAAACGCCCGTGGCAACGCGAGCAACGCCCCCGGCATCGGGCCGACTACGTCGTCCGCCGAACGAGGCGGTACACCCACAGGAGCAGCACCGCGCCCACCAGTGACGCGAGAAAGCCGGCCTTTTCCCCGGCCTGGTACAGCCCGAGCAGCCCGCCCAGGAAATTCGCGACGAGGGCGCCGGCGATACCGAGCAGAATCGTGATGATGATCCCGCCTGGGTCCTTCCCCGGCATGATCAGCTTGGCGAGGGCGCCGACGACGAGGCCGATGAGAATCGTGGTGAGCATGGAGCCTCCCTGCTGGAGGTGGGCCTTCATGAAGGAAGGTAGCGCGCTGGACGCCTGCCGGGCCAGCGGTTAGCCTCCGTTCCAGGAAACGGATGGAGGAACGAGCGATGCATCGGACTCGGTTGACGGTCGTCGTCCTGGCTGCGGCGGCGATCGCGATGGCGTGCGGCGGCGACAAGGGGACGGGCCCGGGCGGGAGCGTGGATCTCACCGGCAACTACAGTCTTGTGTCCCTGACGTTCGGGGGGATCCCCACCACCGCGGGCGGCACCATGCTGATGACCAGTACGACCTTCGTGGACTCGATCGCCGTGACCGCCCCGATCGACACGACGATCAAGCTGGACGGGACCTACGTGACCAGCGGCACCAGCTCGATCACGCTGACTCCGACTCAGCCGATCTCAACAGTGACCGGGACGTACGCCCGGAATGCCGCCGGGGATACCCTGAGGCTCAATCTGTCGTTCTCCGGAACCGCCCTGGCCTCGGTCTGGCACAAGCAGTAGGGTCGGCGGCTACCCGCCACCCTGGGCGAGGCGGATCACGGCCCGAATGTCGCGCACCCAGCCCTCCGCGTCATCCGGCGGGGCGAAGGACCAGACCTCGCGCGACTTCCCAGACCCCGCTCCGATGCGGACGCGACCACCGTCCCGGGTGACGTCGTAGGCGCGACGGCTGGCCGGGGCGATCTCGATGCCGAGCTTTTCGTTCTTGTGGATCAGGACGGTCTGCCGGGTTACGATGATCGAGCCCCGGCGCTCCTCCCAGCCGGCCGAGCGTGTGCCGGCGTCGTGGGTGTAGCGGAACCAGACGTTGTCGGCGCGGTGCAGCTGGCCCTCGGCCGCGAAGCGGGCCTGGAGCTCCGGCGCGAGACGGCTCGTGTCGCCGGAGCAGGCCAGCAGGACCAGGGCGCAACCGGCGGCGGCGCGCCCCGCCCTCACCGCTCCTTCTTGCCCTTGCGCTTGACGTCGGCGCCGTGCGCCCGCTTGTAGCTCTGGATGTCCTTGAAGCGTCCCTTCTTGTCCCGAACCGCGTAGAGCTTCTTCCCCGAGCTGCTGCGATGCGTGGTGCGGCGCGCTTTCCCGGCCATGAGATGCCTCCCCGATTCGAGGTGCCTGCAGGGCTACGTCACTAAGCTGCAAGATTTCATCCGTACGTGCTACCCCTCCTCGTCCGCGCGCCGATGGCTCAGACCTTCGGCCAGGACTTCGTCGAGCGTGGTGACGAGGTGGTCCGCGTCCTCCTTCGTGAATACGAGCGGCGGTTTGATCTTCAGCACGTTGTGGAACGGCCCGTCGGTGCCGACCAGCACGCCGCGTTCCCGCATGCGGCTGGCGACGTACCCCGCTTCGTCACCGGCCGGCTCGAGTGTAGTGCGGTCGCGCACCAGCTCCACGCCCAGGAAGAGGCCGAGGCCGCGCACGTCGCCGATCGGAGGGTGACGGGAGGCGAGCGAGCGCAGTCCTGCCTGCACGCGCTCGCCGATGAGGCGGGCATTCTCCTGGAGGCCCTCGTCGGCGATCACGTCCAGCACCGCGATGCCGATGGCGCAGGACACGGGATTGCCTCCGAACGTGCTGAAGAACTCCATCCCGTTGGCGAACGCCGCGGCGATCTCCGGGGTGGTGACCACGGCGCCCAGCGGGTGGCCGTTGCCCATCGGCTTGCCGAGGGTGACGATGTCGGGCACGACGTCCTGCGTTTCGAACGCCCAGAAATGCGAGCCGCTGCGGCCGAACCCCGTCTGCACCTCGTCCGCGATGCAGACGCCACCGGCGCGGCGTACGTGCGCGTAGGCGGCGGTCAGATAGCCGTCGGGCAGGACGACCTGCCCCCCGCACGATGGAATCGATTCACACAGGAATGCCGCGGGCTGGGCGCCACGCGCCCGGATGCGGGCGATCGCTTCCGCCAGAAAGGCGGCGTAGCGTTCCCCCGCCAGCGGCTCGTCGCGGCGATAGCGGCCGCGATAGGTGTCCGGGAGCGGAACCTTGTGCACCCAGGACGGCGCGCCCGCGCCGCCCGGACCGTCGTGCTTGTAGGGACTCACGTCCACGAGCGTCGTCGTGTTGCCGTGATAGCCGCTTTCGAGCACGATGACGTCGCGCCGCCCCGTGTAGGCCCGGGCGAGGCGCAGCGCCAGCTCGTTCGCCTCGCTGCCGGAATTGACGAAGTAGCACACCGACAGGGACGACGGCAGCGTGGCCCACAGTCGTTCGGCGTAACGCACCGCCAGCTCGTGCAGGTAGCGCGTGTTGGTATTCAGCAGCGCCATCTGGCGCTGGCCGGCCCGCACCACCCGCGGGTGCCCATGCCCCACGTGGGGGACGTTGTTCACCGCGTCGAGATAGCGCCGCCCCTCCCGGTCGTAGAGGAACTCCATCCAGCCGCGCACGACCTCGACGGGCCGGCGGTAGGCGAGGCTGAGCGACGGCCCGAGGTGATGGCGGCGCTCGTCCAGCAGGCGCTCGGGGGGGGACGGCGGCGCCGGAAACAGGGCCGAGGGGACGCGGGCGAGCAGATTGGGGTCGGGGCTCAGGCTCTTCCAGATCCGGCGTTGACTGGGGCGCGCGACGCCCGGGAAGTCTCCCTCGAGATCGAGCAGATCGGTGACGATCTGGAAGTGCAGGTGCGGCGGCCAGCCGCCGTTGACCTCCGCCTCTCCGAGGCGACCGATCACCGTCCCGGGCGCCACGGAAACGCCCGGGCGCAGCCAGGCGAGCGAGTCACGGTCCAGGTGGCCGTACAACGTGAAGAAGCTGAGCCGACCGCCGTCCACCGTGTGGCGCAGGATGATGGTGGGGCCGTAGTCGGCGGGGGCCGCGTTGTCGCGGAACGAATGCACCGTGCCCCCCAGCGGGGCCTGGACCGGCGTGCCGGGCGGCAGGAAGAGATCGAGCCCGATGTGGACCGTCCGCCATTCCGGTCCGTCGTTCCCCACGGCGCGGAACGCGTCGGTCGTGTACAGGAGGCGCGGCTCGTCGTAGCGCCCGATGCCGATCGTCTTCCCCGCCTCCGCGAGCGCGGCCGCGACGGTCCCCATGAATGCCGGGAGGCTCGCGATGGAGTGCGGATTGGCGATCGCCGGACTGCCGACCGAGAGGTCGAGCACCGCCGCCTCGCGGGCGAAATCGGCTTCGATCACCGGTGCCAGCTCGTCGGGGTGATCGGTCAGCCACTGGACGACGGCCGGAGTCGTCGCGACGGCGGAGAGGCCGCAGGCGTCCCGCAGCACGCAGCGGGCGAAACGCGGCGGCAGGCGGGCGAGACGCTCGAGCGTTTCCCAGGCCGGCGCCTCGCTGACCGTCAGGTAGGGGTTCTCGGGAACGGCCGCCCGTTGCACCGCGGAATTGACGACGCTGACGGCGAGGCGGGTCTCGATCAGGGCGTCGAGCAGATCGATCTCCGCTTCGCCGAGCGGATGGAGCGCCTGGTAGCCCGCGACGACGCGCGCGGCCGCGGCCAGAGGATCGGCCTTGCCGAGGGCGGCGTACGCGGCCGCGATGGCCACGTCGCACACGATGGCGCTGTGGACCAGGTCGCCGAAGTCGATGGCACCGGTCGCCCGCCGGGTCCAGGGATCCTCGCCGCGGACGAGGACGTTGTGGTCGTTGGCATCGTTGTAGATCATCCCGGCTGGCAGGCTGCCCAGGGCGGGCATCACGTCGGCCCGGTAGCGATCCAGCGCGCGGGTCGCCAGGGCGCGCCGGGCGGCGTCGTCCACGGCGTCGAGGTGGTCGCCGATCCACTCCGCGCGGGCGAGATCCCATTTCAGCCCCCGGTGCGCGGCGGGATGGTCCAGTCCTTCCAGTCCGGTGTCGAGCTGCGCGATGAGACGCCCCAGGCTCTCGAGCAGCTCGGGCGTGTGCGGGCGGATCAGAGCCAGCACCGTTCCCGGAACCCAGGAGAGGAGGCGCACCTGATGCGTCTCCCCTTCGGCGCCGGTCACCTCGACGATCTCCGAGCCATCCGCCGCGGGGAGCACCCGGGGCAAGGCGATCCCCGGGGCGCGCTCCGAGAGGCGGCGCAGCGCGGCGTGCTGCAGCTCGAGCACGTCACGATCCTCGCCCGCATGCGCGATCTTCAGGACCGCGCGCTTGCCGTCGGCGAAGCGGACCAGGAAGTTCTGATCGCGCTCGCTGGGCAGCGGGCGCACTGCGCCGGGACGCCCGTAGCGGCGCACCACGATGTCCTCGGCATCCGCGGGCGCGAGGGCGGGCTGGCGGAACGTGATGCCGAGCGTCACACGCGGCAGGTGGCGACGGCTTCGCGCAGGGATGCGAGCGGCTCGCGCGTCGGCTGGAACTCGTGCGCCAAGTACCCGGCGAACCCGGCGTCCGCGATCGCGCCGGCGATCGCCCGGTAGTTCAGCTCCTGCGTGTCGTCGAGCTCGTGGCGCCCCGGGACGCCGCCCGTGTGGAGGTGGCCGATGTGGGCGACGTGCTCGCGGATCGTCCGGATGACGTCCCCTTCCATGATCTGCATGTGATAGATGTCGTACAGCAGCTTGACGCGCGGTGAGCCCACCCCGGCGACGACGCGGACGCCGAACGCCGTGTGGTCACCCTGGTAATCCGCGTGGTCCACCTTGCTGTTCAGCAGCTCGACGCACACGGTGACGCCCTGGGCCTCGGCCACCGGCGCGACGCGTCGCAGTCCCTCGATGCAGGCCGCCGCGCCATCGTCGTCGCTGCGACCGCCGCGGTTGCCGAACATCGTGATTACGTTGGGGACGCCGGCCTTGGCTGCGAGCGGAATCGCCTCTTCCAGCTCGCGAATGAGCAGCGGGTGGTTGGCACGGTCGTTGAATCCGGTTGCGATGAAGTCCCGGCGTTTGGACGGATACCCCAGCGAGCACACAAGCCCCGCGTCGCGGGCGACTGCCCACTCCTCGGGCTGGAGCAGATCGATCGCGGCGAGCCCGATGCCCTTGGCCGCGCGGCAGAACTCTGGCAGTGGCATGCCGGCGAACGGCCAGCGGCAGACCGATTGTTTCAGGCGCCCGTCCGCCGGGGCTCGGGCCGGAGGATCGGCGGCCAGGGCGAGCGAAGGACCGTCGAGGGCGGCGACCGCCGCTCCGGCCGTGGCGGCCAGCAGCTCTCGCCGGGTGAGTCCCATCATCGTGATCTCCAACGTGCGGGAGTAGCCGAAACTTGCACCGGCGCGCTGCTTCTCGAAAGGACGCCCGAGTCAGCGCCCGATGTCTTCGGACCAGAGCGCGGGCTGGGCGGCGATGAAGTCGGCCATGAGTCGGCGACAGCGTGCGTCCTGGACGACCGTGACGGCCACCCCACGGCTGCGCAACAGCTTCTCCTCGCCCAGGAAGGTGCGGTTCTCGCCGATCACCAGCCGCGGAATGCCGTACAACAGGATGGCGCCGCTGCACATCGCGCAGGGCGACAGCGTGGTGTAGAGCGTGCTCGCGCGGTACACGGCCGCCGGCTGACGCCCCGCGCGCTCGAGCGCGTCCATCTCCGCGTGCAAGACCACACTGCCCTGCTGGACGCGACGGTTGTGACCGCGACCCAGGATCTTCCCGTCGTGGACCAGCACCGAGCCGATGGGGATGCCGCCCTCACTCCAGCCCAGCTCCGCCTCGGCGATCGCGGCACGCAGGAAGTCGTCCATGGTCGTCAGTCGAACGTGTGACGGGCCGACGTGACGAGCGCGGCGTTGGTGGGAGCGGGGGAGCCGTCGGGCAGCGTCAGGGTGTCTTCGAACCCGATGCGGGTGTCGTAGCCGCGAGCCGCCGCCGTGCCGATCAGCGGCCAGGCGGTGTGGTCGAGGCCGTGCAGCAGTCGCGGCAGCGCGACCCCGCCCGACTCGAGCACCGCTTCGATCTCCTCCACTGTTCGGAGCGCCGCGTCGAGGTCCTGGGCCGGCGGCTCGATCAGGACGCGGAGGCAGCGCGGAGCGAGACGGCTGCGCACCAGCCGCTCGGCGGCGGCCGCCTCCGGAAGCCCGACCTCGATCCCCGTGCCGCGGGAGAGCAGCAGCGTGGCAAGCGCTTCGGCACCGGACTCGTGGAAGTTGACGGAGGCGTAGCCGGGCTGGACGGTCCAGGCGGAAACCGTACGATGGCGCAGCTCGGGCTCGGGCAGGATCCAGGCACCGGTGCTCACCCCCACCGGCGTTCCGGGGATCGCGGCCCGCAGCGCCGCGACGCAACGCGCCACGTCGTCGGGAGCGACGCTCTCGAGTCCCCGCGCGTCGCGGACGTGGACATGGATCGCACGCGCACCCGCCTGCACGCATTGCGCGGCGGCGTCCGCCACCTCCGGCGCCGTCGTGGGAACCGCGGGATGGTCTTCTTTCCGTCGGCCCCCGTTCAAGGCGGCCTGGAGCAGCCGGGTGCGCGGCTTCGCGTCCTGGCTCATTCGGGAGACAACTCGAGTGCGACTGCGGTTGGCTCGTTCACCTCGGACGAGATGCCGATGTGTGTGAGCGCGGGCAGCCGGATGTCCGCCTGTGCCAGCTCCCGGGCCTGGTGCGTGGTGAGGAGCGCGATAACCCGCATCCCGGCCGCCCGCGCCGCCGCGATCCCAGGCGGAGAATCCTCGACCGCCACGCAGTCGGCGGGATCCAGGCCCAGCCGGTGGGCGGCGGCGAGGTAGCCGTCGGGAGCGGGCTTTCCGGCTCGCACGGCGTCCGACGTGACGAAGACGTCCGGGACCGGCAACCCGACGATGCCGAGGCGAAGCGAGGCGACGCGGTGGCTGCCGGAGGTCACGATCGCCCAACGCGCAGCCGGAATCGTCCGGAGCAGCTGGTCCGCGCCGGGCACGGGATGAGTACCCGCGGTTTCGATCTCCTCGAGGCGGTCGAGCGCCGCGACTTCGGCGGCGACATCGAGCTCGGGTGCCACCGTCCGGATGGTCTCCGAGGTCCGGCGGCCATGCGCGATGCGAATGAACGGCTCGGGGTCGAGCCCCTTCCCCGCCGCCCAGGTGCGCCAGATCCCCTCGATGCAGCGCCGCGAGTCGACCAGCACGCCGTCGAGGTCGAACAGGACGGCCGCACAGCGCCAGGAGATCACCGGGGCATCCGGAGCATGATATCGGCCAAGGTGAACGACGGGACAACGCGGGTCAAGCACCGGGGCCGGCCGCCTGAGCGACCGGCCCGCGGCATGGAAGGAGGCCGGCGGCTAAAAGTCGATGCCGGCCAGGATGAGGAACGAGCGGGTCTTGTAGCTGTCCGAGCTCGTGACCGTGTTGAGCTTGAGGTCGGTGAGCCCGTACACATAGCGCCCCTCGAGCGAGAACGCGCTCTGGGCGCCGAGGCGCACGCCACCGCCCAGGACGGCGGCCGTGGTCGTCTTGGGGCGTCCACTCGGGCAGGCGTCGCTGCAGTGCAGCTCGAAGGAGACCTGCGGACCGGCGTAGGCGTACGGAGCGATCCCCGGTGTGGGAAGGGTGATGCGCAGGTACGCCGGCACATCGATGTAGTCGAGCTTGTGGGATTCACCGGCCGTATTGCTGACTACGCCGCGCTGGGCGTACAGCCCTTCGATCCCGAATCCCAACAGGCTGCGGGCGCTCACGAGCGAGAGTCCGACCGCGAACCCGTTGCGCTCGTGCAACGCGCCGGGCAGCAGGCCCCGGTTGGAGACGTTGCCGTAGGAGAACCCGCCCTTGAGTCCGATCTGGGCGTGCGCGACGCTGGGAGCCGCGCCGAGCAGGACGGCGGCGGCGGTGATAGCGAGTGTGCGTTTCATCGTCGGTTCCTCCGAACGAGGAGACGTTCAGAGCTACCCCGACGAGTGGGTGCGGGTTGCCGTGGAACAGGTGCAGCTTGAAACTACCGGTCATGCATCAGCGCGCGGGAGTGACCCGCGTCACCGGCGACCGTTCTAGAAGTCGCGCTTCTTCATCTCCGAGAAGAAATCGCGCCGTTCGATGTCGTCGTCCGTCGTCTCGGGAGGCAGCGTCGTATCGTAGCGGCGCTGCACCGTCTTCTTCGCCTGGGCCGCCTTGGCGGCGTTCTTCTTCACCAGTTTTGCCAGCTGTTCTTCATCGCTCTTGGACACCCCGCATCTCCTGTCTGAAGATTCGTCCCCAAAGATACAAACATCGCCTCCAGGCTGGTACTCGGCCCGGGAGAGCGCGTGGGAGGCCGTTTTCGGAGGGCGTGCTCGCGCGGGCCGAAACGCCACGAGACCGCCGAAGCAGCTTGACGTCTCCGCTCGACGCCCCGCAGCTTTGACGGCTCGCACACGAGCCGGAGCGCCGTTCGATTCGGCCAACTCATACCGGGAGCGTCGCATGACAGGACTCAGTCAGTTGGTGCTGCCGATTCTGCTGTCGGCGGTGTTCGTGTTCATCGTGAGCTCCGTGATTCACATGATGCTGCCCTGGCACAAGAGCGATTATGCCAAGATGCCGAACGAGGACAAGGTCATGGACGCCCTGCGGCCATTGGCGATCCCGCCGGGCGACTACATGCTCCCGCGCGCCGAGAGCATGCAGGAGATGCGCGCTCCGGAGTTTGTCGAGAAGATGAAGAAGGGTCCGGTCGTGATCATGACCGTGCTGCCGAGCGGCCAGATGGGGATGGGGAAGAACCTGGTGCAGTGGTTCATCTATTCGGTCGTCGTCGGCATCCTCGGAGCCTATGTGGCCGGGCGCGCCCTCCCGCCGGGCTCTCCGTACCTGCCGGTGTTCCGCTTCGTCGGCGTCACGGCGTTTTGCTGCTACGCCGTGGCCCTGTGGCAGGCCTCGATCTGGTACCGCCGCTCCTGGATTACCACGATCAAGGTGACGATAGACGGCCTGCTCTACGCCCTCGTCACGGCGGGCGCGTTCGGCTGGCTGTGGCCGCACTAGCGGAGGGCTAGAGCCGGGGGCCGATGGCGGCGGCCGCGTCAGCCGAGGTGATCACGGGGACGACTTCGAACTCGACCAGGTCCTGCCACTCGGCCATCCACTGCCGCAGCAGCGCGGGGTCGTCGTACTCCATGACTTGGTAGCAGTGGCGGAAGTCCTCGGTGACCCAGCTGGCGATGTAGCGGAGCCCGTCGGGCGCGAGGCGGCCCCGGTCCCGGAAGCGGCGATACACCGGGCGGGCGTCGCCATTCCGAAAGTGCTCGACGATCATGACCAGCATCGGTTACTCCGGGGCCCCGGTGACGTCGTAGTGGAGGACCGTGGGCTCGAACTCCAGCAGGTAGTCGCGGTCTTCCGGGTAGTACTTGGCCCGGTCGATGTCGTCCCCTGCGAAGGCGCGAATCGCCTCGAGCGACGGCCAGTAGCTGAGACAGAGAAAGTGGGCGCGGTCGCCCTCGCGGCGCCGGAACAACCGCACGCCCAGGTTGCCGGGGGTCCCGCGATAGTCGGGGATGGCCCGTTCCTGCAGGAAGGCCCAGTAGGCATCGTAGTGCTCGGCGCGCGTCATCCCGTGCCAGATGCGCGCGATCATCGGTCGGTGGTCCGAAACAGCAGCGAGGCCGTTCCCTCGAACAGGAATTCACGCTCGCAGGCGAGCCCGGCCTTTCGCAGCACGCGCTGCGACGCCAGGTTGGCCGGACTGGTCACCGCCACGATGGAGCCGAGGCCCAGGTGTCGGCGGCCCAGCGCCAGGCAGGCTCTGGTCACTTCGGTCGCGAGTCCCCGTCCCCAGTACTCCGGGTAGAACCCATAGCCGACTTCGACTTCGTCGACACCCTCGACCGCGAGGTGTCGCAGCACCGCACGCCCGATCGGGTCCCCTCCGCTCACCTCCCGCAGGATCCACAACCCGAACCCGTAGTCGGCCCAATGCTGCAGATTGCGGGCGAGGTAGGCGGCCGTTCCCTCGTCGTCGCGTACACCGCCGAGATGGGCCATCACGGCGGGATCGCGATGCATGCGTTGCACCTCCGCCAGGTGATCGGGTGTCAGGCGTTCGGCCCGGAGCCGCTCGGTCGTAAAGGAATCGGGAAAGGCGATGTTACGGCCCCCCCGCCCCGGGAGCACGGCGACGCTTGCCGGACAGGTCTCCGAAATCGGCCACGCGCGAGGGCTTGAGCGGGAGCTCGTGCCGGCGAACTGCGGTGAAGACGGAGTCAATGAGGGCATTCTGTTGTGCGGCCAGCCGGATATCGGGCTGCTGCCGGAAATACCACACTTCTCCCTCGATCAGCTCGAGGGCCACGAGCAGCGAATCCAACGCGGCGAGAGTGACGTGCCGGCCGTTGGCATAGACCTGCGGCTGATCGGTGATGACGATACGGAGGGTGGAGTCCAACGGCCCGGCGGGGGCGACGGACGTGAACGCGGCGGTATCGAGCGGGGCGCCGCCGCTCGATCGACTTCCGCGGCATGCCGCGAGGATCAGGATGGCGCAGAGGCGTGTGGCCCGGGACATGTCGCGATCGCTACTGCATGCTCGTTTGCTGCATCGCCACCGCCTGCCAGCGTCCGTCGCGCCGGACGAAGATCCGCGTGTACCTGATCTTTCCGGCGAATGGGAAGCCCCGGAATGTGCCGGCGTTGTCGGCGATGCCCTGGAGCACCGCGACCTCTCCATAGATCTGCACGGTGAGACTGTCGTACCGCAGCGAAGTCAGCTTCAGCTCCCCGCTCGCGATGTCGCGGATGTTGACGGCCCTCGTGCGAACGGTCCCGAGCCTGGAAATCTCGACGAACTCGTCGGCGAGCATCCGGGACAACGCGACCGTATCCGCGTGCAGCAGCGCCTGCCCGCGGGCCATCTCGACCGCGCGCACGGAGTCCTCCGGCGTCGTGCCCTGCGCGGCCAGCGAAGCGGCGCGCGACCCGAGGAACAGCAACAGACTGAAGATGAGTCGCTTGGTCATGAGGCGCCCCTCGAACTTAACGTTCTCCGCCGCCCGCGGGCGACCACGGACGGATACGCGGGAGGATTCTCGGCACATGCCGGCAGTACTCGCGGTACGCCTCGCCGAACCGGTTCCGGAGCATTGGCTCCTCGAGCAGGGGGATGTAGACCAGGTTGATGCCGAGAAACGCGATCGCCCACACCGCGTGTGGTCGCGAGGCGAGCACCATCGCCTCACCGGCGAGGACGAAGACGACTCCGGAAATCATGGGATTCCGGACGAACCGGTAGGGTCCCTGGACGACCAGGCGCCTGGGTGGGTCCCACGGCGCCAGCGTCCCTTCGCCCTCGGAGGCGAAGCGGCGGAGGGAGGAAACGAAGAGCACCAGGCCGATCGCCAGTACGACGAGCCCCACACCCTGCAGGACGAGCACAGCGGCTGACCCGCCGGGCGCCGGGACGATGCCGTACCGTCCGGCGATCCACGCGGGCACGAGGATCGTCACCGTGAACGGGAGAATGGCGATCGCCAGGAGGTGCCGGAGAAGCACGCCCATGATCGCGACAACCTGCTCCCCGCGACGGTCTCCGGCAAGAGTACCCTAGGCTGCGCGCCGGTACACGTCGGTGCTCAGGTACTTCAGTCCGGAGTCGGCCAGCAGGGTGACCACGGTGGCACGCGGCCCCAGTCGTTGGGCCACCTGAATCGCGGCGCTCACGTTCGCTCCCGACGACGTTCCCGCGAAGAGGCCTTCCTCCCGCGCGAGGCGCCGGGCCATGGCTTTCGCGTCTTCGGTCGAAACAGGCAGGATATCGTCCACGAGCGCCGGGTCCCAGAGCGGCGGGATGTAGCCGATGCCGATCCCTTCGATCTTGTGCGGGCCGGGTTGTCCGCCCCGCAGCACGGAGGATTCGGCAGGCTCGACGGCCAGGATCTCGACGCCCGGCTTGTGTCGCTTGAGCACCGTGGCGGTTCCCCGCAGCGAGGCGGCCGTGCCGACGGCATGCACGAAGGCGCTGACCGCTCCCTTCGTTTGATGCCAAACCTCCTCGCCCAACGGCTCATAGCCCGCGATGCTGTCCCGGTTGTTGAGCTGGTCGGTCCAGTAGGTGTGCGGCCGCCGGCTCAGCTCGCGGGCGGCGTCGATCATGGCCAGGATCAGCTGCTTGGTCGTGCGGCCCCCCTGGCTCGGGATGAGCGTAAGCTCCGCACCCAGCGCCGCCATGTGATCCCGTTTCTCCTGGCTGAACGCGTCGGAGGTAACGATGTGCAGGGGGTAGCCTTTGGCGGCGCAGACCAGCGCGATCGAGGTTCCGGTGCTGCCGCCCGTGTACTCGACGACCCTGTCCCCGGGCTTCAGCCGGCCGTCGGCCTCGGCCCGCGCGATCACCGCTCGCGCCATCCGATCCTTGATGCTGCCGGTGGGGTTCTCCCACTCGAGTTTGACGAGGATGTCCGCGCTGTCGGGGGGGACGACCTTGCGCAGGCGAACCAGCGAGGTGTTCCCAATGGCGTCGAGGATGTCCACGGTCGGCTCTCCCGGCTGGTCGGCACGGTCCCGGGGCCCCAAGCCGTCGGAACCCCGCTGCGCTGAACGCCCAGCCGGGGAGGGAGGTTCCCGACTTCGAGCGCTACGCCTTCAGGTATTCCCGCAGCGCGGTTGCGTTGTTCAGTCGCTCCTCCCTGGAGCTGTAGAGGAGCGTGACCGTACCCCTGCCCAGGTGCCGGCGCAGGTCGGCCAGCCCCACGGGGTTCGCGTCGAGCTCGGCGAAATAGCGCCGCCGGAATTCCTTCCACTTGGCCGGGTCGTGTCCGTACCAGCGGCGCAACTGCGTCGAGGGGGCGATCGCCTTGGCCCAGTAATCGATCCGTGCGGCCGTCTTGGTGAGGCCGCGAGGCCACAGGCGGTCGATCAGGATGCGTCGGCCGTCCGCGGAGTCGAGTGGCTCATAGATGCGCTTGGTTCGGACTCGCACCGTTCCGTCCGCTACGTGCGCTCGACCCAGGGGGCCCGCCATTCGGGGGCCGGAAACGGTTTCGACCAGTAGGCGATCTCTTTCGCGATCAAGCCGTCCCGCAGCTGGAAGACGAACACGGACAGGTACGGGTCGCCGTCCCCATAGTCGAGACTGGCTTCGAGCACCCAGACGTCCCCACTTCCCGTTATGCGCCGTGGCGTGACCGCGGGGAGTGAAGGAAAGCGGCTGTAGATCTCGCGCCGATTCCGTCCGCCACGGATCCGCTCGCCGGACTGCGGCCATTCCATCAGCACGTCCTCGGTGAACACCCTGTCCAGCGCGTCCAGGTCGCGGGCGTTGATGGCCGCGACGAGCGCATCGATGGCCGCGGGATGGTGCGTGTCAGCCGGCATCGTCTCTCACGACGCGCTCGGGACGCCGTAGCCCCTGGCCATCGCGGTCGCGGCCAGGACCATGAGCACCACGAGCACCGCCTGCAGCACGCTGATCGCGGCGAGCCGGGGGGCCACGCCGGTGTCCGGTTGCTGACCCCGCTGCCGCTGGATCCGCCACCGGATCAAGGTGAGCATGGGACGCACCTCGAGCATCAGGATCACCACCAGCAGCCCCATCTTGGTCCAGAAGACGTGGTTGTGGAGGTAGTAGGCGCTCCCGTTTTCGAAGCCACCGAACGCCCGCACGAGTCCGGACGAGATCCAGATCAAGGCGGCAACGCCCCACCAGGTGTCGGCGGAGAAGACTCGTTGGAGGCCGGCCGTATCCAGTGAGCTCCGGAGCGCCCGGCTGCGGGCCCAGACCGCTCCCAGGCCGATGCCGAGGGCGAGCAGATGGAGCGCGGCGAGGACCCAGCGCACCATGCCGTCGGAGGTCACTTGCGGCGCGCCGCCTGGGCGACGGCGACCCAGCGATCCACGGGCACGCTGGCGACGACCCGCCCGATCGCCTCCAACGGTAGGTCATCCGCGGTCTTGAAGTGGATACAGGCTTTGCCCATGTCGAGCTTCTTCCCGGCAGCTTTGAAACTGCTCCTGAGCCGCTCGGCCTGGGTGGCATCCCCATAGATGCTCATCAGGTGCAACGACAGGTAGGACTTTTCCGAGGCCAGGGCGACGTACCACAGCGGCTGCCCGTTATAGGTGTCGGAATATCGGGCGAGCGGCACCTGGTAGACCAGCATCCGCTTGCTGACGACCTCCTCGTAGCCGGCGGGCAGGTGCCGGCGGATGAGCGTGCGCAGGCGGTCGACCTCGCGGCGGCGTGCCGCGGGCAGTCCATCGAGGAACTCGGCGACCGTCACGCTGGGCCTTCCCCGCCCTTCAACCGGCACTGCAAGGCTCCCGAGGGACAGCGGGCCACCTGTGCCGCGACTGCTTCCGCCGACGCCAGCTCCGGGCGCACCCAGCGGGCGCGCTTGATGTCGAAGACGGCCGGTAGTCCGCGGATACAGGCGCCCGAATGCTCGCACACGTTCGGATCGAACGTGACCGTGATCTCGGGAGTGTCGTAGACCTGCAAGCGTTTGGACGCAGCCACAGATGCCTCCCGGAGCGGCCTTCGCTAGAACTTGGACCAGAGGTACTGGTTCGTGACCTCGTGATGGAACTGGATCTCGGCGGCCTTCACCTCCGCGCCGAGCGCCTTAGGGCACCGGTCCGCCTGCGCCTGCTTCAGGTCGGCGAACTTGCTGTGGACCTCCTCGCCGAGCATCTGCTTGAGGAACGGACTGGCCTTGTAGAGGCGAATGGCGTCGTAGATGTTGTCCGACAGAAACCGGGTGCGGCTCCGCTTGCTCTCATCCCCCTCCTCCATCGGCCCTTCGAGGCCCGTGCGGAAGATCGTGTAGATCGCCAGATAGGGGTTGGCGTCCGGTGCGATCGAGCGGACCTCCACGCGCTTGGAGCGCTCGTTGCCGAGTGGGATCCGGATCATCGAGCCGCGGTCGATCGGGGATGCCTTGATCTGATTGGGCGCCTCGAAGTGCGGGTCCAGGCGGCGGTAGGCGTTGACGCTCGAGTTCATGATCAGGCAGATCTCGGCGCCGTTGGAGAGGATCCGCTGGATGAACTCCCATCCCGCCTTGGACAGCTGGTCCTGTCCCTTCTCGTCCCAGAACAGGTTCTTCCCCTTGCGGGCCACCGACACGTTCGTGTGCATGCCGTTGCCGTTGACGCCGGTGAGCGGCTTGGGCAGGAAGGAGGCGGTCATGTCCATCCGCGCCGCCACCTGGCGGGACAGCAGCTTGTACAACTGCACCTGGTCGGCGGCGATGCACATCTCGGAGTAGCCGTAGTTCATCTCGAACTGCGACGGCGCAACCTCGGGATGGTCCTTCTCGTTGGCGAAGCCCATCGCCCGCTGCACTTCGGCGGACGTGTCGATGAACAGCCGCAGCGCGTCACCGGGGAGCGAGTGGTAGTAGCCGCCGGTGGAGATGAAGTCGAACCTCCCGATCTCGTGATAGCGGCGCTCGGCGTCCCGGCCATTGAACAGGAAGCCTTCGATCTCGTTGGCGGCGTAGCACACCGTGCCGTCCTTGGTGAACAGCTGCTCGGCGTACTGCTTGAGCAGCCCCCGCATGTCCGCGGTGTACGCCGCGCCATCACGCTCCAGCACGTCGGCAAAAGCCAGCACCTTGCCGGGGCCGAACACGTCCGACGGCAGCCAGTAGAAGGCGGGCCAGTCCACCCGGAGGCGGAGATCGGATTCCTGTTGCCGGGAGAAGCCCCGGATGGAGGAGCCATCGAACGTCAGGTTGTCCACCGAGCCGAGCAGGAACTTCTTGTCGTAGTCCAGCATGTGAAACCGGCCCTCGAGGTCCGTGAAGCAGACCGTGACCGCCTTGATGCGCTTCTCGTCGGTGAGGTACTTGAGCCGCTCTTCCTGGATCTGGTCCGCGGGCACGCGGGTCAGCCGCTGGTTCTTCGCCGCGAGGTTGCGCTCTTCGAGCTCGTCGTAGGGGATCTCCAGGAAGTCACGTAAGGCGGCGGTCATTCCAGCTCCTCGCGGCGAAGGTGGGCACCGGTTCCAATGGCTCGTTTAATGTAAATGAGCGTCGATTTAGCGTAAGTGGTAGAATCTTTATCATAAACTATGCCATGCCAGTGCTAGCCGTCTCGTCGCGAACCGCACAGGGTGGACTCACACGGCGATGCCCCGAACCGCCCAGGCGCGAGCGCTGAGAGGGATCGTCCCGTCAGCCGCGACCGGAAGCCGCTGGCGAATCGTGTCCCGGAGCAGCGCCCGTCGCTCCGGTGCGAGTCCCATGACGTATCCAGGTGCAGGTCCCTGCCCCATCAGGAAGGGCGACCAGAGATCCTCGAAGTCCTCGAATACGGTCGGCACCACGATCGGCCGGACCAGGACGTCCGGCAAGCCGGCGCTCCGAAACAGTTCCCCAAAGGCATCCGCTCGGCACAACGGAAACCGTCTCCCTTCGTCGAGCTCCCGGGCCGAGGGGTCCAGTGCGATGGCGGTGTCCCAGAAGATGCGCATCAGCTGCATGCCCTCAGCGTAGTCCCAGACATAGGCGGCGACGGTACCCCCCGGGCGGACACGAGCCCTCATCGCGGCGACGCCTTCGGCCGGAGTGGGCAGGAAATTGAGGACGAGGCCGGCGACGGCGGCATCGAACCCTTCCGTGATGCGCGGTAGATGGGGGAGCTCTGCCACGGCGAACTCAGCCCGTGCGTCGGACGTCTGTTGCCTCGCGAATGCGACGTATCCTGGTGACCGATCGCACCCGATGACCAGCCGAGGCGCCGCCTCAGCCAGAATGGTCTGGCTGAGCGCGCCGGTGCCGCACCCGAAATCGAGCCAAGCGGAGCCCGGTCGCACCGCGAGCCACTGCAGAAACTCGCGGGCGACGCGGCGGCTCCAGCGCCCCACGTACGATTCGTAGCCGGACCCGTCGTTCCATATGTCTGGCATGGTCTCGTGTGGCTCACCTCCGCCCTTCTTCGGGGGCGGACGATGCGGAGCCCGCCGATTTGTTCATTGGTCGGAGCGGCGGTCGACCGCCGTGATGATCCTGGCGAGCCCCAGGGCCAGGACCTCGTAGGTCAGGAACGTGGCGCAGGTGAAGCCGATGCCGAACAGGAGCGCGCCGGCGATCGGGATCTCGCTGTCTTCAAGATCGGCCTTGTGGCGCTCGAAATCCGCGATGTACGCCTTCATCGTCAGCGCATGGCCCTTCTGCGCGTCGTCCGCAAGGCTGACGCTGACGGCATAGCCCAGGCCGAGCCCGGCCAGGAGGACGATGGTTCCCTTTGCGACCAGGAGGTGAGCTTTCACGGGGCGCTCCGCGCGAAGGATCGCTCAGCCAGGCGGCACATCTGAGCTGGACTCGTGCCGGCTGGTCTGCAGGAGGAAGCCGCTCAGCAGGAGCTGAGAGAGGACCAGAAGGAGCGCCACCAGCGCGGATTCATTGCCGGTGACGGCGAGGCCGAGCGCGATGCCGAGGACGAGCGCCGAGATCCAGAAGACCACGATCTTTCCCGTCGAGAAGTGATACGCGGTCGCCATTGCCCCTCCGGTGTGCAGCAGGAAGCTACTTGCCCACGTCCACGAAGTACTGTTTTGCCGCTGCCTGGATCCGGGCAGCAAGCCCGGAATCGGCGAAGAACGTAATGTCGGGCGAGTCGACGTCATCCATGAACACCAGGATTTGCAGCGGACCCCGAGTCCCGCCGGCGATGACCGTGTACTCGTATCGGCGCTCCGACTTGGCCGGTTGCGCGGCGAGGGTCCTGGCAAGGTCCTTGACGTCGGTCGAGGTGAACCCGGAGTCCAGCAGGGCCACCACCCGCGTGAGGAACGGTTCGACGTCCTGCAGGTCGAAGTTGGCGGATGCCTCCTGCAGCCCGCTTTCCGAACGCCTGGTGCCGGACCCGCACCCCGAGAGGACGAGGCCGGACAAGACGAGGAAGGCGGCTGAGCGGCACTGATGGGTGGTCACATTCCCTCCCCCGGCAGGCTGTCGCAGGCTCAGGGAGCGGCGCGGGTGAAGTGTGCCAGCGGTCTGGAAGCCCAACGGGTTGATCGTAACCTGCAGGCCAGAGCAGTGGCAATCAAGGTTCGGCAACCTCGTTCCATTCCTCCTGTTGCAGGACGATGCGATAACCGTCACCGTCTTCAAACGTCCGACCTCGTTCGTCCCAGTACGGATTGAACGCGGTGACCTGGCGGAACCCGGCAGCCAGCATGCTGGAGCACCTAGCGCGCCATTCTGCCTCCGTCGGTATGTAGATAACGACCAGGTCTTCGGGCGTGGGCGCCGGACGCACGGGATGCGTGCGACAGTAGGTGAACTCGAAGTGGTAGCGTGCTCCCGGTGCCCCGAGCATCACGCCGTCGAAGCCGTCGTGGTCTTCGAAGCGCCCGACGACCCGTAGGCCGAGGCCGCGGCAGTACATGTCGCGGGTACGAGCGAGGTCGGTCACCGGATGGGCGATGCGAAGATGATGCGCCGGCCAGGTCACTGGCGTGGCGCCGCGTGACCGTTGAATTCCATGGTGCCCCAGCCCGCGAGAAAGTTCCTGTCGTAGCGATCAGCGAAGCGTGTGGTCATGGGAGGGGGCGGACCCGGAGCCACAGCACCAGTCCCGCGATCGCGGACCCGAGCAGGAGTGCGGCTGTGGTCACCGTCGAAATGAGGATAAAGGCCAGCCCGATCATGTCCCCGCCGCGCGCCCGTGGCGCCCACAGCATCGGCACGTAGAGAACCAGGGCGGCCAGGAGCAGGATGGCGGCGAGAATCAGGGCGGCGGTTTCCGTCCCACGGGCCCGCCAGGGAAGCCAGAGCGCGGCACAGACCAGGTACGGCACGGTCTGCCCGGCCAGGATAATCGGGTGCAGGAGATAAACGGAGAGGTGGGGCGCCTGCCGCACGAGGTAAAGCGGCGTCCCGAGCGCCAGAACGAATCCGGCCAGGAGGAATCCCACCACATAGCGCTTCGAACGCGTCACAGGGGTCTAGGCGTCCAGGGGGCGGCCCAGCAACGCCCCGACGAGCGCGGCCCCACTCAAGAACAGGATCCCACCGCCGATGATCCAGAGCAGGACGATGGCGACGAGCGAAGCGAAAGAGCCGGAGGTGTCGGGCACCTGGTGTGGCAGCCAGAAGGCGAGCGTGGCACCGGCGGCCAGGCCCAACCCGGAGGCGACGAGGAAGCGGCGGCGGGCGTGCTTCGACTGACGTGCTCGATGTCTGGTGGCGAGGGTGATGGGAACCGCGACGGCGGCGGCGGCGAGGAGGAGGACGATGAGTCGGAGCACGTGACGGCTAATAGACGAATGGAATGAGACGCCGCCGCGTGCGGATGTACTGCCGGTACGGCTCCACGACTATTGCGAGCAGCGCTCGTTCCTCGACCGCAATGCGGTAGCAGTAGACGGCGAAGGACGCCGGAACGGGCAGCCAGTACGGCCAGACGAAAGGCAGGGGTCGCATGGTGGTTGCCGCCGGCGGCGCTCCTACTCCTCCGTCGGATTGCGCAGGGACTTCGCTTCGCGCGATCGACCGAGGACCCGTTCCACGAAATCCAGCCGCTCCTCTACCTCCTCCAGTCGCACACCGCGCTGTTCCAACTCGGCGAGACGTGCCCGCAAATCGTCGAGCTCCTCCGTGGACACCTGGCTCGGAGCCAGATTCGCGGACTGACGTCTGACGCGACCGATGGCCAGGACAACGGCACCGATGACGGTGACTGCCGCCGCGGTGAAGGAGAACAACACGACCAGGAAGGTGCTCAGGTCCATGGGGTCCGGCCTGTGTGTACGCGTGGCCCGCAATCGAGTTTCATGCCCGCTTCATATGCAGCAAGGGGAACGGCCGCCCGCCCGTGTCCGTGGGCGACCGCCCCACCACGGTGAACCCGAGCGCCTGGTAGAACCGCAGCCCGGCTTCATTCTGCTCGTTGACATCGACCGCCAGCGCGCCCGCCGCAAGCCGCTGGGCGTGCGCAACGAGGAGCTTGCCTCCCCCCTGTCCGTGGTGGTCCGGGTCGATGAACAGCGCCTCAATCGTATCGTTCGCGAAACCCAGAAAGCCGATCGGGTCCTCCGCGGCGGAGACCAGCACCCACCAACCGATGGCGTCGCCCGCCAGCTCCCGGGCCACGAGCGGGCGGAGCGCGACGATGTCGCTCTCGGCGAGAAAGTGATGCGTGGCGCGAACGGAGCGCTCCCACACCCCGAGCAGTCGCTCGCGGTCTTCCACCCGCGCGGGTCGAACGTGCATGTCCATGAACCGTGGGGTGGTCGACCTCGATTCCCCGCCACGCGAGGCGTTCACTTGCCCGCGATGATCAGGACCCCGGCCCCGAGGGCGAGGACCGCCATGATGAGCGACAAGCCGTTGAAACTCAGATGGGCCAGACCAATGAGACCAGTGAGGACCAGCCATGCGCCGAGCAGCAGCATGCCAAGACCCTTCTTCATTCTGGGCTCCTTGTTGTAGGACGGAAGAATGCGCTTCACTTCGCAAACAACGCTCGCAGCTCGTCCTTCGCTCTCTCGAGGCGAGCGCGTTGCGCCTTCGTCAGCTGGCGACCCGCTCGATTGATGTAGAAGGTGAGCATCGACATGGCTGAGCGGTACGGAGCCGCCTTGCGGCGGTGGCTGCGCTCGGCCGACCGCTTCAGGGAGCGGGCGATCGCCCTCGGATCCTCGAGCGCGAAGACGCCCGGCTCGAGGTCGAGCGCGTTGCTCTGCTCCGTCACGCGCTGCGACCAGCGCCTGCGTGGGGTGTGACCTCGCGGCGTCGGGCGCGGCGGTTTCTTTGTGGTCCGCCCGGGGCGTCTCATGTCGCGGGGGTTCACGTCATCGCGAGGAACGCTGGAAGGTCATGCTACCGGCGCGTGAGCTCGAAAAAGACGCCTTCCCACACCATCAGGAGATGGTTCCGGTCCTTGACGATGAGGAAGCCCCCCGGCTCCTGCCACCGAGGGTCTGGTCCCTCCTGGGGTCGAGTCGGACATTGCACGTCCACCACCATAGCCGAATCGCCGCTAATCCCCAGGTCTTGGAGGCGAGCGCCGCCGTACACCCCGGATGCGGGCCAGTAGCCGACCGTGTAGCGCGGCCGGGCGCACCTGTGCGCGTCGAACCGGGCGAGCGTGTCGTCGTAGGTGGCGATCCGACCCCGCCAGCTTTCCGCCTCCCTCTGACTGATCGCGCACTCGGTCGGACACATCGATCCTGTCACGCGCCACTCGCCGAACACGGCCTGCTGCCCGGCTGCCGGGTTTGCGATGCAGCCGCCTACGATGGGCAAGGCGCGGAGGAAGGCTCCGGTATTGGTCACCGGAAATGTTTCCAATTGGCGCCGGCGAGGAGCAGTGCCACGAACAACAAGAGCGATCCGCGGGCCGGTTGGTGGTTGAGGACCGATACAAGTGTCGGCAGGGCCCACGCCAGAACCATGACGAGTACGCCGAGTCGACGCTGACGTCGAATGAGGAACGCGGCCACGCACACGGCCACGCCGGCGAGCAGGTTGACGGCGAGAAACAGTGGCGTCCCACTGGACGAGATGGTGGGGATGGCGACCGCGAGGGCGATGAGGATCGTGAGGACTCCGACGACCCAGCACAAGGTCGATGCGATGCGCACGCCGGCCGGAGCCTGGACGGGCGAGACGTCGATCTCGGCGGGCGGAGAAGAGCCTGGGGTGGTCATGTCGGTGTTCCCGGAGGCCGATCCCACGGGTGCATTGAAAATTGCAGGCCGGGGCGGCCGCGATCAAGAGAGATCCCTCTCACACACGTGATACGGTCACGGCGACGTCTCGAGAGTCAGGTTTCCGTCGACGAACTTCACGTTGTAGCGGAACGACGAGATGAGCCAGTTGGACCCCTCGCGTTGCAGCGAAAAGTCATAGCTGCCGACGAAGCGGCGCACATTCTCGCCGCTCTTGGTGGTCCGGTAATGCAGCGCAATACCGTAACAGAACGCCTCGGCGGTGTTCCGGTTGAGCGCGATCTGCAGATTCCCCGCCTGGTGGTGGACATGCTCGAGCGCCTGGAACCCGGCTTGCCAGGAGTCCGTGATTTGTCTGGGGGTGAGGTACTGAGGACTGCCCCCGGCGAGCGACGTCATGTCGAAATGGACCTGCTCGGTGAAGCAGCCGCGGACCTTGTCCCAGTCGCGCTGATCGGTGGCGATGAAGAGGTCGTGGATGCGGGTGGTGATGTGATCCTTGGCGGTCAGCGTCTCGAGAGCGGTCATGGTCGGGGTGGCGACGAGGAGGGTGGGCCTGCCGTCCAACGGATTGCGCTTAAGCTGCGGGGTGCGGCGGCCGCGATCAAGAGCATTCCTGCTCTCATCGAGCCGTCGCCCCAGGCCGCCGGCTTCAGGCGCAGCTCAGGCTGCTCCAGCACCAGGGGTGCGCTGCGGATTCCACGTGTGCGTCTCCTGCCGAACATGACTGCTCCATGAGTACAGCGCATCATAGATGACACAGCCGTAGCGCAGCTGCTCGTGGTCGTCGCGGTAGTTGTAGGAAAGTCCCAGCGAGATCGCAAGCAGTCCGGCGGCCTGCGGCGCAAGGTCGAGGCGCGCCGTGTCCGCCCCCCGTACGATGGTTGCCAGCTCCTGAAGCGCCGGATCATCGAGCCGATACTTCGCCACGAGCGCGTCGAAGGTGCACCGAGGGCCGTCGTGGCTGAGCTCCACGCCCTCGATGTCGAACGGGATGGCATCGAGTTCCTTCGCCAGACGGGGAACGTCGCGCGCGGGCGCGAAGATGAACTCTGGGGTCTTGTCGATGAATCGCGCGATGAGCCAGGGGCACGCGATGCGATCGATCTTTGGTCGTTCACGGGTGATCCACTTCACGGGAATTCTCCGGAGGTTCTGGGTGGAGCGGCCGAACGGGCTGAGCGTATGGCCGTGTGCTGTGCCTACTGCGGACCGGTGAACTGGAGTGACCTGAGGCGAAGCGGCACCCAGCGCTCGGTGCGGATCTGCGCGCCGACCAGGAGTCCGAGGCCGGCGCCCGCGGCGACAATCCCGGCCCGATAGAGCCGGCAGTTCTGCGCGTAGTTGCCGGATCCCTCACAGGCGCTGCTGTTGGGACTGAAGAGTATCGCCCCGACCGCCAGGCCGACGACGCCACCAGCGACGACGCCGATGAGCGCATGGCCGCGCCTGCCGCGTGACGAATCGACCTGGGTGAGGAGGTGCCGAGGCACGACCCACCGGTGGCTCGATGCGGTGAGGACGAGGGAGTCTGCATCGAGCCACTGGAGGTGGCCCTGCTGGCGCCGGAGATCGAGCTGTGGCGCGGTGATGCGGACCCACTGGTCCCGGTAGAGCGATTGGGCCCCGCCGCCGGTCGCGCACAGGAACAGGAACCCAGCCGCGAGGAGCATCGAGCGTTTCGCAGGGGCCATGGTTACATGCCGGGGTGGCCGACGCGCAGAGTGCTCCAGACACACACCCGGCCGAAGGCCATCCGGTAGTCGGTTACGGGAGAGAATGGCGGCTGCGAAAGGCGCGGGCATAGAACTCCGGCCACGCCTCCTGCCCTCCCGCTGCGGAGTGATCGGCGTCCATGGCTTTGAGATCGCGAGCCACCGTGAGCGGGTCGAACGAGCGTCCCAGAAGGTCGTGCAGGCGTGGTACCAGGTACTCGGCATACCAGGCCGGCCAGTCTGGGTCCTCCCCGCTGGTAGCGGCGAAGGTACGGTGATGCACCGAACCCGTCTCGCGGAACAGCGCCGCGAGTTGCTGCTGAGAGTTTGGGCCATCGGCCGGGGTGTGTGGGGGTGCTTTGGCCAATTCAGCGCAACCTCAACTCTCTCTCCTGGTACCAGGGCCTTTGCACTCAAGTTGCGACCTGCAGCGGCCGCAATCAAGACAGCCCCCTTCCCTACGGAGCGGCCGCTCAGCCAGGCGCGAGTACCAGCCGGAAGGTTCGGCGCCTTCGTGGCGACCTCGTGCGTGCGCGTCGGCCTGCCCCGCGGGAATCGGCCCAGGAGTCGCCAGCCCAGGCGCCAGCCGAGCACCCGGCAAACGAGGCGGCGTGCTCGTCGCCACCTGTACGCCACGCGTAGCGCAACGTGCTCATGCGGCCACCTCGCTGCTGTTCCGGAAGCCCGGCGCCCGTCATTTGGCGCGAAGGCTCTGCGCCCACACTGGCGCGAAGAGCGTCACGATCGGCACCAGGAGCCAGAGCCTGCCGCGAAAAATGTTGTAGGCCGCCAGGAGCTCCTGCCACGAGTCACCGAACAGGTAGTGCCCCGCCAAGAATTCGAACGCAAGCGTGAGCATGAGCCACCAACCCCCTGCGGCCAGCGCGCGGCCCCGGGTACCCGGGGCGATCCATGGAATCGCGAGCCAGGCGACGGCCATGATGAGCAGACAGAGGAGGACGGTGCTGAGGACCTCACCGATCTGCGGACCGGTGTGTGGCGAGATGAGCAGCTCCCGCAGGGCTCCATTCCCGATCGCCAGGACGAGGATGCCAAGCCAGATGACGCTTGCACGCAGGAGCACGCTGGGGGTTCTCGTGGAGTGGCCGTTGGGGTTGAAGGTGACCGTTACCCACACAGCAGGGCGCGGGAATTCCATCTGCTCCGAAAGGCGCCACTGACTCGGCCCGCGGCTGGGAAGGTGACGTCGACGGAGCCCTGGATGCTGCTGTCAGGCAGGACAGAGCTGACCATCAGGTGCCCGACCGTGGCCACCTCGAAGTCGTTCGACGCACTGTAGTACCATGCGGCGGCCGTTGTGCCACCGGCGGCAATGCGCCAGGAGCCTCCAGGAAGGTGTTCCAGAGACTGCCAGACGGTGATGTGGATGTAGGGTGGCCGGGGTGCCAGGGACTCGATCGGGACGGTGGCGAGGTAGATGGCCACGGCCGGTCGGTCGGTTGGCCCGCAGGCTCGCGTCGCTGCCGCGTGGGGGAAGTCGCCGGAGCGGAGGGCCGCATCCGCCAGGCATGCGGCGGTGAGAGCGAGGGCGGCAACGGCGACGGTCAGATGAGGTCGAGGCATAGGGAGCGGGCTCGGGCGGCCTCGATCAAGCTCTCACTCTCCGGTGCCGACACCCCAAGCTGAAGCTCTCCCCTTTCAGGGGACGGGACTGTGCGCGCCGACACAGACGACCGGGTGGGCGATCGAGGTCCGAGAGTCATCGGGGATCTCGACTGAGACCGTGCACCGAATGGGGGTGTAGTTGCTCGTGATCGTGGCGCCCCAACCATCACGGCGGAGCTGGATGTTCAGCCAGCTGCCCGGAGTCACGGAGAACGCGTGCGGCGGCATGAAGTCCGCGATCGGGCGACCCGAGTCGGCCACGTATGTGGACTCAAACGCGACCAGGCGCGTCAAGTCACGGCGCATCGCGAGGACGGCCTGGTGGCTGGTGCGATAGCGCTGGTCGATCGCGCTCGCGGGGATGCTCTCGGGCTCCGTCGTGAGTTGAGTCGCGGTTTGGGCCAGTTGGCTGCGGAGGTGCTGGGCGCGCGTCGGGAAGCGGGTTCTCGCCAGGAGGAAGCCGCCCAAGACGATCAGGGCGGCGAAACCGGCAGGGGCAAGGACATGCGCGCGTTGCATAGTGAAATGGGCGGCTGCCTAACGGGCTCTGTGTAAGCTGGGGGCCGCGGCGGCCACAATCAAGGGATCACCGCTCGCCACCAAGCCCCGTGGAGCTTCCCGCTCCTCATCGATTGTAGAGATAGAAGCCATAGGCCCCGACGCCGACACCCCCGAGCACGAGTATGAATCCGCCGGATCCACCCACCAGGATACCGGTCACGATGGCGGCTCCGCCGACGATCATGAGCGTGGCACCGGGCGCCCGACTATTGAAGCGACGTGCCGCAAGGAGGTCGGCGCCAAGCGTGACCGGGAGCTGCGCACTTGCGGTCGGTGAGGCGAGCTGGAGGGCCGCTGCAGCGGGCGCGGCTGCCTGGTAGGGCCTGGATTGGGCCGGGAGGGTCGGTGGACAGAGCGTGGCGAGCAGAAGAATGAGGCCGGCGATGCGCATACGACCTCCGACGTGAAGGAGGTTGGGGAAGAAAGGCTGGACACTGGGAGTTCGGCCTTCGCATTAGGGGGCCGCATGCCGGCGGCGGCCGATGGCGCGGAGACCGGCGACTGCCGCGGCGATGGAAGCCAGGACGAGGAGTGGAAGCGCCTATCCGAGAGGCTCGGGAAGCCTCGCTGGCTCCCGGGGTTCAGGGACGCGTGCGGGCTCCCATGGCTCGGGTGGTTTGGGCTTGGGCGGCATGGGGAGCTTTGGGAGGCGTGGCTTCGGTTTCGATCGCTTGGCCATAGATCGTCGGCGCTCCTAGAAGGCATACATCAAGGCGACCAGAGCCATCAAGACCACGGGAAGCGCAGCAACCATCAGCCCAGCCAGCAGCCGTCGGTCCCACTGCAGCCGTCGCCCAGACCGACGTACCAAGAGTAGCGTACCGACCAGAATCAACGCCAGGCTGAGCCAGCCGCCGACTTTGGTGAGCCATACCCCCCACGCGCGAGCGCCTGCGCTTCCCTGCATGAGCAGGTTGATGGGACCCGGCGCGACGAACGCGAGGACTGCCGGGATGGGAGCCGCCACGAGGTAGATGCGCTCGACCGTGTTCAGTGGCCCAGCGGTAAACCCGCGAGCCATGATCGCCACGAGGGCGATGAGTAGGACGAGGCCCAGAAGCACCAACATTCAGTCTGGCTCCTGCCTGGCGTTGTCGGGCACGATGACTCGACTAGCCCGCCAACGATCTGCGCTTAACCTGCGGGGTACTGCGGCCCCGATCAAGGAGAGGTTCCAGCCGGCCGCAGTCACGCCGGCGCTCGTGCGACCGCCAGCAGGTGCGCGCTGACGCCGAGGACGGAGGGGTCCGATTCAAGCAGCCGAGCCACCTGGAGCAGATCATTGCGGCGGCGTGGATCCGCCAGCCGGGCCGTCACATCCGAGAGGAGCCACCCCGGGCCCTCTAACCCGTACAGCCCGTCGAGGATCAGACCCGCGCCCGCCACTTCCGCGCGAAGCTCATCCGGGCGATGGAAGTACGCCGTGGTGAAGTAGTCGAGCCGATCGGTTGGGTTCCGATGTTGGCCTTCTCGGAGGTCTTGCTCGACGATGGCAGCAAACCGTGGATCCTGAAAGAGGTCACGGGACAGGCCGTCCAGCGCCGAGGCCCAGCGTGAGATGGCGGCGGCGAAGAGCTGTCCGCCCGGTTTCAGGACCCGCCGCGCCTCGCCGAGCGCGCGAGCCCGATCGATCGCCTCGGTCAGGTGATAGAGCGGGCCCAGCAGCAGGACGATATCAGCGCTCTGATCGGGGAAATCCAGGGCCCGAGCCTCACCGACTCGACACGAGGCGAGCGGCCGGGACCAGGCGATGCTGCGACTGTGCGCTTCAGCGACCAGCCGCGGTACCGCGTCGACCAAATGGACCGTATACCCGGCGTCCACGAGCCACAGAGCATATGCGCCGGCGGCCCCGCCCACGTCGAGCACCGTGGCCGGCGGTCGCCGGACATGACGCTCGATCACCTCCCGGGTCCGCATCTCCTCGAGGAGAAACGGACCCTGCGCGAGTCGGTCTTCCTCCGGCGCCCGATTGTAGTACTCGACAATGGTCGGGTCGAGCTCGGGCGATGGCTGTTCGGACACGGGTGTCACCGGCGTGCAGCCTTCATGAACCGAGCCGACCGGGAGGATGGCGCTGCGAGAGGCGGTCAGCGGCTGGGCGCGACGGCGTGACGAGTGCCAGGCGAATGGCCGCCCCGAGAAAACCGATGAAAGCGAAGAGGAACGGATTGAGGCTGAGCGCGAAACCGACGCCGCCGACGAGAGCGGTTGCGATGGTCGTTTGGAGCATGAGGCGTCCCAGTGGGACGTGCCGCAGGAACAGCCAGGCTGTGACGGGAGCCGCCACCGCTCCGAAGAAGCCGCCAACGATCGCCCCGAAGCGCCACACCTTGGGATCAAATGCCAGTCGCCAGTCACCGGTGAGGATGGCCGAAATCGCCCATCCGCACCCCGCGGCGAGGGCTCCAGCGAAAATGCCGGAGAGCACCAAGCCGGCTGTGACTGCGAGAACGCGTGGGAGGCTGACCATGGAAGCGCTCGAGCGGCCGCTGTCTAACGGAGTGCAGGTAAGCTGCCGGGTGCGGCGGCCGCAATCAAGAGAGATCCCGCCTCGAGCGCGGCAACCTCAGCATTCGTTCGTGGTGGCCCACGAACGAAGGCCAAGATCAAGCAGGCCGAAGTCGAGCCTGGCTCTGTCTGCGTCAGACAGGCGGCTGCGCTCAACCCGTACCGTGTAGCCGCCGCAAAGCACACCGTTGTCGATGACCATCCAGTCCGAAATGGAGTCGGGTCGCACCGTCACCCACTGCCCCGCCTTCGCACCTTCGATGGCCACGGCGTCCTCATTGAGCTGGCCCCGCAGCAGCGTGCCCGCAACCTGCACGCCGTCGAGCCATATGTGCTCGCCCACGGAGTCGGTGCCCAGGCGTACTTTGACTGATAGATAGGTCTGCGATGCTCGCGGCGGGGCCTGAAGGCGGGCCATGAGAACTGCAACAGTTCTTCGGGCACTGTCGATGGCCGCGCGCATTTCCGGGTCATTGCCGCTGAATTCCCAGACGTTGGAGTTGGAGCGTTGGGTCTGGCATCCAAGACCAGCGAGGGTCACGAGGATGACGGTGCGACGGATCATCGAGGTTACCGCCTAACGGATTGCGGTTAAGCTGCGGGGATGGGGCGACCACAGTCAAGGGATCCGTTCCACGAACCAGGGATTCAAAAGAATCCGCGGAGGAACGCCCTCGCTTTGTCCGAGATGCCGATGATCTTATTCGTTGCCTGACGATAGAATTTGAAATTGAGCTCGGACTCCGGTCGGCCGTCGTTCCAGTTGGTGAACGGTTTGAGTTCGCTCCGCCCGAGGCGCCGCTTTGCGAGCGCGGTGCGTCGGATGGTGATGCTCACGCGCGGCGTTTGCCGGGGGATGGCGCGTTTCTTTGGAACCGCTTCCGCAGAGGTGACGACGCCGAGCGCGATGAGACCGTGCCCGCCCTCGTTCTCGCTCGCGAAGACGAAGACTGTGTCGCCTGGGGCAATGTGCTTGCCGCCATACATGGTCTTCTGCGCGGCGAACGCGAACGTCTTCGCCTGTGGATCGCTGACCTCAGTCTTGACCGCGAACGCCATACCCCACGCGCCTCGAGCGCCATGTGCTCAAGCTGAAGAGAATGGCGCCCAGATAGAACCACGGCTCCCAGATCCCCATGTCAGCGAATCTGAACCGCCCGGTGGCCATCAGATAACCAGCCTGGACCAGACTGGCCACCGATCGAAGGACCAGGAGTGACGAGCCGATCCATGCCAGGGTGTAAATGAGGCGGCGCGGCGCGTACCGGCCCCACGTCATCACGGGGGCCAAGGCCACCGGAACGGCGATGACGCACATGGCGGCTACCACCACGTCGTAGGCCCATTTCCACGGCGTCGCGAACGCAACACGCGCCTGCTCGGCGTCCAGCAGCGGGTACCACCCGGCAGCCCAGATGATGTGGAAGGTAGCAAACACCGACGCCCAGAGGGCGGCGGCGTAGGCGATCCAGGGCCCAGGGCGTACCCTGGAGTCACTCTCCGGCCGCACGGCTCGTCGTCACGGAAGGGGCGATGCGAGTTCGATTAATGCGCGGCGGATGCAGTGGCAGATCCTCAGGACGGTCGGCCAGGAACCCAGCCGGGCAACGCGGCCGCCTGCTTCAGCCAGGTCGCCCACTGCGCCTCGTCGAGCTCGTCGCCTTCGTGGATGTCGAAGTAGCGCGTGTGCTTGTCCTTGCTGGGGCCGGGCGGGACTGGTCGCAGCGACGAGCCGCGGAAAAAGGCGACCTTGACGTAATGCGTGAAGGTGTGGAGCCCCAGGAACCAACCCTGGCCCTCGATGCCGTACAACGGCGAGTTCCACTTCACGGCCTTGCGCACGTTGGGCACGTTCCGCACGATGAGCGCGTCGAGGCGTTTCCCGAGGTTGCGCTTCCAGCCCGGCATCGCGGCGATGTACGCCCGTACGGGGTCGTCGCCGTCCGCCTTCGCGATCTGCGGGTTGCCGCCCGAGAGGAGGACGACGGCGCTACTCGCACCTGGCTGGGCCTTCGCGCCTGGCTTCGCCGGGGACTTGGACCTGGTGGCCGGCCTGCGTTTGGCCTTCGGCTTCGCGGTGCTCATGAGGGTCTCCTCCTGGAGTTGTCACATCGGAGGGTCGTAGTCCGTCAGTCGACGCCGGTGCGTCGCGCGCTGCGCCACTTGGTGGCATACGGCAGCACGAACAAGTACAGGCCGGTGAGCAAGAGCACGGCGAGCGGGAGCAGCGGCAAGAAGGCCACCGTCTGCCGGACGACCTCCCGCTGTCCCAAGGCGGCGATGTTGACGATGACGGTCACCGTAAAGGCAATGGCCAGCCAGCGGTGAACCTGCCGAATCCACGTATTCGATTTCATGTGATCCTCGCGAGTAGGTCGACGAGCTTCCCGCCCATCATCTTCCAGCCGTAGCGCGCGCCGCCGAACTCCCGCTTCTGGCCCGGCTTGAAGCCCGACTGCACGATGGACAGGCGTGTGCCCGACGCCGTGGGCGTGAGCGTGAACGTCACGACGGTGTCCAGGAAGGGGACGCTCCACGTGTAGCTGAGCTTCCGATGCACTTCGATCTCGACGAACCGGCAATGCACGGTGCCGTCCCAGCCGGGATATGGCTGCGTCTTGAACGTGAACGCCGCCCCCGGCTCGAGGTGGAGATCGATGACGGGCAAGAGCCACTCCGCGAGCAGGACAGGGTCGGTGAGGGCGCGCCACACCTTGTCCGGCGAATGAGGCAAATCGAATTCGAATGAAATGGATTCGGTTTGCGATGGGGCGGTCTTGTCGATGGGGTTCATTCGTCCATTTTCTCCAGCAGGTGTTCCAGGCGATCGATGTGCTCCGTCCAGAAGGCGCGGTAGTGCGCGATCCAGTCGATGAGCGGCTTCATCCCGCGCGGCGCCACCCGGTAGTAGACACACCGCCCCTCGCGCCGGCCGTTCACCAGGCCGGCGTCTTTCAAAGTGGCGAGATGCTGCGAGACGGCCGGCTGCGAGATGTCGAAGCGCGCCGTGAGGTCCTTCACCGGCGCTTCGCCACGCGTGAGCGACTCGAGGATCGCCCGGCGGCTGGGGTCCGCCAGCGCCTGGAAGATCTTGTCTTCGACCGCGGCCGCGCTCATGGAACGAAGTATAAGCCGAGGCTTATTGGTTGTCAACTGCCCCCCGGCCCAACCCCCGGGGCGGGCTCAGGCCTCAGCTCACCGCTTTCTTCACAAGCGCGCCGATCCTCGCCTCTTCGGTGGCCGTCAACTCCTTCAACGCGAATGCGGTCGGCCACAGGGGGCCGGCGTCGAGGTTCGCCGCGTCGCTGAAGGCGAACGTCGCATACCTCGTCTTGAACTTCTGCGCGCTTTGGAAGAAGCAGACGACCTTGCCGTCTTTGGCATACGCGGGCATCCCGTACCAGAGCCTCGGCGAGAGGACTGGCGCGCTGGCCTTGACGATCGCATGGAGCCGCTTGCCCATGGCGCGATCCGGTTCCGGCATCGCGGCGATCTTCGCGAGCACGGCGCTTTCCCCGTCCGCCTTGTCCACGCGCCTCAGCTCTTGGGCGCGCTCCTTCATCGCGCTTCGTTCCTCGTCCGTGAATCCCTTGGCTCTCTTGCGGATCGCGGGGGTGCTCTTGGCTGACTTCGGCGTTCCCTTCTTCGGGCTCATGGAAACCTCCTCAGGCTGACTTGGGCTGGGAATCTCGCCGCGGTTCGAATACGGCCCGCGCTATGCTCACGTGCACCGCCTAACGGATCGCGCATAGCTGCGGCCCGCGGCGGCAGCAAACAGAGAAAGAGCCCTTCCCTACCATGCGGCCGCCGCACACGCCGTCAGCTTCAAGCGCTGGTTGGTCCGGCACCCGGGACACCCCGTAGCAACACCACATCGGCCCGGAGGAAATCGACGACGAGACGTACCCGTCGAAGCCCATTGTTCACAGGTGCGGTAGCCAGCGGCCGACAGACGCGCGGTAGGCCTGGTAGCTCGAGCCGAAGAGGCGCGCGAGCGATGGCTCCTCGTAGCCGACGACGAACAGGTGGGCTACGAGGAAGAACAGCGCGGCATAGGCAAGGAGCGGTGGCGAGCGGTAGAGGATGACTGCGCCCACGAGTGCGAGGCCGGCTCCGATGTACATGGGGTTGCGAACGAACCGGTACGGGCCTGTGACCACCAGGTGACGAGGGGGATCGAAGGGGGCGGGCGTTCCCTTGCCGACGAGTGCGAATGTGAGGATGCACCAGAGGGCGAGAACGGCGCCCACCGCGCCCACCGCAAGTCCGGCGAGCTCAATGGGTCCGAACGTTGGTGGGCGGGTGATGCCGGAGGAGACCAGGATCTGCCTCGGCAGGAAGACCAGGACGAGGCCGATAAAGAGAGATGCATACGTTACTGCGCGGGCAAGAGCGAACGTAGCTTGGTCTCCGTATCGCGGGCCGTCAGCATCGAGCGCAGGTTAGACGGCCTGGCCCCTTGCTGATCGGTAGTGTAGGTACACCATGCCGCTGCGAAAGCGACGTTCCTCCTGGAGTTCCAGCTCCGGACCTCACGACGCGTCGGGGTCCGCCTGTATCATCCCAAAGCGAAGCCCCCCTGGCTCGGCGCAGGTTGCATACCAGCCGATACCAGGGATTGGCAACTTCGGCTCGACTACCCGGCCACCTGCAGCCTCGACCCGTGCGAGATACTCGTCCAGGTTCACCACGGGGATGGTGACCACAGTGGCCGGTGCGTCGCCGACGATGGGGGCATCCTTCATTGCGCCAATTCCCCCG
>DATICZ010000002.1:0-12921 GCA_035456525.1 Gemmatimonadales bacterium
GTGTACTCCTCCCTCTCGGTGGAGGGGAAGCGGAAATGGCTGCGGCAGTTCTGGGGCCGTCGCGACCCATCGCCGGGTACGGTGCGCAACGAAGAGCGGGATCGGTTCTATGCGGCCATCACCGAAGCGGACCGCCGCTTCCGCGAGGGCGGCGCGTCGGCGATCCCCGGGTGGCGCACCGATCGCGGCCGCATCTTCATCAAGTACGGGTCGCCCGACGAGTTGCTGGAGCGGCACGTGCAGGCGGGCGCGTCGCCCTATGAAATCTGGAAGTACACGCGGAACCGGAATCTCAGGTACGTCTTCATGGATCTGACCCAGTTCGGCAACTTCAAGCTGATCTACACCGACGATCGGCGCGAGCCGAGCCGGCCCGATTGGCAGGAGCTGCTGGGGCCGGACGGGTTGAAGGACCTGCAGCAGATCCAGTGACGCTCAGGCCCCGGCGCCCGCCGGGGCCTCGGTTTCGTCCACCACCGCTGTCACCACCAGCGCTCCCCACAGCGCGGCTCCGACCGCCGCATGTGCGGCCTGGAGCGACGGCGGTACGGTGAGCAGCACCATGGTCGCGGCAACCACCAACTGGAGCACGACGAGACCCAGCCCCACTGCCGCATCGCGCCGCCGCGAGCGCAGTGTCCAGACCAGCAGGTAGACGAACAGGCCGTACGCCAACAGCCGGTGCGTCCAGTGGAGGTGTTGCAGATAATTGCCCACCGGAACGAGTTGTCCATTGCACAGCGGGAATCCGACGCACGCCGTGGCCGCGCCGAGATTGGCCGTCAGCCCTCCGAACAGCACCGTGACGAACCCCCATCCCGCGGCCACCAGCGCGGCCGTGCCCGGACGGCGGGCCGGAGCGCCGAGTGCGACCCAGAGCAGTACGGCGAACAGCGCCAGGGCTGTCCCCAGATGCAGGATGACCGTCCAGGGCGGGAGCTCCAGTTTCACCGTGACCGCGCCGAGCAGCACCTGCACGATCAACAGGCCCAGCGCCAGGTATCCTGCTCTGCCCGGAGCATACTGCTCCGTGCTCCGTGCTCTCCGCCTTTCCCACCAGGTGAGCCCGGCCAGCGCCACGACCAGCGTCGACACGATTGCGGCGACGAGGCGGTGATTCCACTCGATGAGGGTCGACAGGTCGTCGAAGGAGGGGAACAGGCGGCCGTGGCACACGGGCCAGTCGTCGCCGCACCCCATCCCCGAGCCCGTGATGCGCACGACCGCGCCGAGCACGATGAGCAGGTAGGTGGCGATGGCGGCGGCCCAGGCGACTCTGCGGAGGCGTCGTGTCATGGGGAAGGAAATGTATATTCCGCGACGCATGTCCACCGCCCCCGATGCATTCGGTGAACGCCTTCCCCGGCGGCTCGGCCTGTGGAGCGCCGTGGCGGTGCTCGTCGGGTCGACGATCGGGAGCGGCATCTTCCGCACTCCCGCGATCATCGCCGAACGGGTCCCCGCGCCGCTTCCGATGCTGGGCGTCTGGGTGCTGGGCGGCGCCCTGGCGCTGTGCGGTGCGCTCACCTACGCCGAACTGGCGGCGATGTATCCGCGCTCGGGTGGTGTGTACGTCTACATCAGGGAAGGATTTGGCCGTCTGGCGGCGTTTCTGTTCGGGTGGACCGAGCTCGTCCTGATCCGCGCGTCCGCCCTGGGTGCGATCTCCACGCCGTTCGCCGAATATCTGTTGCGCTCCCTCGGCTACGATCCCCGGCTGCCCCAGTACGCGGGCGCGGTGCACTACATCGCGGCCGGTGCGATCATCGCGACCGCGACCTTGAACTACGTGGGCGTGCGGTGGAGCGCGCTGATCCTGAACCTGACCACCGCCGCGAAATTCGGCGCGCTCGCGCTGCTCGTCATGCTCGCGTTCCTGGTCGGCGGGGGCGCGTTCGGGCATTTCACGGCTCCCGGGGGTCCTCTGCAGCCCGGACTGTTCGGCCTGGCGCTGGTTTCGGTGTTGTGGGCCTACGATGGATGGGGCGACCTGTCGTTCGTGGGTGGCGAGGTCCGGGATCCGCAACGCAATCTGCCGCGCGCCCTCGTCATCGGTACCTGCGCAGTGATCGGCATCTACCTGCTGGTCAACGCCGCGTACCTCTATTTGCTGCCGATCGACCGTATGGCGCAGTCGCCGCTGGTGGCGGCGGATGCGGCCCAGCTGATCATCGGAAGGGCGGGCGTGGGGCTGGTGGCGGTCGTGGTGATGATCGCGACGTTCAGCACGCTGCTCGGCTCGATCCTCACGTCACCGCGGATCTTCTTCGCCATGGCCGACGACGGCCTGTTCTTCCGGGCCATCGCCCGGGTGCATCCCCGCTACCAGACGCCCTCGACCGCGATCGTGCTCACCGCGGCGCTCGGCGTGGTGTTCGTGCTGGCCCGGACGTTCGAACAGCTGGCCGATCAGTTCGTCGTGGCGATCTTTCCCTTCTATGCCCTGGCCGCGGCCGCGGTGTTCGTCCTGCGCCGGACGCAGCCCGATCGCCCCCGCCCGGTGCGCGTGTGGGGGTATCCGGTGGTTCCGGTGCTGTTCGTCGTGGCGGCGCTCATCATCCTCGGCAACGCGCTGCTCGAACACCCCGGTCCGACCGGGCTCGCGTTCCTCGGCATCCTGCTCGGTATTCCGGTCTACCTGATCTGGCTGCGGCGGAGTCACCGGCTTTCTCCCTGAAAACGAAACCGCCCCCCGTTCGGGGGGCGGTTCGCCGTGTGCCGCGACGTCGCCGGCTACCAGTTGAACAGGTAACGCACGCCCAGCTGCAGGCGCCAGACGTCGAACGTGGACACGGACTTCTGGAACGACTTGGAGATCAGTTGCCCCCCCACGGTCGCCAGCCGGTATTGCGCAGCCCCGCTGGCATCGGCGCCGGCAGAGACCAGCGGCCGTGTGGTGACGAGGCCCTGGGAGACGCCCCAATCCCTATCGATCAGGTTGGTCACGTTCAGGATGTCCAGGCGGAACTGCAGCCGGTTGGGCTGGCCCGCGATCGTCCGCCCGACGTCCTGTGAAAAGCTCAGATCGGCCCGGGATACCAGCGGCAGGAAGACGCCGTTCCGTTCGGCGTACTGGCCGCGGTGCTTGCTCAGATACGGATCCTGGTTGATGTATGCCTCCCACGCGACGGCCTGCTGATCGGGCGTGTAGGTCGTGCTCCCCACGGTCAGCGGGAGGAAGTTCATCTCGCTCGTGCTGCGCGGGATGTAGATGAGGTCGTTGTTGGCCACTCCATCACCGTTCATGTCCCCGGCGAAGACGTAGCTCCCGTTCCCGGCGTTGCGCGTGTCGAAGTACACGCTGATGCTGGTGGGCCCGATGCCGAAGAAGTCACGGCTGTAGGTCACGGCCGCGAAAAACCGGTTGGCCGGGGAGAACTGGGAGAACCCGAGCGCCGGATTGTTGGGATCGCGGCCGATGGCGTTCCCCGTCCATGACCCGGACGCGATGGAGCCCGCGTCCACCGTGTTCTGGCTCACGCCGTGTGAGAAGCCCAGCTTGGTGAACAGCCCGTTGTTGAACGACCGCTCCACCGAGAACGACACGTTGTACGAGTGGCCGACCGCCTGGTTGGTGAGCACGGTCGCGTCGCTGACGTTCGAGTAGATGCGGTTCGACGTCCAGCGCGGCCGCGTATCGACGCCCGTGAACGCGGATTGTGCCGCGGGGAGATTGGCATTGATGTACGCGATGCCATTGATGTCCTTCGTATACAGGAACTCGGCGGTGCCCGTCATGCCCAGGGGCAACTGCTGATCCACCGCGAGGTTGCTGCGCCACACCTGCGGGAACCTGAAATCCGGGTCGGTGAGGGCGAGCTGAAAGCTCGTCGCCGGCGCGCCGGTGACCGTCGCCGGCTTGTAGTGATCGGGATCCGGGTGGAACGGGAAGGCCGTCGTGTTGTCCTGCTGGATGAAGCCGGTGAGCACGCCCGTGTTGCCGACCTGGTTCGAGATCCACACGTAGGCGGGGCGGCCGGTGAAGATGCCGGTACCGCCGCGGATCTGCGTCTGGTGCATCCCGTGCACGTCGTAATTGAAGCCGAGCCGCGGCGAGAACAGCAGGTTGACCCCTGGCAGGGCCCCGCTGTTGTAGTGCACCGTCGCGCCGCTGGCATCGCGGAACGACATCGTGTCGGCTACCGCGTTATCGTAGGCGGTGTTCTTGAATTTCGGGGCGTCGATCCGCAACCCGCCGGTCAGGGTCAGGTTGGGGATCGGGCGCCACTCGTCCTGGGCGTAGACGCCGTAGTACAGCACGTCGAGCGGCTGCACGGGCTCCGTCTGGCCCGGGATGTTCGAATACCGGACCTGGAACCGGCGCAGCGTGACCGGCGAGACCGTGCGGGTCGGGTTCGCCAGATAGTCGTTGGCGTCCGTGTACCAGTCGGCCAGCGAGTTGTACACGTAGACGCTCTGCGCACCCGGGAAGAAGACGTTGGTGGAGTGGTACTTCTCGACACTCACCCCGAACGTCACCGAGTGCTTCTGCATATAGACGGTGAAGTTGTCCTGGAACTGGTAGCTGTGGTAGGTCAGCTGGTTGTCGGGCGTGAACGGCTCGAACCCGAACGTCGTGTAATTCGTGTTGGTGTTGAGGATCTCCACCAGGGGGAACCAGGGCGGGCTGATGACCTTCCGGCTCTCGTCGCTCGAATTGTACCCGACGATCAGGTTGTTGGACATGCGGCCGCCCAGCGACGAATTCCACTCGCCCACGATGGAGCGGAGGTTCTCGAGAATGGCGTAGTTCGAGTTGGCGAAGTTCAGCGAATTCAAGCTGCCCCGGCGGTTGCCGAGCCCGAGCGAAGCGGAGTTGGACAGCAGAATGTCGGAGCTCGAATTCAGCAGGTTGTACCGCACGCTCAGCTTGTTGCGATCGTTCAGGTTGAAGTCGAGTCGCGCGAGAAACCGCCTCGAGGGCACCTCGAAATCGTAGCCCTGATATGGGCCCGTGACGTAGCCGAAGTTGGTGTTGAGGTAGCTACTCAACGCGTCCAGGTCGGAGGCCTGGACCCGCGTGATGTTGCCGCCGACGGGCTGGGAGCCGTCGTTGGCCTTGAACGTCGTCCCCGGCAGTGTCTGGCCGTCGTCCTCGTAGCTGCCGAAGAAGAACAGGCGGTTCTTGAGAATCGGTCCGCCCAGCGCAACGCCGATCTGGTGGAACTTGAACGAGCCGGGGTCGAACTTGTTCGTTCCCGCCTTCGTGCCGACGAACTGGTCATTGCGCGAGTTGAAATAGGCCGAGCCACGGAACTCGTTGGTGCCGCTCTTGGTGGCCATGTTGATGTTGGCGCCGACGAAGTTGCCCTGGCGGACGTCGAACGGCGCGATGTTCACCTGTAGCTGCTCGAGCGCGTCTAGGGAAATGGGCGCCACGCCGGTCCGGTCGCCGGGCTCTCCGGCGAGCCCGAACGAGTTGTTGAAGTAGGACCCGTCGATCGTCATGTTGTTGAATCGGTTGTCCTGGCCGGCGAACGAAAACCCGAACGACATGGGGCTGTATTCGGGCGTGAGCCGGAGCAGGTCATCGACGCGGCGGCTGATGGTCGGGAGGTGGGCGATCTGCACGGTGGAAATCGTCGTGGCGGCTCCCGTGCGTTCCGCGCTGAACACCGGATTGGTGGTCGCGGTCACGACGATGGGGGCCACCTCGACGCTCACCTGCGCCAGGACGAACCGCAGGTCGGCGGTCCCGCCCAGCGTGAGCTGGATGCCGTCCTGCGCTTCGGGCCGGTGGCCGACGATGGTCACCGTGACGCGGTACGGTCCGCCGACGCGCATGCCGGGGATCGTGAACCGGCCGTCCGCCCGGGTCGCCGCGGCATACTCCGTCCCCGAAGGTCTGTGCACGGCGACCACTCGCGCCCCGCCGAGCGCGGCCCCCGTGGAATCGGTGACGATCCCGGCGATGGCGGCGGTGGTGACTCCCTGGGCACGCAGGGTGGACATTCCCAGGAGCGTGATCGACGCGATGAGCAGACAAAGTTTCCAGGGCAGCTTCATGTTCCCCCCATCGATTGTGTGGCCGACATCCAGTGGGCGGCGTTCAAGACGGGCCATGCCGAGGCGTCCCCTAAAACTCCGCCCGTTGCGGGCGTCGTCAAGTCGCGGGTCTTCAATCGTTGCTACGTCTGCGCCTTTCGCAGCAGCCACACCGCGCCCACGCCCACCAGCAGGTTCGGAAACCACGCGGCCAGCGTCGGCGGCAGCAGACCACCGCCCCCGACGGCGCGCGAGAGCTGCATCAGGAGGAGAAACAGGAAGGTGGTGGCGAGGCTCACCGCCACCCCCCACGCCGCACCGCTGCGCGGGTTGGTGATGGCGAGCGGCGCCCCGAACAACGCGATGATCATGCAGGTGAAGGGAATCGCGAGCTTCAACGCGCGATCCACCGCCAGCTTGCGCGTGTCCGACCCCGAGCGCGCCAGGGCGTCGATGTAGCGCCCCAGCTCCGCATACCGCATCTCCTCGGGCGTTTTCGGCTCGGCCAGCAGATCCGCGGGCGTCTCGCGCATCATGCGCACCCGCAGCGTGCCGAACTCGAACGCCCGCTCGACGCCCGGGTCCAGCAGGTAGCGCACGCGGCCGTCCTGGAGCGTCCAGCCCCCCGTTCGGCCGTAGCGCGCCCGCCGCGCCGTCACCACGATCGTCGGGTACGCCGGGCCGGTGCCCACGCGCTCCAGGATCAGATCGGCCAGCTCACCCGAGTCGATCTGGAGGCTGCGGATGGCGTACACCCAGCCGCCGTCGGCCCGGTACACGAAGTTGCTGCGCGCGCCCGTCCGGATCGCCTTCTCGCCCAGCAGCTCCGCTTTCCGCGCCGCGCCGATCGGCACCAGCTCTCCCAGGCCCACGCCCGCCAGGCACGCCGCCACGGCGGCGAGGAACAGCGGCCGCACGAGACGGTGGAACGAAACGCCCGACGCCTTGGCCGCCGTGATTTCGGAGTGGCGCCCCATCGCTCCGACGGTGAACACCGTGGCGAACAGCACCGCCGCCGGCAACACCAGGAACATGGTGTCCGGCATGCCGTACACGTACGCCAGCGCGACGTGGCCCTTCGTGAGCCCGCGCGCCAGGTACCGCTCGAACTTGTCGGCCAGATCGATGATGATCACGAGCAGCGGGAAGCCGAGCATCACGACGAGGAACACGATCGCCCACTGGCGCAGCACGTAGCGGTCGAGGGTGCGCATCAGGCGTGCGCCCGGCGCCGGAACAGCCCGACGACCGCGTCCTTGAGGTCGGACCAGTCTCCCCCGCGGGCCGTGGGGCTCGCCCGGCGCATCACCCAGATGCCCAGCAGCCCGAGCGCCCCGAACAACAGGTTCGGCACCCACATCGACACGAACGGGGAGACGATCAGCCGGTCGCCCAGATCCTCGCCCACGATCAGCCCCACATAGTAGACCGCGAACACGACCACGCTGACGCCGATCACGAGTCCCGCGCCGCCGCGCGGGAAGCGCAGCGCGACCGGGACGCCGAGCACGGCGAACACGAAGCAGGCGGCGGCGATTGCGAGCTTCTTGTGGATCTCCACCATGTAGATCGCGGCGCGGCGCCGCGCGCTGTCCACGCCGTCCTTCTCCGACGAGATCCCGCCGGGTGTGACGAGGGGAACCTGCGGCACGACCGGCGGCGCCGGCGTGGTCACGGGGATCGGCACACTGGGGGACGGGGTCTGCGCCTGCGCCGGCGCCGGCAGCAGCCAGGTCGTCACCCGGCCCACGAACCGGCAGAAGACGCCGGGCAGGGTATCCGACGGGGCGACGGCGACCGGCGCGGGGACGGGGGCGAGGCCGGCGAGCCGCCGCAAGTCGCGCTGCACGGTGGCGTCCGCCTGCCGGTGGGCGATGCGGGCGTCGTTTCCCGCCGACCGGACGACCTGCGCCATTTCGCACACCGTCATTTCCCGGTCGCCCCGGTAGGCGTCCTCCTCGGTGCGCACCATCTGGTTCGAGACGTTGCGGACACGGATGAAATTCGTGTGGAAGAACGTGCGGTTGAACTGCGCGTCCTGCCCGCGCCGCACTTCCTGGATGTCGCCGTCCCGCAGGGTCAGGTACAAATCGGTCTGCCCCGGGGTATAAGCCATTTGCCCGCTGTCGGCCGTGATGATACGGCGGCGGTCGGCATCGCCCAGATCGTAGATCGTCACGTCACGCAGCCGGTTGGTGGCCGGATCGATCCGTGCTGCCCGCAGGAAGAACTGGCCCGGGACGACCTCGTTGATCACCTGCTCCTTCAAGGCGAGGGACGGCTTCTTGCGCTGGATGTCCACGAGCAGCGTTCGGAGACGGTGATTCGAGCGCGGCAGCACCTGATCGTTCCACAGGAACGCGAGGATCGCTACGACCGCGGCCCACAGCAGCACCGGCCGCGCGATGCGGCCGACGCTGATCCCGTTCGCGGTCATGGCGGTGATCTCGCTGTCGGCCGCCAGCCGGCTCATCGTGTGCAGCACGGCGACCAGCACGGCCATCGGCAACGTCATCGCCACGATGAACGGCACGCTCAGCACGAACACTTCCATGATGATGCCCGCCGACAGTCCCTTCCCGACGAGATTGCCGATCTGCTTGGCGATCTGATTGAGCAGCATCAGCGCGGTGAGCGCCGACAGCGCGAAGGCGAGCGGTGCGAAGTGTTGCCGCACCAGATAGCGGGGGAGGATGCGCACGGGGGGTTTGGCCATTATATTCGGAACTCCAAGCGGCTACAAGGGATGCGGCCTCCCGCCTCGCTCGTTTTTCTCCTCCTCACGCTGCTCGTTCCCCAGGCTCGGGCCCAAGGCCCCGGCCCCGACAGCGCGCGCGCGCCGGCGTTCCGGCTGGCGTATCGCTTCGAGCGTCTGGGGCCGGTGCGTGTGGCCGCGCTCGCGCCCGGCGGACGGCTCGGCGCACGTGTGCCGCCCGCCCTCGTGGCCGGCGCGTGGGAGACCCGAGTCCGCGCCGGGCTGCCGGCTGGCGGGCTCGCGCTGACCGGCGCTGTCGCGGACACCGGGCTGGCCGCGCTGGCGCGTCTCGCGCCGGGGGCCCCGGAGCCCGCCGAGCCGCGCGTGTTCCAGGCCGCGGGCGCCACCGGCGTGCTCGGGCAGTTCGCCGCGCTGGGGATGGATTTGAGCCTGCGCTTCGAAATGAAGGCCGACCAGTTCCGCAACCTGCGCTGCAATGCGGTGGAGCGTCAGCAGGCCATCTCGGGCTGCCGCGCCGGATTCCCCGCCATCACCCCCAATCCGCAGTATGCGATCCGCTCCGGTGGAGTGGTCGGGCAGCGACTCCACGTCAACGTGGACTTCGACAGCCAGCGCGAGTTCGACGCCAACAACAACCTGCAGGTATGGTACGAAGGGCTCGAGGACGAGATCCTGCGGCGCGTCGAAGCCGGCAACGTGTCCTTCCAGATCCCCGCGTCCCGCTTCATCAGCGCCGCCATCCCGGCGAACAATTTCGGCGTGCAGGCGGTGTCCCAGGTCGGCCCGTTGGAGGTCCGCGGCATCTACGCGCAACAGAAGGGCAACGTGGTCCGGGACCGGACCTACAACATCGGAGAGACCACCACCGAGCCGATCGACCGGCAGCTCCGCGACCTCGATTACGAGCAGGGGCGCTTCTTCTTCGCGATCGACCCGGCGGCCGTACCAGGATTTCCGGCGATCGACATTCTCAACATCGTTCCCGCGGCACTCCCCGACTCGCTGCGAGTGGCCAGCCTGCAGGTGTATCGCGTCCGGGCGCCCAACGCCGGTACCAACCAGAACATCGGCGGCATCCACGCCGTCGCCTGCGGCCCCGGGACCAGGGCCGTGGACTGCTCGGGCGAGCGGGCCGGCCCGTTCGATTGGGATCTGCTGGTGAAGGGGAGGGACTTCTACGAAGATCCCAGCGGCACCTGGATCGCCCTCGCGAGCCGGCTCGATCCCAACGACTACCTCGCGGTCTCCTACATCCCGGAGGGACAGTCGGCCTGCGGTCCGGCGAGCCGCTGCGTGGGCACCTTCCCGGTGGCGCGCAACCCGGACACGACCGTGGTGGACACGCTGCGCCTGATCTACGACCCGCGCCCCGGCGTCACCGCGGCCTTCCCCTCGTTCCGCTTCGAGATCCGCTCCGCCTACCGGCTGGGTGGACAGGACCTGGCGCGCACCAGCGTGACTCTCGATCTCGCCGTCAATCAGCGGCAACGCCCCGACGGCTCGAGCGACACATACCTCGACATCCTGGGCCTGGCACTCGCCAACGACTTCACCCGGCTGGATCAGTACAACCGGCTCTTCCCCCGCGATCGCGATCCCGGCCAGGGGGCGCCGCTGCGCGATTTCTACGTCGTCTTCCCGCACCTCCAGCCGTTCGCCGACACGGCGAAACTGGTCCTTTCCGAGCGCAACGACTCGCTGTATCGCACGCCGCGCCTCCTGCTCGCCCAACAGGGGCCGCCCTCGGTGTTCACGCTCACCCTCCACGGCGACGCCTCGGCGGCCTCCGACCGCGGCACCCTGTCGCTCTCGAGCTTCCAGATCCGTGAGGGCAGCGAGAAGCTCTACCTCGGCAACCGGCTGCTGCAGCGCGACCAGGACTACACCATCGACTACACGGTCGGCCTGGTCACTTTCAAGAACCCGGACTCGCTCTTCACCGGGAGCCAGGGGGCCGTGCGGGCGCAGTTCGAGGAGCGCGCGTCGTTCGCGGTCGCTCCCACGTCGATCTACGGCATGGCGGCCTCCTACGACCTGGGTCAGGTGGGACAGGTGCATCTGACGGGGCTGTTCCAGAAGGAGCAGACCGTCTTCACCCGGCCGCAGCTGGGCTTCGAGCCGGCCTCCGGCTTCATCGGCGGCGTGAGCGCCAACCTGCGCTTCCAGCCGGGGTGGATCACTCGCGCCGTGAATCTCATCCCCGGCGCCCGGAGCGACGCCCCGTCGTTCCTCACCGTGTCGGGCGAAGTGGCCCTCTCCCGTCCGCGTCCCAACCCCCTGGGCCAGGCCTACCTCGAGGAGTTCGAGGCCCAGGCCGGTCGTTTCATCTCCCTCAACGAGAACGCGTGGCACTGGGGCAGCGTCCCCTCGTCCAGCCGCGGCGCCACCGCATTCGGGATCCCGGCGATCGGCTTCGACACGCTGGACGCCGTGCCGCTCACATGGCAGTCGCTGCCGATCGACTTCGACGGCCGCCTGGTGCAGTTCACGGCGACGCAGATCGATACTACCATCGTGCTCACCGGCCAGGTGCAGTCGGCGGAGCCCGTGCTCTGGCTGATGCTCAAGCCGGACACCATGATGGGCCTGGCCGACTCGCGGACCGGCATCCCGAACTGGCGCCGCCCCGGGTCGGGCAACAACGCCCGGCCCACGACGCGCTGGCGCTCCATTACCCAGACGCTGTCGACGTCCGGCATCGATCTGTCGCGCGTCGAGTACCTCGAGTTCTGGGTGTGGGAGGACGAGCTGCGGGTCGCGAAGACCAACCGGGCGGCGGTGCTGTTCGACTTCGGCTCCGTCTTCGAGGATGCGCTCGCCTTCGTGCCCGAGACGCTGAGCGTGACTGCCGGCGACACGACGTACAGCGGCGTGCGGATCGCGGGCGTGGGCCGTCTCGACACCGAGCGCGACCCGGTCACCCACTCCTGGAGCGCCTCGGTCAACGATGAGGGCATCCTGGGCGACCGCGCGGACGGCATCGTGAACGCCGCGACGGGCGAGCTCGACTCGCTGCCGCTGTGCAGCGCGTCGGTGAGCGGGCAGATCGTGAGCTATCTATTCGGGGACCCGCGCTCGCGCTGCGGCCGCCACAACGGCGCCGTGGACACCGAGGATCAGGACGGTGACGCGCAGCTGGACGTGGCCGTGGGGGCCAAGACCCAGGAGGACTTCGTCCGCTTCGTATTTCCGATCGGCGACGACCGCTACTACGTGCGCGATGGAGGCATGGTCCGGACATCGAGCGGCTCGTCCGGGTGGCGGCTGTTTCGCATCCCGTTTCGCACCGACACTCTGGCGGTGGGCTCGCCCAACCTGCGGCAGGTGCAGACGCTGCGGCTCACCGTGCTCGCTCCGGAGGCGGCCCCCGGTGCATCGGATCCGCAGATCTACTTCGCGCTGTCGCGCGTCCGGCTCGTGGGCGCGACCTGGCTGAAGCGGGCCGAAACGCCGCTGGCCGGGGTGGGGGGCGACCGCGCCACCGGGCTGGGCGAAGTCGTCGCGTCGGTGGTGAGCACCGAGAATCGTGATCTGGGCTACACGCCGCCCCCCGGCGTCGGGAACGAGGCGGCGCGCCAGGACCAGAGCTTTCAGGTGGGGACGACGCAGATCAACGAGCAGTCCCTGCGGCTGCTGGCGAAAGGGCTACAGCTCGGTCAGCGCGCCGAGGCCTTCACGCGGTTCGGCGCCGAGGGCGACAAGAATTTCCTCAAGTACCGACAGCTCCGCGTGTGGGCGCGGGGGCGCGGGCCGGGCTGGGAGGACGGGGATCTGGAGTTCTTTCTCAAGGTGGGGAAGGACGCCGACAACTTCTACTACTACCACGCGCCGGCGCGCACCGCGTCGTGGGATCCCGAGGTGGTGATCGCGCTGGACCGGTGGGTGGCGCTGCGCACGCGCATCCAGCAGGCCTGGCTCGCCGGGGACCCGCCGCACGTGTATCCGGGGTGCCCCGCTCCCCCGCTCGTGCCGGACGACACCGCCTTCGTGATGTGCGACGGGCCCTATATCGCCCACGTGAAGGACCCCGGCGGCGCGCCTCCGAACCTGGCGGCCGTGCAGGAGCTCGCGGCGGGAATCTGGCGCGTGGGATCCGCGACGTTCATCGACCAGGCCGAAGTCTGGGTCGACGATATCCGCCTCTCCGACGTCGTCCAGAACGCCGGCACCGCGGCGGCGCTGAACGTCGCCCTCACCGCCTCGAATCTCGCCGACGTGAG
>DATICZ010000003.1:0-11630 GCA_035456525.1 Gemmatimonadales bacterium
CGGCGTGCGCGCCGCGCGAATCGCCCGACACGCTGCGGTTCTGGGCGTTCGGGCGCGAGGGTGAGGTGGTGGCGCAGCTGGTGCGCGACTTCGAGCGCGAGCACCCGGGCGTCCACGTGCGCGTGCAGCAGATCCCCTGGACCGCGGCGCACGAGAAGCTGCTCACCGCGCACGTCGGTGACGCCACGCCCGACGTCGCCCAGATGGGTAACACCTGGATCCCCGAGATGGTGACGCTGGGCGCGCTCGCGCCGCTCGACTCGTTCGTGCGCGCAACGCCCGGGATGGATTCGACCGGCCACTTCCCGGGGATCTGGGCGACCAACGTGGTGGACGCCCGCGTCTATGGCATTCCCTGGTACGTGGACACGCGCGTGCTGTTCTATCGGACCGACATCCTAGCGCGCGCCGGCTACCCCCGCATGCCCGACAACTGGACCGACTGGCTCGCGGCGATGCGCGCCGTCACTCGCGTGGAGGGCCCGGGGCACTACGCGATCTACCTGCCATTGAACGAATGGCCCCCGCAGGTGCTGCTCGGCCTCGAGCAGGGCTCGCCGCTCATCACCCCGGATGGCCACGGTGCGTTCGCGGACTCCGCATACGCGCGCGCCTTCGATTTTCTCCTCTCGCTCTATCGCCAGCGGCTCGCGCCGCCGGCCACGAGCAACGACATCGCCAACCTGTATCAGGAGTTCGCCCGCGGCACCTTCGCCATGTACGTCACGGGGCCGTGGAACATCGGAGAATTCCGGCGCCGCCTGCCCCCCGAGCTGCAACATTCGTGGACCACCGCGCCCATGCCCGGCCCCACCGGTCCCGAGAGCGGGGTCTCGCTCGCCGGCGGGTCGAGCCTCGTGATCCTCCGCAACTCGAAACACCAGGCGCTGGCGTGGGAGCTGATGCGCTATCTCTCGCGCCCTGAGGTGCAGCTGCAGTTCTACCGGCTCACCGGGGACCTGCCCGCCCGGCGCGAAACCTGGACAGACTCCGCATTGGCGGCCGACCGGGAAGCGCAGGCATTTCGGATCCAGCTGGATCGCACCGTTCCGACGCCCATGATCCCGGAATGGGAAGAGGTGACGACCAAGATCATGGACCAGACCGAGGCCGCGGTGCGCGGCGGCGTCACGCCGGCCGAGGCCCTGGCCACGCTGGACCGCCAAGTGGACCGGGTGCTCGAGCGGCGGCGCTACCTGCTGGCCCGGGCGGGGACCCGGAAATAGTGGAGAAGCGCGCCGGTTGGGCGTTCGTCACCCCCGGCCTGGCGTTGATCGGGGTGTTCTTCGTCATCCCGGTGATCGGGGCGTTCCTCCTCTCGTTCACCGACTTCGACATCTATTCGATCGGCGATCCGGCGAGCACCCGGTTCATCGGCCTCGACAACTACCGCACGCTGTTCACGACGCCCTTGTTCTGGACGGCGCTCAAGAACACCGTCTACTACGTGGTTGTCGGGGGTCCCTTGTCGGTGGTCGTGTCGCTCGCCGCCGCCCTGGCCGTGAACTCCAAAGCGGTCCGGTGGAAGCCGTTCTTCCGGAGCGCGTTCTTCGCGCCCTGGGTCACCACGCTCGTCGCCGTGGCCCTGGTGTGGCGCTACATCTACCATCCGCAGTACGGGCTCCTCAACGCGCTGCTCGGCGGCGTGGGGATCGGTCCCATCGACTGGCTCGGCGATCCGCACTGGGCGATGCCGGCGATCATCCTCATGTCGGTATGGAAGAACTTCGGCTACAACATGCTGATCTTCCTCGCGGGGCTGCAGACCATCCCCGTCGAGCTGTACGAGGCGGCCGACCTGGACGGCGCCGGGTCGTGGGGGCGCTTCCGGCACGTGACGCTTCCCATGCTCGGACCCACGATGGTGTTCGTGGGCGTCGTCACGATGATCGCGGCGTTTCAGATCTTCAGCGAGCCGTACGTCATGACGCAGGGAGGACCGCTCAAGAGCACGCTCACCCTGGTGCTCTACATGTACGAGCAGGGGTTCCGCTGGTGGCGCCTGGGATTCGCCGCCGCCGTGGCGATGGTGCTGTTCCTGCTCACGCTGGCCGGGACGCTGGTCCAGCTGTGGCTGCGCCGGGAGCGAACGGCGTGAAAGCCCGGACCCGCGGGATCGCGGTCCACGGGCTGCTGCTCGTGGCGGCGACGCTGGCGGCGACGCCGCTCCTCTGGATGGTGTCGGCGTCGTTCATGCGCTCGGGCGAGGCGAACTCGTCGCCCCCGCCGCTGCTGCCGCATGCGCCCACGCTCGAGCACTATCGCGCCCTGTTCACGAGCCAGAGCATCGGCCGCTACTTCGCCAACAGCGTGATCATCTCGGTCGGCGGCACGCTGCTCGGCGTGCTGATCACAGCCATGGCGGGCTATGGGTTCGCCAAGCTCCGGTTTCGCGGCCGCGACGGGCTGTTCCGCATCCTGCTGGCCGGTATGGTGGTGCCGGGGCAGGTCGCGATGCTGCCGATGTTCCTCGAGCTGCGCGAGCTCGGCCTGATCAACACGCTGTTCGGCGCCATGATCCCGGTGCTGGCGCCGATCTACGGCGTGTTTCTGGTGCGCCAGTACGCGCTCTCGATCCCCGACGATCTGCTGGACGCGGCCCGGCTGGATGGGGCGGGGGAGCTGCGGATCTTCCGCTCGGTCGTCCTGCCCACGATCACCCCCGTCCTCGTCACGCTCGGCGTGTTCACGTTCCTCTCCGCGTGGAACGACTTCATGTGGCCGCTCATCGTGCTCAGCGACGACGCCCGCTACACGCTGCCCGTGGCGCTCGCCAATCTCGCGGGCGAGCACGTGCAGGACACCGAGATGATGATGGCGGGCGCAGTCGTGACGGTGTTGCCGGTGTTCCTCTCCTTCCTCTTCCTGCAGCGCTACTACATCCAGGGCATCATGGCCGGGAGCGTGAAAGGATGATCGCGTCCGTCGCGCTCGCGCTGGCGCTGTCGGTGCCGCAGGATTCGCTCGCCCCGCGGCGGCTGGACGACTTCGAGCGCATCACCGCGTGGAGCGCCCGTCGCGAAGGCAGTACGGTCCGCATCCACATCGAGCCGGGCGTGCACGTGCCGCCCGGCGGGCTGGTCGTGCGTGCGCCGCTGCCCGGACGCCGAGCCGTCCTCGTCGACGCGGCCGAGGCGGTGTCCGACTCGGCGGGCGGAGTTGTCGTGCGCCGGGTTCCCCTGGACATCGTCTTCCAGTACTGACCGGCAACGTGCCGCTCGCGCACCTGCTCTCGAATGGCCGCTATCGTGTGATCCTGACCCACGCGGGCGGCGGCTACTCGGCCTGGCAAAATGTGGCGCTCACGAGATGGTCGGCAGATCGCTCGCGAGACGTGGGCGGGGTGTCGTTCTACCTGCGCGACCTGGAGCGAGGGGCTTACTGGTCGGCGGGCCGCAACCCGATTCCAGGAAGTCCGGACCGGTACGAAACGGTGCGGGAAGGGGGGTCCGTCGCGATCGTACGGGAGGAGTGCGAGGTCGAATCCCGCCTGGACGTGGTCGTCGATCCGGAGGCGGACTGCGAATACCGCGTCCTGGCGCTCACCAACCGTGGCCGGACGGAACGCCGGCTCGACGTCACGAGCTACCTCGAGGTCACGCTCAACGATCCGGCGGCTGACGCCGCACATCCCGCCTTCTCCAAGCTGTTCGTCGAAACCGAGTTTTCCGCGGATGCCAAAGCGCTCCTGGCACGGCGGCGGCCGCGCGGCCCCGACGACCCTCCCCGGTGGATGGGCCATGGCTTCTGGCTCGAGGGCGGCGCGCCGGGCGACATCGAAGTCGAGACGGACCGCGCGCGCTTCATCGGGCGGGGACGCTCCCTGGCCGACCCCGCGGCGCTCGACAGCGGAACCCGGCTGTCGGGGTGCGTCGGCCCGGTACTCGATCCCGTGTTCTCCCTGCGGCGCACGGTGCGGCTCGCGCCCGGCGGGACCGCTCGGCTCGTCGCACTCGTGGCTGCGGGCGATCGGCGCGACGACCTGACGCGCCGGCTGACGGCCCCAGCGCCGCGCTGTATCGAAGCGGTATTTGGGACCGCCAGGCGACTCGATCTCCCCGCTGACCCGCAAAGGCTGGCCACCCTCACCGGCGCGCTCCTGTTCGGCGCCGCACCGGTCGCGAGCCCGGCAGAACTGCCGGAGGCCAGCCCACTCACCCCGGGCGACCTCTCCGCGCTCTTCGTTCCGGGCAACGTACCCCTCGTGCTGGCGGCCGTGCGGGGGGACGTCGATCGGGCCGAGCTCCTGTCTTTCAGTCGGGTCGTGCGATGGTGGCGGCAGAACGGGCTGGCCGTGACGCTGCTCGTTCTGGAGGATGGCGCCAGTGCAGACGGGGTGGTCGATCGCGATCCGGCGACCATCGTCCGCTCCGCCTCCGACGTCGCGCCCGAGCTGTTGATCCTGGCGCAACGCTGCGCGCGAGTGACACTGGACCGGCTGCGCGATCCCACACCCGCGCTCCTCGTCACGTCGAAGGCTGCGCCACCGATCCTCGACCCGCACCCCGCTACACTGGACGCGACCGAGGAGCTCCTGGCGTTCAACGGTTACGGGGGATTCACCGCCGACGGCGCGGAGTACGTCATCCGGCTCGATCCTGTCGATGGTCGGTTGCGGCTCCCACCGCGTCCCTGGACCAACGTCGTCGCCAACGAAGCGGCGGGGTTCATCGCGAGTGAGACCGGCGCCGGCTACACCTGGACCGTAAACAGTCGCGAGAACCGGCTGACGCCGTGGAGTAACGACCCGGTGCTGGATCCCCCGGGTGAGGTGCTCTATCTGCGCGACGAAGACCGCGACGTGTGCTGGTCGCCCACACCCGGGTCGCTCCCCGACGGCGCGGCGTACGAGTGCCGGCATGGGTTCGGGTACACGGTCTGGCGGCACACGAGTCTCGACCTCGAGCAGGAGACAACCGCGTTCGTGCCGCGACGCGACGGCGTCAAGATGGTGCGGCTGCGCGTGACCAATCGAAGCTCGACCCTGCGCCGGCTTTCCGTTTCGTTCTACGCGCGGTGGGTGCTGGGGACGGTTCCCGAACGGGACGGACGCTTCATCGTCACGCAGCACGATGCGGCCACCGGCGCCATTCTCGCCGTGCATCCCTACCGCGGTCCGCTCGCGGGACGCGTAGCGTTCGCGTGCGTTGTCGGACCCGAAGGCCGCAGCGCTGCCGCGAGTCACACGGCGGATCGCGCCGCGTTCCTGGCCGCGGAGCGCAGCGGCGCACCGCTCGACGGTCGCACCGGCGCCGGGCTCGACCCCTGCGCCGCGTTTCGCGTCCCGTTCACGCTCGCCCGTGGCGCCGCCGCCGAGTGCTGCGTGTTGTTGGGCGAGGCCGACAACCGGGCGGCGGCACTCGAGCTGTGCCGGCGCTATGCGAGCGCGATGGCCGTCTCCGAAGCATTGGACGATGTGCGCCGCTTCTGGCGCGATACGCTCGGACGGCTCCAGATCTCGACACCTGCTCCGGCCCTCGATCTCGTGGTGAACGGGTGGCTGGCCTACCAGAACCTGAGCTGCCGCGTGTGGGGCCGGTCGGCTTTCTCTCAGTCCGGTGGCGCGTACGGCTTTCGCGACCAGCTGCAGGATTCGTCCGCGCTGGTGTGGCTTTCGCCGGAGACCACGCGCTCACAGATCCTGCTCCACGCCGCCCACCAGTTTCCGGAGGGCGACGTGCTGCACTGGTGGCATCCACCGGACAGCCGCGGCATTCGGACCCGTTTCGCCGACGACCCGCTCTGGCTGCCGTTCGTGACGAGCGAGTACATCCGGCACACGGGGGACGAGGGCCTCCTTCGGGAAGCGGTGTGGTTCCTCGAGGCTCGGCCCCTCGCCGCGGGCGAGGAGTACGCGTTCCTGTTCCCGCGCCGGAGCGGCGCGGACGCCGACCTGTACGAGCACTGTTGCCTTGCCGTCGACCGGTCGTTGACCTGGGGTGCGCACGGCCTGCCGCTCATCGCCGGCGGCGACTGGAACGACGGCATGAACCGGGTGGGCCGCCTGGGACGCGGCGAAAGTGTCTGGCTCGGCTTCTTTCTCTACGAAGTCCTGCAGCGGGTATTGCCGTGGTGCGAGCGCCGCGGCGACAGGACGAGAATCGCGCGCTACCGCGCCGCCTTGCCGTCCCTCTGCGCGGCCCTGAACGAGGGCGGCTGGGACGGCGCCTGGTATCGCCGCGCGTACTACGACGACGGCGAGCCCATCGGCTCCGCGCAGAGCGACGAATGCCGTATCGATGCCATCGCCCAGGCGTGGGCCGTGCTCTCCGGTGCAGCACCGCCTGACCGCGCCGCGCGGGCGCTCGACGCGCTGGAAGAACGTCTCGTGGACGCGCCGGCCGGCCTCATCCGGCTGCTCACCCCGCCGTTCGACCGGACTGCGCACGATCCCGGCTACATCAGGGGCTACCTGCCGGGGGTGCGGGAGAACGGCGGCCAGTACACGCACGGCGTATTGTGGGCGGTGCGTGCCCTCGCGGAGCTGGGTCGCGAAGAGCGGGCCGCCGCACTGCTCGAGATGTTGAGTCCGGTAGCCCGGGCGCGCGGAGCCGAGGCGGTGGCGGTGTACCAGGCCGAGCCCTACGTGGTGGCGGCCGACGTATATGGGGCCGCACCGCATGTAGGTCGTGCCGGATGGACATGGTATACCGGATCGGCCGGGTGGATGTACCGGGTCGCGGTGGAGTCGGTGCTGGGCCTTACGGTAGAGGAAGGCGCGAGCCTGCAGCTCCGGCCCTGCATCCCGGCATCATGGCCCGGCTATTCGCTGCGCTACCGGGTCCCGGGACACGAGACGCAGTACGCGATCACCGTGACGCAGGCGCGGCCGCGCGCGGCGCGGACCGTCGCCAGCCTGGACGGAACGCCGCTCGAGGTCGCCGCCGGAGCCGTCTCGATACCGCTGCTGGCGGACGGCGTCGATCACCAAGTGCACGTACGCCTCGGGAAAGACGTCGGAGCCCGCTACCACGCTCGCCCGGCGGCGGGTGACCGGGCAGATTGAGCACCATGTCAGGCTGCGAGAACGGCGCCGTGGGTGCGGATCACCTCGCTGTAAAACTGGGCGCTCGCCTTCGGCGTCCGCCGCTGTGTCTCGAAGTCCACGTGGTAGAGTCCGAAGCGCGGGCCGTAGCCCGCGCTCCACTCGAAGTTGTCGAGCAGCGACCAGACGAAGTATCCTCGCACGTCGACGCCCTGGGTGATCGCGCCACGCAGCGCCACGAGATGGTCCCGCAGATAGGTCACACGTTGGGGATCATCCACCAGCCCGCCGCTGGCCCGCGGCGGGTCTTCGAACGCCGCCCCGTTCTCCGTCACGTAGAGCGGGACGGGTCCGTAGCGATCCCGCACCCACACGAGCACGTCGGTGAAGGCCGGGGGATACACCTCCCAGTTCGTCATCGTATAGACGTGGCCGGGCTGCCGCGCGTGAGCGGCGCGGACCGGCGGGGCCGACGGATCGTCGCGTGTGACGCCACGGGTGTAGTAGTTGATGCCGAGAAAGTCGAGCGGCTGGCGGATGAGCGCGAAATCCGTCTCGGGAAACGTCGGCCACGCGGGCCCGAACATCTGGGTCAGCTCCTCGGGATATCGGCCCAGAAAAACCGGATCGAGGAACTGGCGGTTCATGTAGGCGTCGGCACGGCGCGTCGCGGCGATGTCTTCGGCACGGGGGGACGCGGCGACCTTGGGCTCCAGATTCACGACGAGGCCCGCCTGCTTTCCGCCCTCGGCCCGGATCGCCTGGAGGCCGGCCCCGTGCGCGCGCAGCAGGTTGTGACTCGCGACGGGCGCCTCGGCCGGATCGGCGTGCCCCGGGGCATGCGTGCCGTGCAGGTAGCCGGCATCGCTCACGACCCAGGGTTCGTTGAGAGTCGTCCACAGCGCGACCCGGTCACCGAGCGCGCGGACGACCACCCTCGCGTATTCGGCGAACCAGTCCGCCACATCGCGATTGAGCCAGCCGCCCTGATCGTCCAGTGCGGCCGGAAGGTCCCAGTGGTACAGGGTGACCACGGGCCGGATGCCATGCAGCAGAAGCAGGTCCACGAGGCGATCGTAGAAGGCGAGCCCCGCACCATTCACCGCACCGCGTCCCGCCGGCAGGACCCGCGCCCACGCGAGGCTGAAGCGATACGCCTGCAGCCCGAGCGCGCGCATCAGCTCCACATCCCCCGCGGCGCGACGGTAATGATCGCAGGCGACGTCCCCGGTTTCCCCGGTGGGGGTCTTGCCGGGCGTATGCGTGAAGCGGTGCCAGATGCTCGCGCCGGCGCCGTCGGCGAGGGGCGAACCCTCGATCTGGTAGGCGGAGGCTGCCGCGCCCCAGAGAAACCCCTCGGGGAACCGGAATCGGTCAGACATCGATGGAGAACGGCCGCATGGCGAGCGTAACCCTGGAAGGCGTGCGCAAAATATACGAAGAGCGCGGCCGTCCCTACGTCGCGGTGCACGATTTCGATGTAGCGGTGGCGGATGGCGAATTCCTCGTGCTGGTGGGGCCGTCGGGCTGCGGGAAGAGCACGACGCTGCGGATGATCGCCGGACTGGAGAGTGTGTCCGCCGGGACGATCAGGATCGGGCAGCGCGTCGTCAACGACGTCCCCGCGCGCGACCGCGATATCGCCATGGTGTTCCAGAACTATGCGCTCTACCCGCACATGACGGTCTACCAGAACCTCGCCTTCGCCCTGAAGATGCGGCGGGTCCCGAAGACGGACATCGACGCGCGCGTCCGATCCGCCGCCGACCTGCTCGAGCTCGGGGCGCTGCTCGACCGCCGGCCGCGCCAGCTCTCCGGCGGCCAGCGGCAGCGCGTGGCGGTGGGACGCGCCATCGTTCGCCAGCCGCAGGTCTTCCTGTTCGACGAGCCGCTCTCCAACCTCGACGCGAAGTTGCGGGTGCAGATGCGCCGCGACATCGCGGCGCTGCGCCGCCGGCTCGGCACGACGACCATCTACGTCACGCACGATCAGGTCGAGGCGATGACGCTGGGCGAACGCATCGTCGTGATGCGCGACGGCCACGTGCAGCAGGTAGACACGCCGCTCGCGCTGTATCGCCGCCCGGCGAACACGTTTGTCGCCACCTTTCTCGGGACGCCGCCCATGAACCTCGTGCGCGGCATACGCGCCCCCGACGGTCCACCGGCCTTCCAGGCCGAGCTGCCCGGGTTTCGCCTGCCGCTGGGAACCATCGCTCTGCCGGTGGGACAGCGCGTCATCCTGGGGGTGCGGCCCGAGGATCTGCGGCTCGGCGGGGCAGGCGGGACCGGCGTCGCCGCGCGTGTGCAGGAGATCGAGCCGCTGGGCAACGAGACGCTGGTGTCGCTCGACGCCTCCGGCGTCCCGTTGACCGCGCGGATCGACGGGGCGGCGACACTCGAGCGTGGCGCGACGGTCACCGTCTCGGTCGCGCCGGAGGCGCTGCACTGGTTCGACGGGGAACGCGAGACCCGACTGCCTTCGTGAACGCTTTCACGCCGGGGTGTGTGGAATCGCCCGACAAACCACGATGCGGAAGACCCGCACGGCGCTGGCTACGCTGTGCGTGCAGCAGCCCGCATCACACCGGGTTAGCGAGTTTCCTGGCGACGATCGCGAGCCCGTCGGCGCCGAGCAGCGCCCGGGCCATGGGAAACAGCACCTCGTTCTCGCGCTGGATGTGGGTCCGCAACAGACCCACGATGTCGAGCGCCAGACTGGCGACCCGCTCCCTGTCGGTGTGATCGAGGGCGGTCGCGAGATCCTCTTCGAGCTTCCAGAGTGTGCCGTGCTCTTCGAGAAACGGCCCCAGCGGTGCCTCTTCTCCGAGCACGGGGAACAGCGCCCGCTCCTCGTCCTCGTTGTGCCGCCGGACCGCGCCGCAGAGCAGGCCGTGCACCTCGCGAGCGGTGGCGAAGTGCGGCCCGGCGGGCTCGCCCTTCCGCAGCGCCTCCGCGGCGCCCTCGAGCCGGTCCAGCGCGGCGAGCGCGACCTCGTGTTCCTCCTCGAAGCGGCGGATCGGATCGGCGCTCACGGCGTCACCACCCACCGCACTCCATCGCCACGGCGCAGGTGGTCGAACCCCTCGTTGATGCGCTCCAGCGGGAACGTGCCGCTGAGGATCGGCTCGAGACGGATGCGGCCCGCGGCGACCTGGGCCACGATCTCCGGGTAGAGACCCGCGCCGCAGCCCAGGCTGCCCACCAGCTCGAGCTCGTAGAACATCAGTTTGGCGACGTTGATCGGGGCCGGGTCGTGGGAAAAGCCGATCACCACGAGACGGCCTCCCTTGCGAATCAGGTTGAACGCGAGATCGATCGTCTTCGGGTTGCCCACGACTTCGAAGGCGACGTCGACGCCGCCGTCGGTGAGCTTCCGGACCTCCTTGTCCACTCGATCCAGCTTTGCCGGGTTCATCGCGTGACACGCCCCCAGCTCCCGGGCGAGGTCGAGCCGCGCGTCGTTCAGGTCCACGGCGATGACCGTGGCGCCCGCCGCCGCCGCGCACTGCACGACGTTCAAACCCACGCCGCCGCAGCCGACGACCGCCACCGTGTCTCCGGCGCGGACCTGGCCGCGATGCTTCACCGCGTGATACGGCGTCGAGACGGCGTCGGCGATGACGCAGGCGCGCTCGAGCGGCAGGTCGGGCGGCAGGCGCACCAGCTCCTTCGCCGGAACGGCGAGGAACTCCGCGAACGCTCCGTGCGTATGGTTCCCCGGCATCACCAGGTCGCTGCACAGATTCTCGCGGCCGGCCCGGCAGAACCGGCAGCGGCCGCAGGCCCAAACCGACGGCGCGAGGACATGCTCGCCGTCCTTGAACCCGCTGACGCCCGGACCCAGGCGCGCGACGGTGCCCGCCGCCTCGTGTCCCAGGATGATAGGCGGAGTCATGAAGGTCGCGACCCCGTGGTCGAGGTAGTGCAGGTCCGTGTGGCACAGACCGCATGCCGCCACCCGCAGCAGGATCTCCCCGGCCTTCGGCTCCGGGACGGGCATCTCCTCGATCGCGAGCTGGTTTCCGTTTCCGTGAAACACGGCGGCCTTCATCGGTCCTCCTGTTCAGCGCGACGCGTATAGATCACCTGGAAGTAGCCGGCCTTCACGAGCCAGCACGACTCGCATTCCTCGCGCAGCTCCTCGGGGAGCCCTGGCTCCACGCGCACCTCGAAGCCGGCCTGCCGGTACAGCTCGACCGCTTCCCGCGCCCGCTCGGGATCGGCGACGAAACGCCGCTCCCAGCCGTCAGCCGGCACGCGCGGCACCCTCGCCCGCGAGCTTGCGCAGCCGGCGTTGCCCGAGCAGCGCGGCGCCGAAGGCCGAGGTGTACTGGACGAGATCGCCCGGGAGGACGTTCACGCTCGTGCCGAGCGCAGCCTCCACGACGCGGATCATCCGCTCGAAGCGCAGGATCCCGCCGACCAGGGTGAACTCCGGCTCCATGCGCACCCGCTTCATCAGTTGAATGGACCGGTCCACCAGCGAGACGATGGCCCCGTGCATGATGTCGGCCGGCGCGGCGCCTTCCGACAGCTGGTTGATGACCTCGGATTCGGCGAACACCGCGCACACGCCCGAGATGGACACAGGCGCCTTCGAGGTCGCGACGAGCGGGCCGATCTCCTCGGTGCGGTAGCCCAT
>DATICZ010000004.1:0-12424 GCA_035456525.1 Gemmatimonadales bacterium
CCGATATCGGGGAGCGTGGCGCCGGGCCAGCGCCCGCCCCCGAGCGCCATGGCTTCCGCCAGGGCCTGCCGCACGTTGGGATCGTCGGGCGGCTGATCATAGGAGAAGAGCGAAGCCGCCCATTCCCCGAACAGCGACACGGATGTCGCGAGCACCGCCGGCCGCTGGGGCAGCGTCACCCCGGCATAGATCCGCATGTCGGCTTCGACCCAGTTGCCGGACGCGAGCCGGATCGCCTCGACACGCCCGACGCGGACGCCGCGCAGCACCACCGGATTCCCCACGCTCAGGCCGCCCACGGTCCGGAACCGTGCGGTATGGATCGCTTCCGTCCGGCCGATGTGGGCCCCCGACAACCACAGGGCGCCCGCGACCACCGCGATGAACGCCACCACCACGACCAGGCCGACGACGAATTCGTTCTCGCGTTTCACTCGGGCCGCCCCTCGATGAACTGCCGCACCACCGGATCGGTGGTCGCCTGGATCTCGGCGACGCTGCCCACCTGCCGCACCCGTCCTTCTGACAGCATCGCGATGCGATCGCCGACGGTGTAGGCGCTCCGCATGTCGTGGGTGACGACGATGCCGGTGACCCCCAGACGCTCGCGCGTGCGCACCATGAGCTGATTCATCACCGCCGAGGTCACGGGATCGAGCCCCGTCGTCGGCTCGTCGTACAGGATGTAGCGCGGTCGCAGGGCGATCGCCCGCGCGATGCCGACCCGCTTGCGCATGCCCCCCGAGAGCTGGGCCGGGAGGCGGTCGTCGGTGCCCACGAGGTCCACGAGCTCCAGCGCCTCCCCGACCCGCTGCGCGATCGCCTCCTCGGACAGGCCGCGGCGCCGCAGGCCCAGCGCGACGTTCTCCCCCACCGTCATCGAATCGAACAACGCCGCGAACTGGAACACGAACCCGATCTCCCGGCGCAGCGCCATGAGGCCTTCGCGATCGAGCAGCGACACCGGCCGCCCGTCAACGATGACGTCCCCCGCATCCGGCTGCAACAGGCCCACCACGTGCTTGAGCGCCACGCTCTTGCCCGACCCCGAGCGGCCGATGATCACGGTCGTTTCGCCGTCCTTGACTTCGAGCGTAAAGCCGTCGAGCACCACGTGCCCATCGAACGCCTTGCGCAGGTCGCGAAACTGAATCACAGCAGCACCACCGCCCAGAACGCGTCCAGCACCAGGATCGACATCGCGGAAATCACGACCGCCTGCGTCGTGCTCCGTCCCACCCCTTCGGCACCGCCCCGCGTCCGCAGGCCCAGTCGGCACCCGACCAGCGTGATGGTCAGGCCGAAGCTGGCGCTCTTGATCAGCCCGAACCAGACGTCCTTGAATTGATACAGGAACTTGAGGCCCTTGACGAACTCGGGCGTGGACAGGTCGAGCAGGCTCATGCTCGTGAGCCACCCCGTGACGATCCCGGTCACGATGCCGAGCACCACCACCACCGGCACCATCACCGTGCCGGCGAGCAACCGCGGCACGACGAGGTAGGCGAGGGGGTCGTAGGCCAGCGTCTCGAGGGCGTCGACCTGCTCCGTGACCTTCATGGTGCCGAGCTCGGCCGCGACGCTCGCCCCCACCCGGCCGGCGAGCGCGAGCCCCGTGAGCACGGGGCCAAGCTCGATCATGATGGTCTTCCCCACCACCGCGCCCACGACGTAGAGCGGCACGGTGCCCGTGAACGTGTAGGACGCCTGGAGCGCGAGGACGATGCCGGTAAAGGCGGCGATGAAGAGGGCGACGGGAAGCGAATCCACGCCCAGGCGGCGCATCTGCACCAGCGACAGCCGACCCCAGGTCGCCACGTCGCGGAGGGCGTGCACCAGGTCCGCCAGGAATTGGCCGAACCGGCCGGCGGCCCGCACCGCGGCGACGGCGCTCCGGCCGATGCGGTCGATCACGGGCTGTAAGCTACGACGGTACCTGGTACGACGCTACGTTGGGCAAAAAAAACCGAGGGTGATCGGAGCCTCTCGATCACCCTCGACCAACGTAGCGTCGTAGCGTCCTACACCGTGCCTTACGCCGCGAAGCTCGCCAGCGCCTTGCCGACGTTGCCTTCGCGCAGCCGCTTCAGCGCCCGGTCGCGCAGCTGGCGTACCCGCTCGCGCGTCACGCCGAGCATGCCGCCGATTTCCTCCAGCGTGTGCTCCCGTCCGCCGTCCAGTCCGAAGTACAGGCGCAGCACCTTGGCATCGCGCCGCTGCAGCGTGCTCAGGGCGCTCTCGATCTCGTCCGAGAGGAACCGGTCCATCGCCTGGTCTTCCGTATCCGGCAGATCCTCGGCGATGAAGCGCTCGATCAACGACCGATCGCCGTCGGGGTCGAGCGGTGCGTCGAGCCGCACGTCGCCCGTGTTCAGGGCGGCGAGCGACTGCACCACCTCGAGCGACAACTTGGTGGCGTCGGCGATCTCCTCGGGCGTCGGCTCGCGGCGCAGCGACTGCCGCAGGTACTCGGCCGTGCGCACGATCCGCGACAGGTCGGCGGTCCGATTCAGCGGGACGCGCACGGTACGGCCCTGGCGCGCCAGCGCCGCCAGGATCGCCTGCCGGATCCACCACACCGCGTAGGAGATGAACTTCACGCCCTGATCGGGATCGAACTTGCGGGCGGCGGTCAGCAGCCCGACGTTCCCCTCCCCGATGAGGTCGGTGAGCGGCAGCCCCCGGTTCTGGTACTTCTTGGCAACCGAGATCACGAAACGGAGATTCCGCTTCACGAGCTCCTGCATGCACTCCTGGTCGCCAGCCCGGACCTTCCTGGCCAGGGCAATCTCTTCCTTCTGAGTGAGCAGCGGGGTCTTGGAGACCTCGTGCAGGTACTGATCGAGGATGTCCCGCTCGTGCTCGTGCCCGAGGCCGGAAAGCAGGCCTCGACGTCGACCCCGCTTGCGGCCCGGCTTCCCCTTGGGGGGTGGAGGCAACAGCGGTACCCCGGCCTTGGCCGGGGCGCGCTTCGCCGCCGCGGCCGGGCGCTTGCCGGCCCTGGACTTCGTCGGGGTGGTCTTGGTGCGGCGCTTGGGCTTCTTGGGCATGACGGGCTCGCTCGGGTCGCACCGTGATACCGCTCACGGGGCGAAAAGTTCATGATTTCGCTTGACATAGGCAAAACGCCCCGGTAACATGCCGTGTTCCCATCGGAAATCACCGGGGGCGGCCAATATAGCGGGGGCGTAGCTCAGTTGGGAGAGCGCGTGAATGGCATTCACGAGGTCAGGGGTTCGATCCCCCTCGCCTCCATTGGTCGATAAGCGGGCAACGGCTGGGTGGGGCGGCGGCTGGGTGGTGCCGCAGCGGTGGGCGGCTTAGATTCCGGGCCGCGCGGGAATAGCTCAGTTGGTAGAGCACAACCTTGCCAAGGTTGGGGTCGCGGGTTCGAGTCCCGTTTCCCGCTCTGCCGCAGTACCAACGACGCGGGGTGGAGCAGTCTGGTAGCTCGCCGGGCTCATAACCCGGAGGTCGTGGGTTCAAATCCCACCCCCGCTACTTGAACGGACAGGCGGACGGGCGGACGGACGGTCGGAGAGAGCCGGAGCACACCGACCGCCCCGACCGCCCGACCGCCTGTCCGATTTCGGGGCGGTTAGCTCAGCTGGTTAGAGCGCTACGTTGACATCGTAGAGGTCACTAGTTCGAATCTAGTACCGCCCACCTGCAAACTGGCTGGGAGGAAGACGGACAGACGTCGAGGGATCGGAAGACGCCGGGACGCAGAGCCGCCGTGGCGTCTTGGCGTCTACCAGCCACTCGGCGTCTCGTGCCTCGATCCTGGACCAGTACATAGTGGCGCCCATAGCTCAACTGGATAGAGCGCTTGACTACGGATCAAGAGGTTGGGGGTTCGACTCCTCCTGGGCGCACTGACTACTAGACGTGCAGGCGTATAGGCGTCCGGGCGCATAGCAGAGCACTACTCGTGAGTATTTTCTGAACGCCTGCAGGCCTGTACGCCTGTACGGCTGGTCTTTTCGGGGCGTAGCGCAGTCCGGTTAGCGCGCCTGGTTCGGGACCAGGAGGTCGGTGGTTCAAATCCACTCGCCCCGACTGTCGCTCAGAGGCCCGACGGCCGGTCCGGTCGTCGGGCTTCGTCGCACCGGGCCGGCGGCCGCCAGGCACGGCTACCGGGATGGACCCGCTGCCGCGAGGATGACCCGGCGGCGCGGGATGTCGATCGTCAGCGCCGTTCTCGACCAGTACTCCGTGCCGACGACGCAGTCGTAGATGTAGTTCCCGAATCGCACGACCGGCCTTTCCATATTCAGGTGCGGCGCGCCCACCGGCGCGAGGGTGGTCGACACCCGGGCCCGATAGAACACCTCGGACGACCCCGCCATACGAGTTTCCGCAACGTCTCCCGAGTCCGGGCTGATCCCGAAGACGGCCATGTAGCGGGCGTTCAGGTCCACCCCCTGCGATCCGGTGTCGATCTCGCACGTCCCGACCTGGCCGTTGCCCAGGTCGAAATCCAGGAAGAGATCGAGCGCCAGGTCGCGCACCGCGTCCGTCTTCAGGGCGAGCACGGACCCGCGGCGCTCGCGGGCTGCGAGCGAGGACGCGGTCTCGAATACCAGTTGTCGGTTCGCGAAGTCCAGCGTGACCGGCGTGTGGGCGAACGTCCGCGCCGAGATGAGACCATCCACGCCGTGGCCATCGAGCCCACGCCAGACGACCGCATCGGCGGGCGTCGTGATCGGGCCCAGGGTGATCGGGGCGATGTGCATCCGCTCGCTGTCGATGCGCTCCCCCGTCGAGCGGAACCCGGTGAACCAGCCGGCGGGACCTCGTTTGACCCGCTCGGCGTACGTGCTCGACAGCACCTCGGTCCCTCCCCCGAGGTCGATCACGAAGACTCCTCCGGTCCGGACGAACATCAGCCCCGACTCGTATTCGACGGGCAGCGTCGTCTGTGCAGTGAGCCGGCTCGTTCCCAGTGCGAGCGTCATCAGGGCGACCGCAGTTCGACGGGCACTCACGATGGAACCTCCATGGAGCGGAAAGCTGAAAGCTAGTGACGCTTCGGCCGTGCCGTCGTTTCGTTCTGCTTCACTGGCTCCTTGCGACTTCATAACAGTGGCCTCCTTGCGCCGACCGCACGGAACCGGCCAGGTTGAGCGCACAGCAGTACGCAGGTGCGGCTTTCCACAGGAGGAGTTGTTCATGTGTCACACCTTGTCGGGATCGCCGCCGTCATTCCCGCCTATGGGTCGATGTAGCGCTCACGACTGAGCCGACAACCCGTCACGCTTGAACACCGTCGCCCCCGCCGCCGGGTCGACGGGCGAACCCTGCTGACCCTGCCGTCCGAGTCAGCAGCCGGTCCCCCTGCGCGGCGCTCTCGCCAGTCGTGACTCCGGTCGCGTTGCTCGTCTTTCATGCTCAATACGAGGACCATTATGCTCGCGAAATGCATTCGGCTGTTCGCCTTGCTGGGTGGCATCTGCGCCGCCCCCGCCGTCGCGCAGCAGGGCTCCATCGCCGGCCGCATCACCGACAAGGTCAGCCAGCAGCCGATTCAGGGGGCGCAGGTGCTGATCGTCGGCACCAATCTCCAGGCGGTCACCAACCAGGACGGCCGGTATCGCATCGACCGGGTCGCCGCCGGCGCCTATCAGGTGCAGGTCCGCCTGATCGGGTACGCCTTCGGCCAGCAAGCGGTGACCGTCGCGGCGGGCGAAACGGCCACGCTGGACGTCGCGCTCACGGCCGTCGCGATTCCGCTCGAAGCGCTGGTCGTCACCGCCACCGGTGAGGAGCAGCGGGTCAAGGAGCTCGGCAACGCCGTCACCAACATCCAGGCGTCGAAGATCACCGAGCAGGCGCCGGTGAATACCATCGCCGATCTCCTCAACGCGCGGGCGCCCGGCGTGGAAGTGATCACCAGCGGAGGGACGACGGGATCGGGCTCCCGCATCCGGATTCGCGGCGCCAGCAGCCTCTCGCTGACCAATGAGCCGATCGTCGTGGTGGACGGCGTCCGGGTGGACAACAATCCCAACTCCGGCCTGATCGGTGGACTCTCGACCACCGGCGGTCAGATTCCATCCCGCCTCAACGACTTCAACCCGGCCGACATTCAGGACATCGAGGTCGTGAAGGGCCCCTCGGCAGCGGCGCTGTACGGCACCGACGCGGCCAACGGCGTCCTCCAGATCCGCACCAAGCAGGGACGCCCCGGTCCGACGCGCTGGACCGCCTCGGTGGAAGGCGGACTGCTGAACGACGTGGGTAACTGGCCGGCGAACTTTCGCAGCCTGACCTCCGACGGCACGTCGTGCACGCTGGAGGCGGCGGCCGACGGGGCGTGCACCATCGCCGCGCTGCAGAGCCTCAACCCGATCGAGCAGTTCAGCCCGTTCCGTCAGGGGTCCCGGCAGCAGTACAGCCTTTCGGCATCGGGCGGCGGCGAGCAGACGACGTTCTACACCTCGGGAACGTTCCAGCGGGAGAAGGGTGTCTTCGCCTCGAACGACCTGCGCAGCGTGAACCTGCGCGCCAACATCAAGAATCAGGTCAGCCGGTTGATGGACGTCTCGGTGTCCACCGGATATGTGTCGAGCGATCTGCAACTCCCCCAGAACGACAACAACGACCAGGGCATTCTGTCGAGCGGGTTGCTCGGGACGTCGGACACATCCCGGAACTTCTGCGCCCAGGGCCGCGACTGCCACGGCTACGGCTTCCTCACCCCGCAGGAGGCCAGCTTGATCTCCGCCGAGCAGAGCATCGAGCGCTTCACCGGCAGCCTGAACTGGAACTTCCGGCCGGCGGACTTCCTCACGCTGCGCGGCACCCTGGGCACGGACGTGACGAACCGTGCGGACAACTCGACCACGCCACCCAACGTGATCGCGCTCGACCAGGACCGCCTGGACGGCGGCCGCCTGACGGCACGGCAACAGATCTTCACCTACACCGCCAACTTCTCCGCGTCGGCGAACCACCGGATCTCGTCACGACTCACCGGGACCGCCACGGCCGGCGTGCAGTACACGAAGGATGTCCAGAGCGAGATCGACGCCTCGGGCCGGAAACTGGTCGGCGGCACGAATTCGCTGGGGGGCGTGGTCATTCCGACGGTCGGTGAGATCAACCTGGAGTTCATCACCCTGGGCGTCTTCGGCCAGGAACAGCTCAACCTGAACGATCGGGTGTTCGTGACCGCCGCGCTGCGCGGCGACGACAACTCGGCGTTCGGCGCGAACTTCAACTTCATCACCTATCCCAAGCTGTCCGCCTCGTGGGTGATTTCCGACGAGCAGTTCTTCCCGCATCCGTCGTGGCTCAGCTCGTTGCGGCTGCGGGGGGCCTGGGGACGCTCGGGCCGGCAGCCAGGGCCGACCAACGCGCTGCAGTTCTTCACCCCGGTCGCGGTCGCCACGAACAGGGCGGACGTGCCCGGCATCACCGTCGGTAACCTCGGGAACACCGAGCTGCGACCCGAGCGGACCGCGGAAGTCGAGGTCGGGCTGGACGCCGATCTCTTCGCGGAGGGCCGGGTGCACCTCGAGGCCACCTACTACGACAAGAGCTCCCGGGACGCCCTGGTCGCCCGCACGCTCGCGCCGTCGCTCGGCGTCAGCGCCACGCGGTTCGAGAATCTCGGCGAGGTGAGCAACCGCGGGGTCGAGCTGGCCGTCACCACCCAGATCATCCGGAGCGCCAAATTCGGCTGGAATCTCACGGCCTCGGCGTGGGGCAACCGCAACCGGCTCGTCCGCCTGGGTGAAGGGATCTCCCCGATCATCTTCGGCCTGGGCGGCGCCTCGCAGCGCCACGAGGAAGGGTATCCGCTCGGCGGGTATTGGGATCGCTCCTACACCTTCAGCGACGCGAATGGGGACGGCCTGATCTCGGCGGACGAGATCACCGTCGCCTCGGCGCAGTCGTTCCAGGGATCGACGCAGCCGGACCACGGCGGCACGCTCGCCTCCGAGCTCACGTTCCTGCGGCGCTTCCGGCTGTACGGGCTGCTCGACGCCCGGTACGGCAACAAGCTGGACAACTCCACCGAAGCATTCCGCTGCCTGTTCGCGATCTGCCGGGGCGACCGCGATCCCTCGGCGTCCCTCGCCGAGCAGGCCCGCTCGGTGGCGGTCCGGAACTTCGGTCTCGAAACCGGATTCTTCGAGGATGCCGGCTTCGTCAAGCTGCGAGAGGTCTCGCTCACCTACTCCGCGCCGGAGACGTGGGCGCGGCGGGTGGGGGCGTCGAGCATGAGCTTCACCGTCACGGGCCGCAACCTGGTGACCTGGACGAACTACTCCGGGCTCGATCCCGAATTGAACACCGCCGGCCAGGCGAACTTCAGCACGGCCGACTTCCTGACTCAGCCGCCGGTGCGGTATTTCACCGCCCGCGTCAACCTGTCCTTCTGAGCCGAGGCGATTACACATGAGGAATGCGACGCAACCCCAGGGGCTGGTGCTCCGGCTCGCGCTCGTCGCGGCCGCCGTGCTGCTGCCGCTGGCCGGCTGCAACGACGTCCTGAAGGTCGACAACCCGGATGTCGTGACGCCGGGACAGCTGGACGATCCGGCCACGCTCCCCACCGTGCGGGCCGGTGCCATCGGCGACTTCTCGCTGGCTTACAGCGGCGACGGCACGAACGGCACGAACACCGGCACCGAGGGCATCGTCCTGTACGGCGGGCTGCTCGCCGACGAGTGGGTCAACTCCGAGACATTCCCGACCCGCATCGAGGTGGACGCCCGTCACATCCAGGTCACGAATGGAGACCTGGCCACGTGGTTCCTGAACCTGTCACGGGCGCGCCGGGCCGTGGAGACCGCCGCGGACCGGTTCGCCGCGCTGGCGCCGGACGATCCCGGCCACCCGGAGATGCTCTCGCTCTCCGGGTTCGCCTACCTGTTCTTCGCCGAGAACTTCTGCTCCGGTGTGCCCATCAGCCAGGCGACGTTCGACAATCGCCTGATCTACGGCCGCCCCCTCACCACCACGGAGCTGCTCGACACGGCGATCGCGCGCTTCGACTCGGCGCTGGCCGTATCGGGCGATGCCGACATGACGGCACTCGCCAGCGTCGGGAAGGGACGCGCCCTGCTCGACAAGGGCGATGCGGCGGGCGCCGCCGCCGCCGTGAACGGCGTCCCCACGGCGTTCGCCTATCTCCTGGAGCATTCCGAGAACACGGATCGGGAGAACAACGGCGTATTCAAGGGGAACGTCGCCGACCAGCGGTACTCCGTGGCCGATGGCGAGGGGATCAACGGCTTTCCCTTCCTGTCGGTCCCCGACCCGCGGACGCCGATCGTGCTGGACCCCGCGGAGACCGGGTTCGACGGCATCACGCCGCTGTTCGACAACCTCCGCTATGGCGACCGCAAGGCGTCGATCACGCTCGCCACGGGGGTCGAGGCCCGGCTGATCGAAGCCGAGTCCGCCCTCAGGGCTGGAGACACGGTCGCCGCCGGCGGCGCATTCTTCGCGGCGCTCAACCAGCCGCGGGCGAACCCCGCCCAGCGCTCCTATTTCGACATCACCACGCGCGGCGGCACACCGCCAATCGGCGCGCTGGCGGACCTCGCACCCACCGACGCCGTGGCGGCCGGTGGGGCCGTGAACCTGCTGTTCAACGAGCGCGCGCGCTGGCTGTGGCTCACGGCGCACCGCTTGAGCGATCTGCGACGCCTGGTGCGGCAGTACAACCGGGCCGCCGACGCGGTATTCCCGACCGGGCCGTACTTCAAGAGCCAGTTCCCGAGCTACGGCACGGACGTCAACTTCCCGATTCCGCTGGACGAGGCCAACAACCCGAACTTCGCGCAATGCCTCGACCGTAACCCGTAGGCGGACACCCGTCCGCGCAACGAGGGCAGGGGGCGGAACCAGCCCCCTGCCCTCGTTCTTGGTCCGGGGCCAGTCCGCCGCTCAGGAATCCGGACCGCGCTTGGTGCGGATCTCGATCACGCCGCTGACCGCGTTGGTGCCGTAGTAGGTCGTCCCCTCGATCCCCGTCATGATATTGATGAGCTCGATCTGTCCGGCCGGGATCTGGACCAGGACTTTCCAGTCCGCGATCCGCACGCCGTCCAGCACGACGATGGGGGCATCGTCGAGGTACACACTGGACCGTCCCCGCCAGCGCAGGCGTCGCGGTTGGCCGTCGCGATCCTCCTCCAGCGTCAGCATCGGCGCTTCGTGCTTCAGGACCTCCCAGGCGGTGTGGCTGCCGGACCGCTCGATCTGCTCGGCGGTAATCAGCCAGCCGCCCGCGTTCTGCCCGGTGCGGGGGCGGTTCGCGGAGTTATGGGAGCAGGCAATGGGAAGCAACAGCGCGACGGCGAGGACTCCGAGCCACGGACGATGCCGGATCATGCGGACCCCAGGGAGGACGCGACGGCAGGCGTGGATTACCCGAATAGTCCTGCCCCCAGGAAGGAAAGGCAAGCGTGCGCCCGGGGGAGGCTGCCACTCTTCGAGGCGGGTCGGTATCTTGAGGACCCACGCGCCAGTAGCTCAGCTGGATAGAGCGTCGGCCTCCGGAGCCGAAGGTCATGGGTTCGAATCCCGTCTGGCGCATCCGCACGAATCGAAGCCCCGCGCATCGTTTGGACCGGTGCCGCGGGGCTTCGTGGCCTTCCAGGTGTGGCAGGTCTGCCACGTTCTCGAGGGCTCGCTCGCCTCACAGTACCGCCAACCCGTCGATTCCGGGCCCCGACACTTTGGCACAAAAGCTGCCCGAACCTATCACGTTGGATGTAGGACACTTACTGACAACCTCATGGGAAATTACGAGTTGGGCAGCCCTCCGCAGTTACCATGAAGGTCAATGAAGGTTACTTTAGCGCCCCCCCGAGCTCCGTTCACAACGTGCGTAGAGGATACCCGTATGCGCTCTGACAGGTCGGTTCCCCGTCGCGTACTCCGCTCGCCACTCGCCCTTCGTCTGGCGCGAGCAGGGTCCGCAGCCGCCCTCGCCCTCCTGGTGGCGACGTGCCATTCGGACACCACTCCGCCTTCCTGTGTCGTGAGCGCGCTCGCGTTCACCACGCAGCCGGGGACGACGGCCGCGGGAGGTAACCTCCCGGTCGTCGTGTCCGTGCGAGACGGCTCGGGGAACACGCTGACCTGTTTCAATGACGCCGTCACCATCGCGCTCGGGGCGAATCCGGGTGGTGCGACACTCAATGGAGCGGCGACCGTGACCGCCGCCAGCGGCGTCGCCACGTTCACCAGCCTCAATATCACCAAAGCCGCGAACGGCTACACCCTCACGGCGAGCATCGGGAACACTACCGGAACCAGCAGCCCGTTCAACATCATCGCGGGCCCGGCGAACGCGCTCGCGTTCACGACCCAGCCTCCGCCCACCACGCTCGCGGCAGGGGCGGCCTTCTCGGTGACGGTCACGGCACGCGACCAGTTCGGCAACACCGCCACCGGGTTCGCCAGCAGCGTCACGATGACGATCGGCAGCAACCCCGGGGGCGGCACGCTGGGGGGGGCGACCGCCGTCACCGCCGCCGCCGGCATCGCGACTTTCGGCAACCTCTCGATCAACAAGGTCGGCAATGGGTACACGTTGACGGCCACGCCGACGGCGGGTGCGCCGCCGACAGCAGCGACGAGCTCCGCCTTCAACATCAACCCGGGGCCGACCACACAGCTCGTGTTCACGACCCCGCCTGCGAACGGATCGGCCGGATTGCCGCTCGCGGCGATCGTGGTGACCGCCCAGGACGCGCAGGGGAACCCCACGCCGGCGTTCACGAGCAATGTGACGCTCGCGATCGTGACCAACGCCGGCGCCGGCACGCTGAGCGGCGGCGGGCCCATCGCCGCCGTGCTGGGTGTCGCCACCTTCAACGCTGTCAGCATCAACCGGCCGGGCACGGGCTACACGCTGGCAGCCGCCTCCGGCGCGCTCACCACCGCGCCCAGCGGGCCGTTCAACATCGCGGTCGGTCCGCTGGCGCAGCTCGTGTTCACGCAGCAGCCGACCGACGCCGTGGCGGGTGTGGCCCTCGCGCCCGCTGTGACGGTGACCGGGCAGGACGCGGCCGGCAACACGGTCACGACCTTCGCCGGCAACGTCACGGTCGCCATCGGCACGAACGCCGGCGGCGGGACGATCACCGGGACGCAGACGCAAGCGGCAGCGGCCGGAGTGGCCACGTTCAGTGACCTGAGCATCGACAAGGCGGGGGTGGGCTACACCCTCGCGGCGAGCTCGGGGGTCGTCACCCCCGTCGTCTCGACTGCGTTCACCATCAATCCGGCGGACGCGGCGAAGCTCTCGTTCACGGTACAGCCCTCGACCACCGCGGCGGGCTCCGCGATCACGCCGGCCGTCAAGGTGACGGCCCTGGACCAGTTCGACAACGTCGCCACGAGCTTCACCGGTAACGTCACGGTGGCGATCGGCACGAACGCGAATGCGGGGACGCTC
>DATICZ010000005.1:0-3884 GCA_035456525.1 Gemmatimonadales bacterium
GACCGCTATCCCACCATCGGTGCCGCGTTCGGTGAGGCGACACCGCTCATGCCGCTCGCATTTCGGTCCCGCATCCAACACCGCCTCACGCGCGCCGCGGGGGAGCGCTGGGCGCTGTTGCCGCACGCATACGCCGTGGTCGACCCGCTGTTCTCGACGGGCATCGCATGGAGTCTGCGCGCGATCGAGCGCCTGGCGCTCTGCTTCGAGCGTGGCGCGCGCGGCCCAGGTCTGCCGAATGCGGATGACCTGGGCCGATATGCGCAGCTCCTGAGTGCGGAAGCGAGCCAGATCGACCGGCTCGTCGCGGGCGCCTACGAGGCGATGGCGCACTTCGACCTGTTTGCCGCTCATGCGATGATCTACTTCACGGCCGTCTCGTTTGCGGAGGCCCATCAGCGGCTCGTTCATCGCGACTCGGAGACGGCGGCATGGAGCGGATTCCTCGGCATCGGCGACGCGCTGCTGGAGCCCCTGCCGCGGGAGAGTCATCGGCGACTGCGGCGCATCACGCGAGGTCGAGGGCTTCCGGGAACGGTCGGCCAACGCCGCGCGTTTGCGGCATGGGCGGCCGCGGCGATTGAGCCCCGCAATATCGGTGGCTTCGCCGACCCGGCGGCGCACCACCTCTATCCCGTCGACGTCGACCGGCTGGTGGACCGACACGCCTTGCTGGGGTTGAGCCGTGACGACCTGGTGCGCGCGCTGCCCGCGTTGCGTGGCATGGCACCGGCGTTCCGCGGGGAGGGGCTCAGCGCCGTTTGACGACCCGCGAGTTGTACTCCCGGCGGTAGCGCTGGTGCGCCGAGTCGGTCGGGTAGGCCTCGCCCGGCGCGTACGGATATTTCCGGATCGCATGGAACGGGAGCGGCTCCACGGTATCGCCGAACGCGGTATTCAGGTCCGCGTCTTTGATCCAGCCGTCGGTGTAGAGCAGGAACGTGCGCCGCCATCCCGGCGGCGGCATGCGCGCCGAGTCGGCGGCGAACTGGACGGTGACCTCATCGCCCGGCGCCATGATGGCGTACATGTCGTCCGCGCTGCCCAGCAACGGAAGCACCGCGCCGAATCGCGTCACCGCCCCGGCGATGGGACGCCAGGGGGAGTCCGTGCTGACGTCGTCGTAGGCGAACCAGTGCGGGCCGTAGCGGCCGCCGCGCCGATACGTTCGTGAGAAGCCCCGGAAATGCAGGTCGGCCGATTGCGCCGGCAACGGCGCGATGCGATGCGGGCTGGCCGGGGCATCGCGCGCCACGAACGCCTGGTCCCAGTAGATCTGCATGTTCGTGCGAATGCGCACGTGATGGTCCTTCGTCGGGAAGATACCGGCGAGGTCGATCACGATCGTCTTGTCCTTCCCCGACGGGAAGCCGAGATTCGGGAGCGCGGTCGTCCATCGCCCCTGTCCGTCACGCACATCGAGCGCCGGCAGCTGCGTGCTCAGGCGGGTTTGCTGTGAGAGCGCGACGTTGATGCTGGCGTCGGTCGGGTAGATCCAGCCGCGCAGGAAGAGGAAGGTGCCGGGGCGACCCGCGTCATCGTCCAAATCGAGGATGAGATCGTGCGGTTCGACCAGGCCCTGGTAGCGGCTGGGCGTGAGGTTGGAGACGTACACGTCATCCCGCTCGCGCAACGCCGGCAGGACGTCATCGCCGCGGTCGTCGATGGCCGAGCGGGGCGGTCGGCGATGCACCGCCTGGAACAGCCGCAGCTGGACCGGGCCCGGCGGGACGAAGCGCTCGTCCACGAACACGTCCACGCTGTCGGGGTGATCCACGGCGAGGAGTCTGATCTCGTCCAGGTACGCGGTCTCCCACAATTCCTCCGTGAACTGGAGGACGTAGCGGCCGCGGCGCAATTGGAGAGCGTCGCCGGGGATGCGGAGGTATTCCTGCGATGCCCCAGCCGGGGCGTACGCGGCCCCCCTGCCGCCACCCATGATGCCAAGGGGCATTCCCAACGCGCTGCGCCACATCACGTCGGTCACGAACCGGAACTGCTTCCCATCCCATGTATAGAGGAACGCGCACGATCCCTTGAGCTGCTCGAGCTCGAGGACGTCCTGGTCGGTGCCCGGGAAATACACCGTCTCGGGCACACCATTGGTCCACTGCACCCGCAGCACGTCGGCCTTGAGGTGCGGCCCGAGGCCAAAGGGCGTGAGCCGTCCGGTCACGACCCGTGTCTGGAACAGCTCCCCCGCGCGCACCTCGATCGTGGCGCCGATGCCGAAGTTGTTGTTCTTGCCGCTCCCGGTGCGGAGCGCCACGAGCTGCACCTGCATGGCCAGATTGGCGTTGCCACCGTCGTTGCGCAGGAGATGGACGCCCGCGGAATCGGCGACGAGCAGATCCTGGTCGCCATCGCCGTCGACGTCGCTGGCGGTGAGCGCCGTCGCGCCGCCCGATTGCCAGGTCGTCGGGAGCAGCGCGCTGCGGTCCTCGTACCGGCCGGCGCGGGGGGGGGTGTTGTGCAGGAGACCGACGCCGCGACGGCCCGCGATCACGAGATCGAGCCAGCCGTCGTTGTCGTAGTCCACGAACTCGGCGACCTGGCCGCCGATGCGGCGCGATCGCTGCAACGCATCGACGGAGCGCCGATCGCGTGTGAACGTGCCGTCGCCCGTGTTGTGCCAGAGCGTCGCCTCGCCGGCGTCCGGACCATTCGCGTGCAGCACGAGGATGTCCAGCCGGCCATCGTTGTCGTAATCGCCGACGGCGACCGGGCCGGAGCCGCGACTGCCGGCGAGTCCGCTCGCCGTGGCGACGTTCTGGAAGCGCTGCAATCCCGTGTTGTGATACAGCGCATCCGCACCGTCCACGCTGGTCACAAAGAGGTCGATCCGTCCGTCGCCGTCGAAATCGCCGAACGCCGCATCCCACCCCCGCGCGCCCGTGGTGTCCTGCAGACCCGCCGCGCCGGGGACCGCCGCGAACGTGCCGTCCAGGTTGTTCCGGTAGAGACGGGTCGTCGCGCCGCCGACCAGCAGCAGGTCGAGATCGCCATCATGGTCGAGATCGACGAACACCGCCTTGCGGGCCCCGCCGATATCGGCGACTCCGGCGGTGGCCGTGACGTCGGCGAACGTGCCGCTCCCAGTATTGCGCAGCAGGGAACCACGACCATCGCCGCCGATGGCGAACAGGTCGAGCCAGCCATCGTTGTCGAAGTCGGCGAACGTGGCGTAGACGGCGCCCGCGGGCAGCGCGAGGCCCGCCCGCGCCGTGACGTCCACCACAAACCCGCCGTGCGCGGCGTAGAGGCGGGCCGCGGAACGCCGATCGTGGGAAGCGGTCGAGAGGAAGAGATCGTCCTCGCCGTCGCCATCGTAGTCGCCCATGGCGAGCGCGGAGGGCGCCGTTCCAGCCTCGGAGAGGCCGACCTCGTCCGTCACGTCGGTGAAGCGCACATCGGGCTTTCGGCCCGCGGGAATCAGCGAACGCGAGGCGATCAGCGTCTGCGGGTTGAAGGCGATTACCGGTCTTCCGACGAGGGGCCCTTCGACCCATTGCACTTCGTTCAGGGCAGCCTGGTACGGGGCGGTGAGCTCCATGAGGTGCAGGAAACGATCGAGCGCCGCCCGCGCCGCTGCGAGCCGGCCGGCGCGCAGGTCCTGGATCGTGGCGTCGAGATGCGGGTGGGCCTCCGGCGGCGGCTCGGGACGAAGCCGCCGGACCTCTTCGAGGTGCTGAACGGCGCTGTCGGTCTGCCCGCGGCGCACCAGCACATCCACGAGTTTGAGCCGAACGGCGACATTGGCCGGAACCAGGCCGAGGACCTCTCGCAACTGCTGCTCGTACTGGCGCATGGCCCCGCTGTCCGCGCGCGGCGCGTCGAGCTGGGCGAGCGCGTACAGCACCTTGGCGTCGCGCCGAAGCTCGCCG
>DATICZ010000006.1:0-7191 GCA_035456525.1 Gemmatimonadales bacterium
ACAGCGCCGGCTGGGGGGACGTGGTTGCGGTGTCCGGTGCCGGACTGCTGACGGTGGCCGGTGCGCTGGCGCATCCGCCGGCGGCCGCATGCGCGCCGTGCAATCCTGCCGACGTGATCGGTTTCGATCGCGGTGTGATCGACTGGAATTCCACTGTCGCGCGACGCGGGAGCGACGTGCTGGTCCTGGGCGTCGTCGGTGGGGCGGCGCTCGCGAGCGTGAGCGGCATCGAGCCGGCGCGCGCGCGGGGCGACGCGGCCGTGCTGGCGACGGCACTGTCCGTCACGACCGCCGCGACCGAGTGGCTCAAGGTGGGCGTGCACCGGGCCCGGCCGGCGCTGTACCGCAGCGGGGCCGCCGCCGCCGCCGCCGACGACACCAATCGCGAGTCGTTTCCCTCGGGACACACTTCCGTCGCGTTCGCCGCGGCGACGGCGTACGCCACGCTCGCGGCGCGCCAGCACCTGTCCCATGCGACGCGCAACACGATCCTGCTCTACGCGGGGGCGGTGGGCGTGAGCGTGCTGCGCGTCTCCGGCGGCAGGCACTTTCCCACCGACGTGCTCGGGGGGGCGGCGCTCGGCACCGGTATCGGCTGGGCGGTCGCGCGGCTGCATCCCATGACCCGATGAGCGATCCCGGACACGGCAGCGGCCAGCCGCCGCGCGTCATGGGGCTGCGCGACGTCGTGCTGTTCAACATCACGGCGATCGTCGGCCTGCGCTGGCTCACCACCGCCTCGAGCCAGTTCGGCCTGGCCGCGCTCGGGCTGTGGCTCGTGGCGATGATCGTGTTCTTCATTCCCTCTGGCATCGCGGTGCGCGAGCTGACCGACATCGATCCCGGGCAGGGCGGTCTCTATCGCTGGGTGTCGCGGGCGTTCGGTCCGCGCCATGCTTTCGTGGCCGGGTGGGGATACTGGGTCAACAATCTCTTCTATTTCCCCTCGCTGCTCGTCACGACGGCGGCGATCGCGGCCTATGCCGGAGGGACTCGGACCGCGCCGCTCGGCGACGACCCGACGTTCATCATGGTCGTGGCGCTCGCCGGGATGTGGATTGCCGTATGGCTCCACCTCGTGGGACTGCGGGTCGGGAAGTGGCTGCAGAACGTTGGAGGGTGGGGGACCTGGCTGCCCGCGCTGTTGTTCATCGGTCTCGCGGTGTGGTCGTTGGTGGAGCGGGGCAGCGCGACGCCGTTCACGGCGCACGCTCTGCTTCCAGCCCGGCTGGACCTGACGTCGATCAACCTCTTTGCAACAATGACCTTCGCCTTCGCGGGTCTCGAGCTGGCGCCGTCGCTGGGCGGGGAGATCGTCGATCCGGCCGCCACGCTGCGTCGCGGTGTGCTGCTGTCGGGGATCGCGATCGTGGCGCTGTACGGGCTCGGGACTGCGGCGATGCTGGTGGCGTTGCCGCACGAAACGGTGAGCGTCACGAATGGGATGCCACAGGCGGTGCAGGCGCTGGCCGAGCGACTCGCCGTCCCGGCCCTGCGGATTGCCGCGCCGCTCACCGCCCTGGCGCTGGTGCTTGGGAACCTGGGAGGCGTCGGGGCGTGGCTCGCGGGGTCGGCGCGACTGCCGTTCGCGGCCGGCGTAGACCGCGCCTTGCCGCCGGCGTTCGCCCGGCTGCACCCACGGTGGCAAACGCCCTACGTGTCCCTGCTCCTCATGGGAGTGCTGGCCAGCGTGTTCATCCTGGCGAGCCTGGCCAACAGCACGGTGAAGTCCGCCTATCTCCTGCTCACGCAGACCACGCTGATTCTCTTCTTCATTCCTTATTTGTACATCTTCGCCGCGTACCTGCGGCTGCGGCGGAGGCGAACGGCGGGCACCTTGCTGACGGGCTTGCTCGGCCTCGCCTCGGTGGCGTTTTCGATCGTGCTGGGGTTCGTGGTGCCGGGTGACGAGGCGCACCCGGGCGTATACCGGTTGAAGGTGATAGGCGGCGTAGTACTCTTCATGGGGATCGGGTTCTGGCTCTCGCGGCGTGGTGTGAGAGGGCCCACAGCCACAGCCGCGCCCTCGCCGTAACGTGGTGCACTTCGGAGGGTACCGCATGCCGCTTGCTCGTTCGTACATCCTGGTGGGCGCTGTGTCGTGCCTGGCCACCGTCGCCGGGGCCCAGGGTCGTCCCGCTGCCGCGGGGCAGCGACCTGGGCCGCGCTGGGAGATCCCGGGCTTGGACATCACGCCGAACGGCGGTTGGCGCGTGCGGGCGCGCGCGGTCGCCGCCACCCGGTCACGCCTCCTCGTCCAGCGCAACTTCGCGATGCTCAACGCCGCGCCGGCCGGCCCCGCGGCGGTCAATGCGGTCACCGGGACGCTGCGGGTTCCGGTCGTGATGTTCCGCTACCAGGACAGCCCCTCGGGCCAGTACTCGCGCGACACGGCTCAATACAACGCGGCGCTGTTCGCGGCCGTGCCGCCGGCGGGCAGGCCGTACACGCTGCGTACCTTTTACGAGCAGCTGTCGAACGGGCTGTTCAGCCTCCAGGGCGCAGCGGCCGGGTGGGAGGCGCTTGCCGGCAACGAGAGCGCCTACACCGGAGCGGCGGGCGCTTGTCCCGGAAACCCCTACGGCACCGGCAATTGCAACGGAGTGTGGAGCGGGGCCGCATACTCGGCGATGCAGGCGGGGTTGCGGGAGGCGCTGACCCACGCCGACTCGACCATCGACTTCGGCCAGTTCGACAACAACGGGCCGGACGGCATTCCCAATTCGCCGGATGACGATGGGGTTGTGGACGCGGCGCTCTTCCTCCATCCCAGCCTGGACGGCGCGTGCGTCTTCGCGACGAACAACCATCTCTGGTCGCACCGGGGGTCGCTCACGGATACCGGGATCGAGTACACGACGAGCGACAACCGCGCCGGCGGCGGCAAGATCGTCGTCAACGACTACATCCTGCAGAGCGGGCTGGGCAGTTCGCTCCCGGGCGGCAGCCCGTGCGGCACGGATGCGATCATGCCGATCGGCACCGCGGCGCACGAGCTGGGGCACATCCTGGCGCTGCCCGACCTCTACGACGTCAGCGGGTCGACCGAAGGGATCGGCGAATTCGGGCTGATGGGGAGCGGCAACTACACCACCGGGAACAGCCCGTCGCGCTACGACCCATGGTCGCTGCAGCAGATGGGATGGACGACGGTCGTGCCGCTCACGACGACCGGGACCTACAGCGTCGGTCCCGTCCCCACCGCGGACACCGTGTTCTTCGTGACCGTGCAGGGCCCGAACCCCGACAACGAGTACTTCCTGATCGAGAACCGGCAGGAGGTGCTGGCGGACAGCGCCATGCTGAGAGTCCACTGTGCTCTGAGCAGCAATGCACCGGGCTGCGCGGGAGGCCTCCTCATCTATCACGTGGACGGGCAGGAGGCCTGCATGATCAACGTCCCCGTGTGCGACAACAGCGTGAACGCCGGCCCGATTCACGGGGTGGCGATCGAGGAGGGCGACGGACTGCGCGACCTGTGGAACGGGGACAATCGCGGCGACGGGGGCGATCTCTATCCGGGAACGACCGGCAACACCGCGTTTTCCTTTCGCACCGAGCCCGCGGCACTCGACAACAGGGATTCGAGCTTCGTGGGATTCGCCGTCGACTCGATTCGCCAGCTGGTACTGAACGGCGAGATGGCGTTCCGGTTGCGCTTCGGCGGCCTCACGGTCGTGCAGGCGAGCGACACGACGGCCAAAGTGCAGGTGGATGGGTTGCCGTACGGTGTGTTCGAGGACCTGCTCGAGGACGGATCGAGCCATACGATCGCGGTGGTGGACTCGCAGCTCTCCAAGAGCGGGCGGACGCGGTTCACGTTCCAGTCGTGGTCCGACGGCGGAGCGATCAGCCATGTCATCAGCGGCGCGGTGGCCGGCGCCACCTACACGGCGACAGTCGCCCGCGAGCACCGGCTGGACGTTACCGTGGGGGCGAACGGCACCGTGGCGTACAGTCCTGCCGCGGATTCGAGCGGGACGTTCATCCCCCAGGGCACACCAGTCACGCTCACGGCCACGCCCACCGCGCCCCTCGTGTTCGGCGGCTGGACGGGCGATACGACGGCCAGCGGCGCGCTGCTCGTGCTCCCGATGGGGCGGCCCTTCGCGGTGAGCGCCCACTTCGATCCGCAGCTCATCATCACGAGCACGAGCCCGCGGCCGAACGGGACGATGGGGGCGGGGTACGCGGACACGCTGCGCGCCAGCGGCGGTGGGGCGACCCAGAGCTGGCAGATCGTCCTGGGCAGTCTGCCGCCCGGTCTCGTGCTTTCGGTGACGGGCCGGATCTCGGGATTCCCGTCCCAGGTCGGGCAGTTCCCATTCACCGTGCGGGTGGTCTCGGGCGCGCAGAGCCAGCAGCAGTCCTACTCCATCAGCGTGACCGCCCCCACGCTCGCGGCCGGTGCCGTGCTGGCGCAGCTGCTGAACGGGACGGGCGCCCTCACCATCGACGAGCTGCGCTATCTCGACATGCTCGGCAACAAGAACTGCGGGATCGCGCCGACGCCTCCTTGCTTCGACCTGGGGGACTTCGCCGCCTGGGTGAAGACGACCGGCGCCACACCCGCACTGCTGCTCACCGCTACGCGGAAAGGAGGCCAGCCATGATCGCGCTGCGCCGCCCGCTCGCCGCCGCCTGCGTGGCGCTCCTGGCCGCCTGCGGCGGCGACGGCACCGGACCCGTCGCGGGCTCGCTGAAGGTGAACTTCACCACGCCCAACAACGGGCACGACGCCGCCGTGCTGCTGCTGCTCACCGCGCCGGCGCCGCCGGTCGGAGCGACCGGGGGCGCTGGGCTCACGGTGTGGGGGACGCCGTTCTCGTCGACCACGACGAAACTGGTGGTCACGGGGACGCTGTCCACCGGAACGATCCTGACGCTTGAGGTGGACGATGTGAACAAGGTGGGCCAGTACACCGTGTCGGTGCAGTCCGTCGCGGCCGATTCGGCTGGTGGGTATCTGCCGCGCGGGCTGTCGAGCTACTCCGCGTCGATCACGAAGTGACACACGCGCCGGGCGACGGCGCGAAGGCCGGTGTGCCGTCGGGGAGCCGGATCGCGAGCACCTGCCGACGCCAGGCATCGAGCGCCCACGTGAAGAACGGCCGGGCCGCGGGATGGGGGGTGGGCTGGTGCACGAGGCTGATCGAGTAGCGGTTGAGGAGGACGGTGTCGTCGCCGAACAACGGCTGCAGCTCGAGGTCGCGCAGCGTGGCGAGCGTAGGCAGATCGGCCAGGGCGTACGCCCGGCGCTCGTCGGCCAGCCGCAGCGTCGTCGTCTGATCGGTGCCCGATTCGACGTACCAGCTCCGGTTGCGCGTCCCTTCCCAGGGGGAGAGTACCGCGGAGCGCCACAACGCGAGCTCCCGCTCGTGCGTGCCCGAGGAGTCTCCGCGCGAAACGAAGGTCGCCCCCCGCGCCGCGATGCGGCGCAGCGCGTCGGCGGCGTCCCGGGCGCCGCGCACGTCGGCCGGGTCGGCGGCCGGTCCCACCACGACGAAGCGGCTGGTGACGAACGGACAACGTTCCGCGGCGGTCCCGTTGCCCAGGAACTTCGCTTCGAGGGCGGGGGCGTGGGTCAGCGTGACGTCCAGGTCGCCCGCGGCCGCCGAGCGGAGGATCTGGCCCGAGGGGCCGATGACCGTCGCGAGCGCCGAGCCGGGCCACAGGGATTCCGCCACGGCGAGCATGCCGGACTGCTGGACGGTCGTCGTGGTGCCGAGGCGCAGCGGCCGGACGTCCGGCGCCCGCCGGCAGGCGAGGACGGCGAGCCCTGCCAGCCCGGCGCAGAGCGTGAAGGTGCGACGCTGCGTGATTGTGACCGGCATCACACGACCTCCTGACCGCGCCATGACTTGTTGGCTGTGGCGCGCGGCTCTACGTTGCATCGAGATCCCTTTTGCGAGAAGCCCCATGTTGCTGCGTCGCACGATTCCCTTCGCGCTGGCCCTCGGTGCGTTCGCCTGCAAGGGCACCGAGCCGTTCGTTCCCGTCCCGACGGCGATCGACGTGCTGCCCGGCACGGTGAGCTTCGGGGCGATCGGGGGCGCGCGGGCGCTCACGGCGGTCGTGCTGGATCAGCGCGGCGACACGATCCGGAGCCCGAGCGTGGCGTGGAGTGTCGGGGCGGGTTCGGTGGCGAGCGTCGATGCGACGGGACACGTGAGTGCGACGGGTCTGGGGACGACGAAGGTTTTCGCGAGCGTCCAGGGATCCTCGGCGCCGATCAAGGACAGCGTCACCGTGTCGGTCGCTCAGGTCCCCGCGCAGCTCGTGAAGGTGGCGGGCGACCAACAGGTGGACACGGTGTCCGGCACGTTGCCCACTGCCATCGTGGTCCAGGTCAACGATTCGTTCGCCCATCCGATCGCGGGCGTCGAAGTGGCCTTCACGGTGACGCAGGGAGGTGGGAGCGTGGCGCCCGCGACGGCGACGACCGACGCGCAGGGACACGCGGCCACCGTCTGGACACTCGGCTCCGGGACCGGGACCAACGCGATCAGTGCGGCGGTGGTGGGCGCGGGGATCAGCGGGAATCCCGCGAGCTTCGCGGCCACGGCGGTCGCCGCGGGCTCGTTGTCGAGCGTGGCGGCATTCGCGGGCGACGCGCAGACGGGGCTCACGGGGTTCGTCGTGAACCAACCGCCCGCGGTGGTGCTGCGTGACGGGAACGGCGCTCCACTCGCGGGGAAGGGAGTGACGTTCGCCGTCATCCAGGGCGGCGGGAGCATCCAGGGTGGATCCACGGTGACCGATGCGAACGGTGTCGCCCAGGTGGGCAGCTGGAGTTTGACCATCGGCGCCAACGCGCTCACGGCCACGGTCCAGAACGCCGGCATGGTGGTCGGCAACCCGGTGACGTTCACGGCGACCGGCGCGGCGGCTGCGTATCACATCGACGTACGGTTTCCGGTGGTGACGACGCCGGCGCGCCAGGCGACGTTCACGGCGGCCGCGAGCAGGTGGGAGTCGCTGATCTTCGGGGACGTTCCAAACGTTACGGTCAACGTCCCGGCAAACCAGTGCATCGACGGCCAGCCCGCGATCCATGAGACGGTGGACGACATCATCATCTTCGCGATTCTCGATTCGATCGACGGGCCGGGCAAGATCCTGGGGCGGGCAGGGCCATGCTTCATACGGTCGCTGGGCCGGTTGCCGTTGGTCGGCGTTATGCAGTTCGAC
>DATICZ010000007.1:0-8223 GCA_035456525.1 Gemmatimonadales bacterium
CCCACCAGCCGATCATCCGCGCGTCGGCGATCCCGAATTCGTCCCACGCCTTCCAGATGGCCCTGGGGTCGCCCCCCGTCCACGGCAGCCGGTTCGTCATGCCGAACACCGCCCCGCGCCACGGATTGCCCCCGCCCTCGAGCATCTCTCCCATTAGCCCGTAGGGGATCCCGGACAGCTCCAGCAGCCAGTAGTCGGGTGGCGTCGAGTCGTAGCGGAAGTACTCGCCGAACCACAGCCGGTCGAGGTAGGGGAAGTGCTCGAGGTAGAGATTGGCGCTCGAGGCGAAGCCGTCGTTGGGGTTGTACTGATTGGCCGAATGGAGGTCGATCAGCGGGTGCGGCCGGTTGCGCTCCAGCACCCGCCGGATGCGCTGCATCGTGGTGCGGTCGAACGCGACGTCGTCCAGGTAGATGCCGTCGATCGCCGCGTTGCGGGCGAGCCAGTCCATCCCTTCCACGTAGGAGTTGTGCCAGCGCGAGATACCGCTCGTGACGATCGCGATGTCCTTCAGCTCGGGGACCACCCAGCCCGTGATGTAGTGCGACCCGAAGTGCTCCTGCAGCCAGGAGTGCCCCCCACCGGGTCCATCGGCGAACACCTCGTCACCCAGGCTGCGCAGCGCCCACAGCTCCGGCGCGCGGTTCGTGAGCTCGCGCACCGTGTAGTAGATCTTCACCCGCATCCCCGCCGCATGCGCCGAATCGACGTACGCGCGCATTTCGGCCGGCCGCAGGAACGGGTAGTTGAGGTACGGATTGACCGCCGTCGCATGGTGCACGTTGATGACGTTGGCGCCCGTCGCCAGCACCTCTGGAATCGGCTTGTAGGCGTGGAAGTAGCGGGTCGTGAACTGCGCCTGCGGATCGATCGGATGGAACGGCGTCAGCAGCAGACGGAGGTTGAAGTAGAGCGTGTCCCCGCGCGCCAGCGTGCGCGACCCGCTGTAGCAGCGCGCCACGTAGGCGGCCCGCTCGGCGCGGAAGCGGCAGCCGCCCGCCCCGCCGTTCGACCAGCTCGCCGGCAGCACCAGCGGGCGCAGCTGATAGAAGTTCGTGTTCAGCGGGCGGACGTAATGGTCGTCCCTGAGCGTGAACTGCAACCCGGCGTTCACGTCTCCCACCCAGGCCGCGTCCTGGTTGCGCTTCACGTCCCAGGTCCAGTCGTAGCTCTCCGGCGCCGCGCCGCCCGGCCGGTTCATTCCCATCAGGTAGCGCGCCGCGTCCGTGGCGAAGGGGATCTCGAGGCGGATGTCCCGCACCGCGGTCGGCTCACGGGCCACGACCGCCATCGTGTACTCGATGTTGCCGTCGAACTCGAGCTCCCCGGTGAGCGCGAGTGCAAGCGATCCCGCGGAGCTCCCCGCGGTCCAGACGGCGGCGCCGGGCTGCCGGTGAGTGACGCGCACGCCTGATGTTTGCCACTGCAACGCCCGCCCACTCGCATCCTCGACCACCAGCGCGATCGGCCCTGCGAGAACCTCTCGTCCTCGGCTGCCCATCGCCGTCATCTCCTCGGTGAAGTAGCTCGTGATCCGGGCGGGCAGCCCCGAGGGCGCGAGCCGCACGTCGCGCCCCAGGACCGATAACCGTGTGCCGTCCACGCGCACCGGCGTGTAGGGGCGCACGATCCCGGTATCGAGGGCGAGCCGCGAGTCGAGCCAGCGCAGCCGCGACAGCCGCCACGGCTCGTCGTCGCCATGGTGGGCGATCAGGTGTGGCGAGACGGTGAGGCGCACGGAGAGCGTCTCGGGCGGCAGGCCGGCCGCCGACACGGTGACCGTTCCTTCGTAGGCCCCGGGAGCCTGGCCCTCCGGGATCATCACACCGCACCACAGGGCCTGCACCTTTCCCGCCCCCACCTGCACACGCCGCGTAAACCCTCGGCCCTGCCAGTCCACCCCGCCCGTATTGAGCGACGAGAACGCGGCGGCGGGAATGCGACCACCGCCGGGTTCCGCCAGATCACCGAAGCGAACCATGACGCTGTCCAGCGCGCGATCCACGGCCCAGATGCCGATCTGGAAGGCGTAGAACTCTCCGCGCAGCGCGGTGCCCGTAACGGGACCGTTCGCGCCCCCCTCGACCCACCAGGCGGGGAGGTCGTCGGTCATCTTGATCGGCCGCGTGCGGAATTCGGGAAAGAGCAGGAAGTGCTCGCCCCGATGCCGCGCCGCGAGCGACTCGGTCTCGGCCCGCGTGGCGATCACTTCCATCGGCCAGACACCGCTCATCGAGTCCACCGCCTGGAACGCGGTGACCGTCGCCGGCGGCAGCGCAGCCCAGGCGCCGCGCCAGCGCGCGAGCCACGCCGGCGACGCGGTCGAATCGGGCGGGCGATACGTGATCCGAGGATAGTTGGAGCGGAAAGTCCCCTGATAGGGCAGGTAATAGATGTAGTAATCGCCCGGCCCGGCCGCGGGCTCGAAGACGACGTCGCCGACCTCGCGGTTGACGGCGACCGCCATGACGTTCGCGACGCGCGCGCCAGTGGCGGCGGCCACGACGACGATGCGCTTCGCCTCGGGATGCTCGTCGCGCCGGCGCCAGGGAATCCGTACCCGCACCGCGGATCCCGAATCGGCGACGTGCACGACGGCGCGGTGATTCCCGGTCGAATCGGACTCCCAGCGTCCCGGGCCGTAGGGGACCTGCTGGGCCGCGAGCATCCCCCCCTCGAGCAGGATGAGGCCCAACGCAGTGAGCCAAACGCATCGCGACATGCCGCGCTCCGGAGAAGGAATCACGCGCCCTGCTCTGCCACGATCGCGTCGAGCTCGGCGGCGTGGTCGGTCAGCGATTGCAGCAACGCCAGCTGGGTGCGGCAGCGGGTGAGATTGTGCCCGGCCCGTTCGATCCGATAGTAGCGATCACCCTCGAGGTAGTCGGTGAGGAACCGGACCGCCTGCTCGAGCGTGATGAGCCGCCCGGCGAAGCCGAGCAGCTCGCGCTCGCGGGGAACGAGCAGCGTCCCGGCGGCCTCCAGGTATCCGCGTGCCAGCGCCGCGAACATCGGCATGCGTACGCCGACCCGGGTGAGGTCTTCCTCGTCTTCCGCGCTCGGGCTCGTCATCGAGCGGATCATGTCGCCGAAATCCCACAGCGCCGACCCCGGCATCACCGTGTCAAGATCGATGACGCACAGCGCCTCGCCGGTCCGCTCGTCGAGCAGCACGTTGGAGATCTTGGCGTCGTTGTGCACGATCCGCCGCGGCACTTCCCCCGAGGCGATGAGCGGGGGAAGGACGTCCGCCAGCGGGCGGTGCGCCATCACCGCCGCGATTTCCCGTCGCGCCGCCCCGGCGCGCCGGCAGGGGTCGGCCTGCGCCACCACGTCGAGCAGGGCGATTCGCGCCGCGGTGTCGTGGAAGCCCGGGATGGTCTCGTGCAGCGGCGGGCCATCGTAGTCCGCCAGCAGAAGCAGAAACCGGCCAAACGCCCGCCCCGCACTGCCGGCGTCCTGCGGGTCGCGCGCGCGATCGAGCACCACCGTTCCCGTGATGAACCGGAACACCCGCCAGCAGGTCCCATCCGCTTCGGTGTGCCACTCGGCGCCACGGCGCGTCGGCACGAGCGACAGCGCCTGCCGTTCCGGGTCGGTGACCCCCGCCGCCTCGAGACGGGAGGCGAGGTGCCGCGTCACACGCGCCACGTTCTCCATCACGAGATCGGGTCGCGGGAACACCCGCCGGTTCAAGGCCTGGAGCAGATAGGCCCGGCTCGCGCCGCCGGCCTGCACGTCCACACGGTAGGAGTCGTTGATGTGGCCACCCGCGAGCGGTGCCACCGAGACGATCTCTCCCTCGAGCGCGAACCGCTCGGCGATCGACCGCGCCGCCGCGACGTTCACTCCCACAATCGTTCCGGATAACGGCCCTCGTGGACCAGCTGCCGTAGCGCCGCCGCGACCACCGGGCGGTCCGCCGGATGGGTGACGCCGAACCAGCGACTTCCCGGATCGAGCACGCGGACCCGGCACTCCCGTCGCTCCAGCGACGAGCGGATGGCGGTCGGAATGAGGTACTCCCCGCGCGTCGTGTCCCGCGAGCGGAAGAATTCCACGAACCCGCGGCGCAGCGTGTCGAACACCGCCGGGGTGAAGCCCCAGAGGTTCATCGAGACGAGGGCATCGGCCGGCAGCAGGACCGGCCCCGATTCGCCCGCTCCCGCAAAGCCGCCCCGCGCGGGCGCGATCCGGACCACCTCTTCGACGCTTTCGAGCCAGCCGCTGGCGTCGGCCCGGCACCACCCGCGATTCACTCCCCCCGACTCCGGCACAGTGTCGCCAAGATGGAACCCCACGACCGCGTAGCACGGCGGCCGGTCGCCGGCGTGCTCCCGGAGATGCCCGGCCAGAGCCGAGAATGAAGGCGCATCGTAGAAGTCGTCAGCGTTGAGCACGGCGAATGGAGCGTGCACACGATCGGCCGCGGCCAGCACGGCGTGCGCCGTCCCCCACGGTTTCTTCCGGTCCGGGGGCACCAGTGCCCCGGACGGGACATCCTCGAGTCGCTGGATCGCGGTACGCCAGGGAATCCCGGTCCCGAAGCGCGCATTCGCGAACTGCGCGAACGCCTCCTCCATGTCGGACCGGATCACGAAGATCGCTTCGCCGAACCCGGCCCGGCGGGCGTCATAGAGGGAGTACTCCATGAGGGTCGCCCCGCCAGGGCCCACCGCTTCGAGCTGCTTCATGCCACCGTAGCGGCTCCCCAACCCGGCCGCCAGAATGACGAGTTGTAGATCCACTGGGTCGGCCGTCCCGGCTGGAGCTTGTCGGTGCCCGCCTCGTGCGCCAAGTTGAAAGTACCACGCATGCCCATCGCGTACAGCATCGACCACGCCCACCGCCTGGTGACGGCCATCGGCCATGGCGAGCTCACCGGCGACGACATCTTCTCGTACCAGAAGGAGGTGTGGTCCCGCTCCGACCTCGGCGGGTACAACGAGCTCATGGACATGACCGACGTCGAGCGCATCGACCTGCGCTCCGTGGACCACATCAAGCAGCTCGCCGAGCTGTCGGCCTCGATGGACCCCGCGGCCGCGCAGTCCAGATTCGCCATCGTGGCGCCAGGAGACTATGCGTTCGGGCTGGGCCGGATGTACGAGAGCTACCGCCGCCTCGAAGGGCGCAGCACGAAGCGCGTCGGAGTGTTCCGCTCGATGGCCGAGGCCCGGGCGTTCCTGGAGCTCGACGACTAGCGACGCAGTAGCGACGCCGTGGAATCGGGGCTGCCGTCGTTCGACGCCGGCGTGAGCCCGAGGATTCTCGCGATCAGATCGTAGATGTGGATGTTGCGGAATGGCGCTCCGACGAAACCCTCGCGGAACGCCGGCCCAGTGCCGAGGAAGATCGTCCGCATCACGGATACGGTGTCGTCGTAGCCGTGTGCCCCGCCACGAAACCGGTCCGGATGCTGGTTCACCTCCGAACGCTGCAGCGCCAGCGACCACCCGGGGTCGACCAGGGCGAAGATCGGGGCGATGCGGCGGTTGTCGCGATAGTGGAACCGGGCGGGAATCTCGGACTTCCGCCACACGGCGAGATGCGGATGCCTGCCGTGCAAGGCCCGATACACGCTGTCCTCCATCCCCGGCCTGGGCCAGAGACCGAAGAGCGGATTCCCTCCCACGCTGCGGGCGAGCAGGCCGGGCGGCAGGTAATCGTCCAGCGCCACGACGCTGTCCGGCGTCGTCGGCGACATGCCGTGGTCGGAGACGACGATCACGTTGACCCGGGAGCTCAAGCCCCCGGCCGCGATGCCGTCCAGCAGCATCCCCACCGCGCTGTCCACGCGCAGTACCGCCCGCGCGACTTCCGGGCTGTCCGGCCCCGAGTCGTGTCCCGCATGATCCACGTCGCTGAAGTAGAGCGTCACGAGCGCCGGCCGCCGCTCCACCGGCAGGGCCAGCCAGTCGAGCACCTGCCGCACCCGCGCGGCGTTCGGCACCCGTGTGTCGTAGCGCTCCCAGTAGTGCGGCCGCACGCCCGCGATGGCGGCCTCGCTGCCCGGCCAGAAGAACGCAGCCGCGATCCGGTGCTGTTTCTCCGCCGTCACCCACAGCGGCTCGCCCCCCCACCAGCGGGCATCGGTCACCGCGGCGCTGTCGCTCATCCGGAACAGCGCGTCGAACACCGGATCGTAGATGGTGTTCTCCACCACGCCGTGATGCTCGGGGAAGAGGCCGGTGACGATCGTGTAGTGGTTGGGGAACGTCTTTGTCGGGAAGGCCGGCACGAGCGGCGCGCGCACCCCCCCGGAGATGATGCGGCGCAGGCTGGGCGTCGCGTACCGGTCGAGGTAGTCGTAGCGAAAGCCATCGATCGAGACGAGCACGACGATCGGGCCGGCCGCCTGTGCCGGGGTCGCACGGCCGGTCGCGCCCGGGCCGGCGCAGCCGCACGCGAGGAGCGCGAGCCCGCCGGCGAGGGCGCGGCCGGTCATCGCGACCGCCGTGCCTCGAGCACCGACATCCGGCGCGTCCCCGGGTAGGCGACTCCCTCCCCCTTCACCACCATCCACAGCACCCGGTTGAGCAGGTCCATGTCGGCGGCGTCTGCCGTGGCGAGATCGAGCCGCCGCGTTTCGCGCGCCGCCCGACCGCGGCTCGGATTCCGCTCGTCGAGCGGGACGGACGGCGTCAGCGCGGTGAACGGCGCCGTGTCCGGCGTGTCGCGCCACACGTCGCGCAGCGGGTGCCCGTAGTGGTCGAACTGTGAGAGGGCATCCAGGTGCAGGATCTCCTCCATCGTCCGCAGCACGTCGGTGGTGTTGGTGAAGCGATGCAGGACGCCCCCCTGGGTGTAGGGCGAGATCACGAGCAGGGGTGAGCGGTGCGAATCCACGTGGTCCGGACCGTTCTGGGCATCGTCCTCCATCACGAACACGACCGTGTGCTTCCAGAACGGGCTGTGGGAGAGGGCGTCCACGAGGCGGCCGAGGGCGAGATCGTTGTCAGCGACCATGGCCCGGGGCGTCGGAGCGCCGGCGGCGCCCCCCGACGTATGGTCCTGCGGCAGATAGACGATCTGCAGCGCCGGCATGCGGCCTGCCGCCACCCAGCGACGGAAGCTCGCCAGCCACACGTCGAGGCGACGCTGGTCGGGGATCGAGAGGTTCCAGCCGGGATAGGTCGTATCGGTGTGCTCCGCGAGGAACGCCTTGAGGCCGCGATACCACCGGACCGAATCGGCTCCCTCGCCCCGCTCCTCACGCGTGAACTCGCCGAAGTTCGCGAAGTCGATCCGCGCGCGGGCCGCGAGATCCCACAGGTACCCGGACGCGGGCTCCGCGACGTCGTCGTCGGGCACCTGTCCGCGGTTCTCTCCCTGGAAGTCGTAGCTGCGCCCGCCGTCGTGAGAGTAGTTGATGGGCGCGGTCTTCTGCGTGTAGTCGGTCGCGTACGCCGCCATGGACCAGTTGTGCCCGTCCGCGCTCACTTCGGCGTTCACGAAGAACCGGTCGAAGATGCCGAAGCGCTCCGCCAGCGCGTGGGCGTTCGGCGTCACCTCGCGACCGAACAGGACGAGCGAGGTGTCGCCGTCGGCCAGCGGCAGGTCGCCCAGCACCTGATCGTAGGTGCGGTTTTCGCGCAGCACGTAGATGACGTGCGCGAACGGCGGATACGACGAGCCCGCGGGACGCTCCTCGTCCCATCGGTTGGCGTGCGCCACGCGCTGGGTCAGCGCGGCGAGCTCCGCGCCGCGCGCGCGCGCGGCGGGCACCACCGTGAGGCTTCCTTTGATCTGCCCGAGCGTGTATCCGGTGTCGGCCGCCCCCTCCGGTCTGACGTGGCCCGGATTGGGGCCCGCGCCGGCGCCCTTCCCGTTGGCCACGAGCAGCGTGTCCCCGCGAACCAGCATGGCCGTGGGGTACCAGCCCACGGGGATCCTCCCGGCGAGCCGGTCGGACCCCGTAGCGGTCGCGACGTCCGCGGTGGCCGGCGACAGGTCGAACACCGCCACCGCGTTCGCATCCGCCTCGGCGGCGAACAACCGCGTACCGTCGGCGGAAAGCGCCAGCGCATTGGGCGTCGTGCCTTCGTCCGGCCCCGCCGGTGGTGGATCGACCAGCGTGGCGAGCACGCGGCGGGCCGGCGCATCCACCACGCTGACGCGGTCCGTGCTTCCCGAAGCCACGAACAGTCGCGTGCCGCCGCGGTTCATCACGAGCGCCGATGGGTGCCGCCCTGCGGAAATCGGCGGCGCCGGCGCGAGCCG
>DATICZ010000008.1:0-13443 GCA_035456525.1 Gemmatimonadales bacterium
CAGCGAAGCCGGGATGAGTGACGTGGAAGGCGATTTCGGACTGGCGCGTTTCCACGCCTTGATCACCGACGAAACCGGCCAGCGGTTTTGCGAGTTCGTGACGGGCCAGCCGCTGTGCGCCCGCACGTTCGATTACGCGACCGCTGTGGCGCGCATCAACAATCAGCCGCAGGACTGGGCGGGGAACCCGCCGCGCCTGCCGCTCGATCCCGGGGCCACGATCCCGACCACGGTGGCGACGATCTCCGGGAGCCCGCTGCGGGAGCGGTTCCAGATCACCCCATTCCCGGGCACCTCGTACAATGCGGTGGCGCAGACGGTGGATCCGCACCCCCATGTCCAGAACAGCGTCGACCTGACGGGGCGCTTCGGGGGGACGACGTTCTATACGAGCGCCGATCAGTACTCCGAGAACGGCGCGATCCGGTTCCTGCAGGGTCTGCGGCGCTACTCGTTCCGGGCCAACGTGGACCAGCTGATCGGCACCGACTGGACCATCGCGGTCCGCTCCCAGTACAGCCGACTCAGCGAGGACGGGCTGAACGTCGAAGGCGGCAACAACGCGTTCTTCCGCCTGACGCGGGTTCCGGCGATCTCCAACGTCCTGGCGAAGGACACGCTGGGCCGGCTCTACATCCGTCCCAACCTGCAGCAGGGCGGGCAGCAGAACGAGAACCCGCTGTGGTCGCTGCAGAACACGGAACGGTCGGATATCACGAACCGGTTCATCGGCGGCGTGACGGTGCAGTACACGCCGGCCGACTGGATGTCCCTGAGCGGGAACTTCAGCTACGACTTGCACCGGGTGACGTTCTCGCAGATCAACGACAAGGGATTCCGTACTACCGGGCCGAACGCGAATCCGACGACCAACAACGGGCTGATCTTCCGAGGTGGCGAAGGCCAGGAAGCCCTGAATACGGGCGTGACCGCGCTGTTCAAGCGGAACTTCTCGCCCGAGCTGCGGACGCACTACACCCTCGCCTTCCAGTTCGAGGACCGGACATCCGATCGCGAGACCGGGCAGGGGAACTTCCTCACGTTCAAGGGCGTCACGACGCTGAACAACACGCAGTCGACGGGCCGGATCATCCAATCCACGTCGGACGAGATCAAGCAGCTCGGATTGTCGGCCGGGGCGGGGGTCGAATACAAGACCCGCTACATCCTCGACGCGACGATTCGCCGCGACGGCAGCTCGCTGTTCGGGGCCGGCAACCGCTGGGCGACGTGGGGTCGCGTTTCGAGCGCCTGGCTGGTGAGCCGTGAGCCGTGGTGGCCGCTCGAGCAGGTGAGTCTGTTCAAGCTGCACGGCTCCTTCGGCACAGCCGGCGGCTCGCCCCGCTTCGACGCGCAATACGAGACGTTCGGGATCGGGGCCGGCGGCGTGCCGACCCTCGATCGGTTGGGGAACCGGTTGCTCGCGCCCGAGGTGCACAAGGAGCTCGAGCTGGGCACGGATATCGAGCTGCTGAATCGCTATGCGCTCACCGTGACCTACGCCCGGGCGAGGATCCAGGATCAGATCCTGCCAGCGCCGGTGTCGTTCTCGACCGGGTTCAACACCCAGTGGCAGAACGCCGGCACGCTCGAAAACAAGACCTGGGAGCTGTCGCTCAACGTGCCGGTCATTCAGAAGCGCGACGCCTCGTGGTCGATGCGCTTCATCTACAGCCGCAACCGCTCGGTGATCACGGAGCTGGGCGTGCCGCCGTATTTCTTCGGCGGCGGCAACCAGGGCAACACGACGATGTTCCGGGCGGTGGAGGGGGAGCGGTTCGGCACGATGTACGGCCACCGGTTCATTACGAGCTGCTCGGAGCTGCCGGCGCCCTACAACCAGGACTGCGGCGGACCGACCAGCGCCTACCAGCGCAACGACGAAGGCTTCATCGTGTGGGTCGGCGCGGGCAACAGCTACAGGGACGGCATCACTCGGAACCTGTGGGAGACGTCGAACGCGCAGGGGGCGTTCGGCGTCGTCGAGAACTGGGGCATGCCGATTCTCGTCCGCGAGAACGGCGTGGCGTCGTTGGTGCCGCTGGGCAACGCCCTCCCCGACTTCCAGTTCGCCGTGACCCAGGACATCAGCTGGAAGCGCTTCTCGCTGTACGCGCTGGTGGACGCTTCGATCGGACAGCAGGTGTTCAACGAGGGGTTCCACTGGGCCCACCTCGATTTCCTGTCGAACGACGTGGACCAGAACGGGAAGTCGGTGGAGACCGCCAAGCCGATCGGCTACTTCTGGCGCGCCAACTCGGCCGACGGCTTCACGGGCCTGGGCGGATACTACGACCAGCTCGGTCCCAACAACTACACGGTCGAGGACGCGAGTTACGCGAAGCTACGGGAGGTGTCGTTGTCGTATCGCATCGGCCCCATCGCGGGGCGCGGTGACTGGGCGGTGAGCCTGATCGGGCGCAACCTGTACACGCTCACCCGCTACCGGGGGTTCGACCCCGAGGTCGGCCTCGCCCAGGGGGAGACGAACTCCGGCGCGATCAACGCTGTGGACGATTTCACGTTCCCGAATCTGCGCAGCTTCACGATCGCGGTGCGCACGAGCTTCTAACCGGATCGTCCGGTCGCGGAGCGCAGCTTTGCTCCGCGACCGGGCCGTCCCTCGACTCGACTGAGAGGAACCGATGCGACTCCTTCGTCTTGCACTGTGCGGCGTAGTAGCGCTTTCGTTCGCGGCGTGCCAGGACACCCTGGTCGAGCAGAACACCAACGCCGCCGACCGCGACCGCGCACTCGCGACGTTCGCCGACCTCGAGGCGTTCCTCGGGTCGGGCTACACCACGGCCCACAACGGCACGCTGGCGGGCTCGAACGACGATCTCCAGACGCAGCTCCAGGTCATGGGGTTCGAGAACGTGTCGGGGCTCGCCAATTTCGCCATGGGCCCCCGCGGCAGCGTGCCGCGCGGCACCATCGACAATCAGCCCGGCGGCACGGGGGACAACGGCAATACCCGTGATTTCTCCGTCGAGCACCGCGCCGCCCGGATCGCGTCCATCTCCCTGGCAGCGCTCAACGTCCTGAGCAGCGGCACCCCAGCCCAGGACGCGCGGGACCGGGCGTTCTGCTTGTTCGTACGTGGGGTGGCGCTCGGCAACCTGGCGCTGGCGTACGACTCCGCTTCGATCCTGTCGGAGACCGATGGGCCGGAAGACATCATTCCGCTCTCCGGTTATCAGGATGTCATGGCGGCTGCGCTGCGCGATCTCGATTCGGCGATCGCGATCATTGCCGCCACCCCCACCATGCCGGCGCTGCCTGCGACCTGGATCAACGGCAACGCGCTCACCGGCGCCAACCTCGTCCGGCTGATCCGCTCCTACAAGGCACGCTTCCGGGCCGATGTCTCGCGGACGCCGGCCGACCGTGCCGCGGTCGACTGGGCGGCGGTGATCGCCGACGTGCAGAACGGCATTACGGCGGACTTCATCATCAACATGGACCCCTCGTCGGGCTGGGACGTGATCTGGCCGGCGCAGGCGTTCGCCACCGGCTCGGCCAGCTGGGGTCAGATGCACCAGTTCATCATGGGCATGGCCGACACGTCGGGTTCCTACGACGCCTGGCTCGCATTGCCGCGCACGTCGCGCGCCCCGTTCGTGGTCGCGACGCCGGACCTGCGCCTGCCGCAGGGGACGAGCCGCACGGCGCAAAACGCCGATGCGCGCGCCGGATTCGGCCAGTTCTACGTGTCCGGCGGCACCAACCCCGGCCGGCCCTACATGCGCAACCGCCCGGCGGGAGAAGACGCTCCGCAGGACCCGTTCGGGATGTCGTTCTATGACTGGTGGCGCACTCGGGGCTTCTTCGCGGCGTCTCCCACCCGCACCGGTCCCTATCCGATCATGACCCGGGCCGAGCAGCATCTGCTTCAGGCTGAGGGGTACTTGCGACAGGGACAGTTCGCGCTGGCGATTCCCCTCATCAACGAGACGCGGGCGGACACACTGCGCGGCGGACTCCCCGCCATTCCGCTGACCGTGGCGGACACCGTGACGCAAGTGCCGGGGGGCACGGCATGCGTGCCGCGCGTGCCCGATATCGCCCAAAGCTTCAAGGGCACCAAATGCGGTAACGTGTGGGACGCGCTGAAGTGGGAGTACCGCCTCGAGACGGCGTTCGCGGGCTACGGCAGGTGGTACTTCGCGGCACGGGGCTGGGGAGACCTGCCCGAAGGCACGGCCATTCACTGGCCGGTGCCGAACAAGGAGATGCTGACCCGCCAGCAGGCGTTCTACGGCATGGGCGGCGTCGGACTGCCGGGTGGATCTGCCAAGGGTAACTACGGCCTCTTCTCGGGCGGCGTCTACTGATGAAACGGGTCGTGGCAGCGCTGCTGCCGATCGCGCTGGCGGGGTGTTACAGCTACACCCCGCTGGCGACGCCTACGCCAGTGTCGGGGACCAAGGTCGCCCTGGTGCTGAGCGATGCCGGCCGCGTCGGTCTGGGCCCGCAAGTCGGGCCGGGGACCGCCCGGATCGAAGGCTCGATCGTCGACGCGTCCGACACGGGCTACGTGCTGGCGGTCTCCGACGTGTTCGGCATCGGCGGCAGCCATGCCCAATGGGCGGGGGAAACGGTCTACGTCCAGAAGGCCTACGTGGCGAACTCGATGGAGCGCCGGTTTTCGCACGGCCGCACGGTGTTCGCGGCGGGCGGCGCGGCGGCGGCGGTTGCGGCGTTCGTGCTGAGCCGTGACCTGCTGGGCATCGGCGGGTCCGGAATCTCGAACCTCCCCTGGGGCGGCGGGGGGGATGGGCAAAACCAATGAGCGACACTTCACCCTTTTCGATTCGAGCGTGCCAATGACTGCACTTCGGTTCTGTGCCCTGAGCGGCGTCGTGATCCTGGGTATCGGGTGCTCGAAGGAAAAGACCTTCACCGAGCCCCTGCCGCCGCTGGCGGCGATCCATTTCCTCAACGCCGTCCCCGACACGATGCAGCTGGATTTCCGCGTCGTGGACATCGTGTCGAACGCCGGATTCTTCGACGCGAACTTCCGCGACGGCAACATGTTCTACACCGGGATCGAAGCGGGCAACCGGCAGATCCGGGTGTTCCTGAGCAGCACGAACCCGAACATTGCCTCGCAGGTCATGTGGGACAGCACCCTGAACCTCACGGCGGCGACGAACTACACGCTCATCCAGGCGGGGTTCGCCCGCACCGGCCAGACTCCGGCGCGCGCCGTCTGGGTGTTGACGGACAATCCGGCGGCGCCGGGGGCGGCGCAGATCGGCCTGCGCGTGGTCAATGCCGGCGCCGGGCTGGGGAACGTCGACGTCAACGTGACGCGTCACGCGGCCGACACGCTGCCCGACACGCCGCTCCTGGCCAATGTGGCCTACGCCGCGACCAGCGCGTACCTGACGTTGCCGGCGGATGCGGTCGCGGCCGATTCCTCGCGGGTGGTGATCACCGCGGCGGGCACGAAGACGCCGGTACTCGCGGCCGTGAAGCTCCCCGCGGGCCTGGCCGCAACGTCGACGGCGGACCCGGTCGCCGGCGCGCGGATTGCCGGGTCGGTGCTCAGCGCGGTGATCGTGCCGCGCTCGGTGGCCGGGAGCGCCGCGCCACAGACGGCGCCGTTCACGGTGCCGACCGCCGTCTTCCTGGTGGACCGGCGGCCGTAAGCGCGGTCGCGGCTCTCGTCCGAACGCCGTCGCCTCGAGCCCCGAGGCGACGGCGTGTTTCGTTCAGGGCACGGGCCGCCAGCGCGGAATGACGTCGGCGGAGAGCCGGTTCGTGACCCGCGTGGGCTGGCTGCCGTCGGCGTACATGATCCAGATGTGGCCGTCCGAGTCGTAGGCGATCTCGGCGCCGTCGGGCGACCAGGACGGGAACTCGGCCGGCGACGACCCGTGGGTCAGCTGCTGCGGACTCGTGCCATTGGCGTTCATGACCCAGATCTCGAGCTGGCCGCTGCGATCGCTCGCGAAGGCGATCTTCGTGCCGTCAGGCGACCAGGCCGGCATGAAGTCGACCGCCGCGTTGTTGGTCAGGTTGACGGGCGACGACCCATTGGCCGCGTTCATCACGTAGATCTCCGGGATACTGTCCACCGGCGAATCGCGGGTGGTCGCGAAGGCCAGCGTGCTGCCATCGGGGGACCAGGCGGGCTGCCCGTCCTCCCCCGCGCTCGCGGTCAGGCGCACCGGGTTCGTGCCGGCCGCGTCCATGACGTAGATCTCGAAGTTCCCGCTGTCGCGGTCGGTCGCGAACGCGATCTTGGCGCCGTTGGGTGACCAGGCCGGCTGGATGTCGTTCGCCAGGTCCGTGGTCAGCTTTGTCAGGCCCGTCCGGTCGGTCCGGATCACGAAAATGTTGTAGTTGACGGAGTCGCCCGCCTGCGGGATACGGTCGGACTGGAACACGAGGGTGGTGCCGTCCGGGGACCAGTTCGCCCACAGGTCGTTGGCGAGGCTCGAGTCGATCTGTCCCACGCTCGAGCCGTTCGGGTTCATGACATAGAGGTCCCACTGGCCGAAGTTGCGGTTGGTGGAGAACACGAGCCGGCCGGGGACCCCCGCCGGGCCGGAGGGAAGCTTGTCGGTGCACCCGGCCAGGAGCAGGACGGCGAGAGCGGACAACGCTGGTTTCACGAGGGGCTCCGGTTTGGATGGGGCGACGGGGCCGGCGTCAGCGCGGGGCGCCCGCCTTCGTGCGGTAGATCGAGTCGAGGATGCGCGAGAATTCCGGCGCGGGGATCGCCCCGGAGGCGAGCCCGCCCTCGATGTAGAAGCTCGGCGTGGCGTTGGCGCCGGCGCGGACCGATCCCTGCGCGTCCTGGGTGATGGCGTCGACGGTGGCGCGGGAGTTGAGGCAGGTCAGGAGGGAATCGTGCCGCACGCCGGCCGAGTCGGCGAGCGCGATGAGCCGCGGGAGCGGCTGGTCGAGCGACGCCCAATCGTTCTGATGCGCGTACAGCGCGTCGTGGACCGGCCAGAAGCGCCGCTGGCGCGCCGCGCACATCGCGACCTGCGCGGCGATGACCGCGTGCCTGTGGATCGAGCTGAGCGGGAAGTTCACGAACACCCAGCGCACCTTCCCCGTCTGGATGAAGTCGCGCTCGATCGCCGGGAACGTGGTGAGCGCGAACTGCCGGCACGCGGGACACTGGAAGTCCGCCATCTCGTAGACCGTCACCGGCGCGCCGGGGCGTCCCTTGCTGCGCTCGGCGAGGGGATCGGTCTGCCGCCGCGCGCCCAGCGGCAGGAGCGCCAGGAGAAGCAGCCAGCGTGCGTGGCTCATGTCAGCGGTAGGGCCGGGACTTGGTCCAGATCACGATGACCCCGCAGGCGGCGTTCGATCCGGTGAACTCGGCCGGCACCTCTCCCGGCCCGCGATACACCTCGATGCCATAGACGTCGCGGATCGGCGTGTTCTCGTGGAACGAATGCACCTGCACGCCGTCGATCCACCAGGTCGGCTGGCATTGGGGGGTGCGGGCCATGAACGCGAAGCACTCGAAGGTCTCCTGGCTGCATTGCATGCGGACGCCCCGCACGACGCGGAGCGCATCGCCGACGGACGCGAACCCTTTCTTCGAGATTTCCTCCCACCGAAGGTACGCACCCAGACCCGCGTGGCGCCGCCGCTCGAAGTCCAGGTAGCGCGGCGCCAGCTGCTCGGCGCGAGCCTCGACGAGGATTTCCGCCAGCCGGTATCCCGTGAAGTCGAGCGGAAACACCCCGTCGACCGTATCCGCGGCGGTGAGGCGGATCGTGAAGACGGCGGCCTCGTATCCCAGGGCTTCGATCGTGACTTCGGCGACGCCCGCGGGGAGGTCACGCGCCTCGAACCGTCCGAGGCTGTCGGTCGTGAAGGCGGGTGGGCCCGGCTTGATCCGGACCTGGGCGCCCACCACGGCCTGTCCGAGCTCGCTGTCGATGACGCGGCCCCGGAGCGCTGCCTGAGCGGCTCCAGTCCGAGGCGGGAGGGCCCCGGCCAGCAGGGCGGCCGCGAGCACGGGCGCCCTATTGCGAGTCTTCATACAGACGGTACTATAGGGCCCTAGCGGCCGTTCCAATAGGGTGTAATATCGAGGCCGCGAAGTATCGCGAAGTATGAAGTAAGGGTATAGGCAGCGTGAAGTAAAAAGTAAGGCCGTCCGATTTCCCAAGGAACCATCGCGCCCGCCGTCCGGGTGGAGCCAAGGGGGTCGTTTGAGTACAACTCCTACCGCGTTTCTCTCCTTGCCGGGCGTCGTCCGCGGCCCGCAGGGCTTTTCCCGTTCTCACTGTTTTCGCCAAGGGGGCAAATGATGCGTGCTCCACGGTCAGCATCGCTGCTAGGCGGCAGTCTCGCTGCCGCACTCGCGTTGCTCATCACCGGTCCGCTCGCGGCGCAGCAGGGCGTGGTCATCACGGGCCGCGTCACGACGGAGCAGGGCGATCCGCTCGGCGGCGCCAGCGTGGTGGTGGGCAACACCAACCTGGGCGCCGTCACAGCGGCGAACGGGACCTACACCATCACGATCGGCGCCGATGCCGCGCGCGGGCAGGAGGTCGTGCTGACGGCGCGCTACATCGGACGCAAGCCCGTCAGCCGCACGGTGACCCTCAGCCCCGGCTCGCAGGAACAGAACTTCCAGCTGGCGTCCGATCCGCTCCGGCTCGACGAAGTGGTCGTGACGGGAGTCGGTGAAGCTACCGCCCGCAAGAAACTGGCGTTCGCAGTGGGCAGCGTCAGCGACAGCCAGCTGCAGGAAGTGCCGGGCTCGAGCGCGCTCGTCGCCCTGCAGGGGAAGGTGGCGGCGGTGCGCCTGGTGCCGACGTCGGCCCAGCCGGGAGGCGAAGTGGCGATCCGGCTGCGCGGGGCGACGAGCATCGGAGGCCGGCAGGATCCGCTGATCATCGTGGACGGCGTGATCACGCCCTTCGGGCTTGCGGACGCATCGGCCGAGGATGTGGAGCGAGTGGAGGTGATCAAGGGCGCGGCGGCGTCGTCGCTGTACGGCTCCAACGCGGCCAACGGCGTGGTGCAGGTCTTCACGAAGCGCGGGGCCTCCCTCCCTGACGGCACGCTGCGGGTCACGTCCCGCCTCGAGGGCGGGGTCAACAGCATGCCGCGGCGGCTGGAGTTCTCGCATTCGCACCCCTGGGAGATCGAACAATCCCCCGGATTCTGCGTGGGCCAGGACCCGACGTGGAGCGTCGACCCCGTGGGCGGCTACTGCCTCAACGCGTCGGGCGGCCGGGTCATCAAGTCGGACCAGATCGCGAACAATCCGTTCGGCACGTACAACGACTTCTGGACCGACATTCTCGACCAGGGCCGGTTCTGGTCCGGGTACGTCTCGGTCGGGCAGCGGCGCGGCAACACCAACTTCAACGCCTCGATCAACAACTTCAGAAACGAAGGCGTGATCTTCGGGCTGGGCGGGTACACACGGCAGAACTTCCGGCTCAACCTCGATCAGCAGATGCGCTCCAATGTGGACGCCTCGTTCAGCGCGTTCTACGGCACCTCCACCAACGGCCGGGCAGCGGAAGGTCAGACGGGGCCGTTCTTCGGCCCCATGTTCCTGCAACCGGACGTCGACATCACGGCGCCCTGTCCGGCGGGAACGGTGGGTGGTGCGGTCGGAACGCCGTACTGCCCGGTGGTGCCGCTGAGCGGCGACGTCGCCAACGACTTCAACCCGCTCTACGAGCTGGCCAACCGCAAGATCAATCAGGACCGGAACCGGTTCACCGGCTCGGGCCGGGTGCGGTGGCGGATGCTCGACTGGCTGTCGGCGGAAGGCAGCTTCGCCTACGACCAGGAAGCGCAGGAATTCTCCGACGAAACCCCGTTCGGGTTCCGGACCTCCTCGGGCACGAAGACACAGGGATCGCTCGTCCAGCAGTCGGACAACGACTGGCAATACAATACCGGACTCACGCTGACCAGCGTGCGCCGCTTCGGCAACATCACGAACACGACCAAGGTGGCGACGAGCCTCGAGTCGCAGCGCAACCGGCTGCTGCGGACCACGGCCAACGCGCTGGTCGTGGACCGCGTGCCGGAGTTCGCCGGCGCGGACCAGAGCAACCTGACCGCCGCGTCGCGCGATGAGAAGATTCGGACGGTCAACTACCTGGCCAGCACCCAGTTCGACATCAAGGATCGCTACATCCTGGACGGCCTGGTGCGGCGCGACGGGTCCTCGCTGTTCGGACCCGAGAGCCGCTGGGCCACCTACTACCGGGTCTCCGGGGCATGGCGGGTCACCGAGGACATGCGGGTTCCGGGGGTCGACGAGTGGCGGCTGCGCGGGTCGTACGGGACGGCGGGTCTGCGCCCCAACTACGACGATCAGTACGAGATCCTCAGCGTGAACGCCAGCGGCTTCACGCCGCTGATTCTGGGCAATCCCCTCCTCAAGCCGGCCCTCTCGGCGGAGCTGGAAGTGGGGACGAATCTCGACTTCGCCGGCGGCCGATTCAGCGCCGAGTACAGCTTCTCGCGCAAGAACACCAGGGACCAGCTGCTCCTGGTCGATCTGCCGGCGGTGGCCGGCTTCCAGCAGGGGCAATGGCAGAATACCGGTTCGCTGCGGGCGACCACGCACGAGTTGACGTTCGTGGCCCGGCTGCTCAACACGCCCAGCACCTCCCTGACCCTGAACATCGTGGGAGACCGGACGCGCCAGCTCATCACGGAATGGAACCTGCCGGAGCGGCTGTACGGCTTCCAGCAGATGCCCACCGCGTTCTTCCTGGGCAAAGGCTCGGACCTGGGCGCGATGTACGGCAACAAATGGATACGCAATATCGACGACCTCTACGCCGATCCGGCCAAGGCGGCCCTGTCGGGGCCCGGCCAGGCGTGGAGCCGCGACAGCGTCATGATCAACGAGGACGGGTACGTCGTGCGGCGGAGTACCTACGGCACGGTGAACGAACGCGCCATCAAGTACACCTTCTGCAAGCGGGCCGACCCCTCGGGAACGTGCCTGGAGACCTCGCAGATCACGCAGATCGGGAACGCCAATCCCGATTTCAACCTCAGCTTCGGGCTCCGGTTCAGCTACCACCGCTTTGTGGTGAACGGCCTGCTCGACATGTCGGTCGGCAGCGACGTCTATAACGGGACCCGCCAGTGGGCGTTCCAGGCGACCCGCGATCGGGTACAGGACCAGGCGGCCAAGCCGGCGAACGACGCGACGTGCGGCGTCGTATCGGATCCGATGCCGTCGTGTCCGCAGAAGGCGCTGCCGTATTACGGCGTGGGCTTCTACAACGGGCTCGATCCGAACGACTTCTTCGTGGAGAGCGGGACCTACGCCAAGCTCAAGGAGCTGTCGGTGAGCTACACGTTCTCGTCCGACCAGCTCCGTCGGGTCGGCTGGCTGAGCGGGTTCCACGAAATACGCGTCGGGTTCCTCGCCCGCAACCTGTTCACGATCTCGAACTACTCCGGACTCGATCCGGAAATCTCGGGCCTGTTCGGAGATCCGTTCCAGGTCAGAATGGACTGGTTCCAGTATCCACAGTTCCGGACCTTCTCGACCTCGGTCGAGATCTCGTTCTGAGGGGGCGGCCAACATGAGATCCTATCGCCAGCTGCACATGCTCCGGTCGCCCATGCTCGCCGCCGCACTGGCGGCGGCCCTGGTGTGGACCGGTGGTTGCGACCTGAACGTGCAAAACCCGAACGCGCCCGACAAGAACCGGGCCTTCGCCGACCCGGCCGGCCTCGCCAAGCTGATGAGCGGCGCCTTCCGGACCTGGGTCGGGACGCGCGGCGATTACTACGGCGCGCTGCCGATGACCGCGATGGCCGACAACTACTCGGCGTCGTGGAACAACGCGGCCATCCGCTTTTATTCCTCCGTCGGCTCCGATTGCCCGTCCCGCTGCGGCTGGACCAACAGCGCGACGGCGCCCGAGGCCGCGGGTGGCCCGTCGGTCGAAAGTCAGTGGTACGGCTACTACACCGTGCTGGTGTCGGCCAACGCGGTGCTCTCCGGAATCGCGAACGGCGTGTGCTTCGACGACGACTGCACCACCGACAATACCCTGACGGTGCGCAACGAGACGGTCGCCAAGATGTTGCAGGGGATGGCGCTCGCCGGCGTCGCGATGATCTACGACCAGGGCTTCGTGGTGGACGAGAACACCGACCTGACCAACATCTCCAGCATTCCGTTCAACACGCGGACCGAAGTACGCGACGCCGCCCTCCAGAAGCTCGAGGAGGCGTGGACGCTCGCCGGAACCGGCACGTGGTCGACGGACGCCGAATGGATGGGCGTCGGCGCCGGACAAGCCTACACCAACACGCAGATCCGCCAGGTCATCCGGACGATGCAGGCCGAGCTGGTCGCCATGTGGCCGCGCAACGGCGCGGAGAACCTCGCGGCTGACTGGGCCGCGGTGGCGACGTACGCCTCGCAAGGGGTCAGCTCCGGGACGCCGTTCAACTGGGAGTTCTTCGTCGATATCACGGGCCGCGAGTGCGGCGACCTGGACTGCGTGAAGACGTGGGGCAACTCGATCGGCACCATGCGCGTGGACACGCGGGTGGCTTCCATGATCACCACCAATCACGTGAGTCCGTGGCCGGAACCGAACGGCAATCCGTGCCCGACCGTCTCGGCCGACAAGCGGGTGGGCGACGGCTCCTACGGGCCGACGGACGACTTCAACGGCTACGCGACGGTGGCCGCGACGGCCAACGCGGGCACGGACTTCGCGTGCTCGGGCGTGGCGATCTTCCCGCCCGCCCGCGGCCAGTATCACCAGAGCAACCTGCAGCACGTCCGCTACCAGTATCTGGCCTACCGCGGCGAGAACCTGCCGGGCTTCGACGCCACCGGTCAGGACCCGTTCTATACCACGCAGATGAACGACCTGCTGTGGGCCGAAGGGCTGATCCGCAGCGGCGGCGACAAGGCGCTCGCGGCGACGAAGATCAACAACAGCCGGGTGGGTCGGGGCGGGCTGACGGCGCTGACCGGCGGCGAAGCCGATACCGCGCTCCTCGACGCGCTGCACTACGAGCAGGAGATCGAGTTCATGGGGCAGGGCCCGACGCCGTTCTTCAACCGGCGCCGGATCGACGGGTTCGTCGTCGGCAGCCTGGGGCCCTCGGTCGTGCAGTCGGGCACGCCACGGCAGATGCCCGTGCCGGCCAAGGAGATGGATGTGCTGCAGCGGGCGGTCTACACGTTCGGGGGGCCGAGTGCACCGGACATGGTGACCGCGAACGGCGGCACGCGCCGCCAGACCGTCAAGGACATCTGGGACGAGTACATCGCCTTCCGGCGGAGTATGAGCGGTCGGCACAATTGACCGCGATGCCGCGGTAGGTCCGAACCGGAGTGAGGGGCGGGAGCGATCCCGCCCCTTCTTCTATCCCAGGCGTATGTTACCGTCGTGACCGCGCACGCGAACATCGTCGGCGCCCGCCCCGCGACCCGCTCGGCGATCATCT
>DATICZ010000009.1:0-15844 GCA_035456525.1 Gemmatimonadales bacterium
CTCTCCTCAGTCTGTTTGAAGTGAAACCGCTGCCCCCGCATGGTGACGGCGCAGCAGCACACCGCCCAGCCAGACGCAGGGCAGGGCGGTGAGGGCCAGCGCAATCGGGTACCAGATCGGCCCGAGATTCTGGGGAATGGCCGTGACCGCGCCGGCCGCGCCCAGGACGAAACCGATCACGCCGAGCACCAGCACGTGTCCGATCGCCGCGCGCGGCGCAAGCCGGGCCGTGAGATACCCGCCGACGGCCGCATAGACGCAGCGGTAGGCCAGCGCCAGCAGATTCAGGCCGGGGTCGTACATCGGCTGGCCCCAGGGCGGATAGATCTGGAACACGTGCAACATCTGGTCGGTGCCGAGCGAGAGAACGACGACCGCGAAGAAGCCTGCCAGCACCGCGGTCACACTGCGCCACCGCCCACGCGACGGCGAGCCCGGGGCGCTCATGCCTCGCTCCCCAGGCCCGACGCCAACAGCGCTTCCAGCCGATCGAAGCTGCCGACCAGGCCCTCCTCCATGGGCGACTTGAGCACGGCCTCGCGCGCCTCGCGCGACTCGTACCGCATCGTCTGCGTGAGGAACGTCCGCCCCGCCCGCTCCACGAGCTCCAGGGTGAGCAGCGCTTCGCCGGGGTACCAGGACTCGTCGAATTTCTCCGTGGCGACGAGGCGCTCCGGCGCCGCGATCTCGCGATAGACGCCGCCCATGCCCATCTCGGCGCCGTTCTGGAGGTGCCGCCATACGTAGCGGTAGGCGCCGCCGACCCGCAGGTCGATCTCGCACACCGGCATCGACCAGCCTTCAAGCCCGGACAGCCAGCGGCGGACGAGCTCGGGCTTGGTGTACGCATCGAATACCAGGCGGCGCGGCGCGGCGAAGTCACGCGTAATCGCGATCTCTTGCTCCCCGATCGCAGTGACCTTCAGCATCCCGGCGTGTGTCATCGGTCGATCTCCCTCATGCCTTGGTGGATTTGCGGGGGGGCCGCTTGTCCTGCAGCACGTCGAGCAGCGCGTCGAGCTGACGGAACCGGCCTTCCCAGAAGCGGCGATAGCGTTCGAGCCAGGCGGTCGCCTCCGCGAGCGGCGCGGCCTCGAGCCGCCGTGGGCGCCGCTGCGCGTCGCGTCCCTGCGAGATCAGGCCGGCGCGCTCCAGCACCTTGAGGTGCTTGGAGATCGCTGGCTGGCTCATGTCGAACGGCTCGGCCAGCTCGATCACCGAGGCCTCGCCCTGCGCCAGGCGCGCCAGGATCGCGCGGCGCGTCGGATCGGCGAGGGCCGCGAAGGTCGCGTCGAGGCGATCGGGAGCGGAGGCCCTCATGACCATGGTCGGTCTCCCCTAGATAACTGGTCAGTTCAATAACCATATGGTAATCTATTGGTCATCCGGACGCCTGTCAAGCGGCGTACGACGCCCCGCGTCTAGGGAGCGTCACGGCCCACGCCCAACGCGTCGGCGACCCGGTTGATGTAGTTGAACCAGGCGGCGATCAGGGTGATCTGCAGGATGGCCCGGTCGTCGAATCCCGCGGCGCGGAGGCGATCGTGATGGGCGGGCTCGATGCGCGTAGCGTCCTGCGTCAGCTGCACCACGTAGTCGAGCATGACCCGGTCCGCCGCCGTGATGGGGGCGGTGGTGTAGTCCTGCTCCAGCGCCGCCACCAGGGCAGGATCCAGCGTGACCCGACGCAGAAACTCTGCGTGAGAGGTGATTCAGTAGCGGCACCGGTTGGTGACGGACACCATCGTCGTGATCATCTCGTGCTGCCGCCGCGAGAGCGGCAACTCGGGCGACATGAGCACGCCGAAGGTCGCGAACGCGTGGTACAACGCATCCGGGATGAGGCTGTGGGAGGCGACGATGCCGGAGGTCCCGTCTGCGGTCGGCTGCACCGGGGTCGCGTATTCCTCGGGGTACAGCGCCTCCTGGGCTTTCAGGGCCGCCCGCAGCTTGTCGTCCGCTTCCTGCGCCGGGATGGTACGAATCCACGTCATGTCGTGTCGTCCAGTGGAGGGGAGAACCGCCGGCGAAACGCCAACACATATACGGGCAACCCGAGTGCGACGATCGCGACGCCGAGGAGCGCCTGCGCCGGATCGTGACCCACGAGCAGTAGCAACAACACGGCAACGAGGACGAGAAAGATCACGGGCGTCACGGGGTAGCCCGGCGTCCCAGACGCCGGGTGCGCGCTCGTCCGGCGGCGCAACACGAAGAGCGCGGCCACGGTGAGCGCCACGAACAGCACCGTGACGAAGATGAAATACGACAGGATCTGATTGAACGTGCCCAGCAGGACCAGCAGCGACGCCAGGCCGGCCTGCAACGCGATGGCCCGTGCCGGGGTGGCGAGCCTCGGGTGGACCGCGGCCACCGCCTCGAAGAACACGCCGTCCCGCGCCATCGCGTAATACACGCGCGGCAGGGCCATCAGCAGGGCGAGGAGGCTCCCGGCCACGGCGACGATGACGATGCCGGCGAACACCTGGCCGCCCGCGCGCCCGAACAGGGCCTCGCCGGCCTGGGCGGCGAACGTCTCGCCGGAGGTCACGCGCTCGAGCGGGATCAGGTAGAGAAACACCGCGCTCGTGAGCACGTAGACCGCCGTGACGACCGCCACGCCGATGGCCAGGGCCCGCGGCAGCGTGCGCGCGGGGTCACGGGCTTCGCCGGTGAGCTTGGTGATCTCCCACCATCCGCCGAATGCGAAGAACGCCCCCACCAGGCCGGGGGCGAGCGCGCCGGGCAACGGATCCGATCCGGGGCGCTGGGTCACGAACGGCACGAAGTTCGACCAATCCCCCAGCCCCCGGCCGATCGCCAGGACGACGATGAGACCCAGGGCGCCGAGCTTGAAGGCGGTGAGCCACCGCATCAGGCCGGCGCTGAACCGGACGCCGGCGATGCTCACGGCCGCGAGGGCGAGAATGGCTCCGATCGCCACGACCTTGATCCCCGGCCCGGAGAGGTGCACCACGTACCCCACGTAGCTCGCGAGTCCCACCGCCAGCGCCGCCGTGATCCCCGGATCCATGACGAGCAGGCATTTCCACCCGTACAGGAAGGCCACGGCGGGCCCGTAGGCGCGGCGCAGGTACACGTATCCGCCGCCGGCTTCGGGAAACCGGGCTGCCAGCTCGCCGTAACACAGCGCTCCGGTGAACGCCATGACGCCCATGAGGAGCCAGACCACGAGCAGCCAGAACGGAGAGCCCAGCGACCGGGCCATGCTCGCGGGGGTGAGGAAGATCCCGACGCCGATCACCTCGCCGATCACGAGGGCCGTGACCGAGGCGAGGCCGAGCTGGCGGGTCAGAGTGGCGCGACTGACGGTCGTGTCGTGCACGGGCGGGCCTAAGCTCCGCCCGCGGGCCCGGCAGCGCAAGGCGGGGCTGCGGACGGGGAAGCCGGGACCGGCGGATTTCGAGAGTACCGTTCTCCGCGGCAGGTAACGTTTGGCACGTCGGCGCGCCGCGTGAGTCGCATCACAGGCCCGCAGGTCGCATACCGGCGCCGCGAATCCATCGCCGCGTGGCCATTCGCAAGTACCGGACGCATCGGATGTTCCTCCGCCGCGTGATGCGCGACACGGCTCCCCACTCGCCGTTGTGCGATTCTCTCCCGCGCCTGATCGCGTACCTAACAGGAGAGCACGATGCGTGTGCAGATGGTTTTGTTCGCCCTGGTCACGACGCCGTTCCTCGCGAGCGTCGCGCAGGACCAGGCCGGGTCCATACAGAACGCCGGAAAATGCGAGGTCGCCGACGCCAACCGATCACCGACGTCGTGGTCGCGCGAGCGCCCGACCGATCCGAAAGGTCGGGATCGCACGGGGTGCTCCCCCGCGGCACCGCTGCCGCAGCAGCCGCCGCCTCCTCCACCGCCCCCGCCGGGGTCGGTGTCGATCAGCGGGACGGTCTACAACGACGTCAGCGGCTGGCCGGGGCTCGGCGGGTGGGTCGTCGAGGTCATCGGCGCGGCGAACGCCTCCGCAGTCAGTAACGCGGACGGGAGCTACGCGCTCTCGGGGCTGCCGGCGGGCACGTATACGATCTGCGAGGTCGTGAAGAGCGGGTGGACCCAGACCTATCCGACGGCAGGAACGCCCTGTCCGACCGGGAAGGGATACACGTTCACCCTCTCCGCGGGAGGAAGCGGCACTTTCGTGGACTTCGCGAACGCGAACCGGTAGGACCCCGCGATCGGGCGGGTATTGGAGAGTCCCGGATCCTCGTCGTGTGAGGATGCGGGACTCTCGATGTTCGACTCCGTTCAGCCTCCCAGCTGGCGGGACCCCGACTTTTCCCAGTTGAGAAACAGGAACCCACCGGGCGCGTCGAACTTGGCCTCGCCCGGGCCGGGCAGGATCTGGAGCTGCAGCTCCTCGATCCGGTTCCTGGAGCAATCCCAGCAGTCGAGTGCGAAGTCGCCCGCCCGGCGTGTGCGCGACAGCAGCATGACGTGCGTTTGCGCGTTGTCGCTCACGCGCTGGCCGTTGCGGTACAGGTGCCCCACCGCCCACAGCGCGACGGCGCTGTTGATCGTGGGCACGAGCGGCGTGTGCACGCCGGTGTTGCCGTGGTAGTACAGACCCAGAATCACGCCGCCGAAGCGGGGGTGATGCGGGACGTCCTTCGTCTGCACGCGGTCCAGGACGAGCTTCCAGCGCGCGCCGTCCCGGGTGGTGAACTCCGCGGTCCCGTCCACCGAGTCCCGCACGGCGCCCTTGTCCCACGCGGTGAACGTGAACGTCCCCGAGCTGCGCGCGACGCTGTTCGAATACGGGCCATTCTGGATCTGGGACTCGAGACCTTCGCGCTCGTCGCCGAACGACGCGAGAATCGGCGCCGCGCTGTCGGGGAAGGCAAAGGGCCCGGGGAGAATCTGAACGACGGGCCCTCCGCCGGTCACCCGAATTCCCTTCAGGTCGTGCCCCATCGCCTGCGGTTCGCTCATTCCCGACATGCCGCTCCCGCTCTCGTCGCCTGCGCCGTACCCCGTCGCCCCGGTGCCGCCGCCTCCCGTGACCTTGAGGTGCGCTTCCATCCCGAGCTTCTTGTGGGAATCACGACCGACGGGGCAGTACACCTCGTAGGTCCCGGGCTTCAGCGCCAGTGTCAGCGTGGCGCTCGCGCCTGGCTGGATGATGGCGGTTTCCTTCTCGATTCCCGGACCCTCGATCTCGAACGCGTGGGGGATGCTTCCGGCATTCGAGACGGTAAACGTCACCGTCCCCGCGGCGACGGTGGTCTCCGACAGCTCCACCTGCCATTCGGACAGCTTGACGCTCACCGCGGGGGCGTCACCCGGCGGGCGGCGGTCGGTGGGGGTCCCTCCCAGCACGAGTGCGAGCAGGAGAGGGAAGAGTTGAATGAATGACATACGAGTCTATCCTCCGACGAAAGTGGACAGCATCTATCGTTCGATGCCGGAGACCCCTCGTATGCTGCGGGTATTCCCGCGGGAATAGACTCGTCGCTTGCGGAGTCCTGTCTCGTCAGGGCCTGTAGCACTTCCACGACCTGCGCTTCGTGAGGGGGCCGATGGAGTCGTGGGAATCTGGCGAACCTTCCCGGGGAAGGGTCACGTCATCGAATCATCGCCGCTGGTGTCAAGAACACGCGACCTCGCGACGCGGCCTCCCTGGGAGTAGGTTGCCGTGTCCCCAACGCTCGCGAGCCGTCCATGCGCGCCGTCGCGCTCGTCCTCTCCACCTCGCTGGTCACTGCGGGCCTCGCGCGGGTCCCGCCCGTGCTCGACAACGGCCTGGCCCGCATCCCCCCGATGGGCTGGAACAGCTGGAACCACTTCGGCTGCGACGTGAGCGCCCGGCTCATCCGGGAGACCGCCGACGCCATGGTTGCGAGCGGGATGCGCGACGCGGGCTATCAGTACGTCGTCATCGACGACTGCTGGCAGGTGGCGCGCGACGCGCGCGGCCGGCTCGTCGCCGACTCGGGGCGCTTTCCCGGCGGGATCAAGCCGCTCGCCGACTACGTCCACTCGCGCGGACTCAAGTTCGGGATCTATACCGATGCCGGACGCCGGACGTGCCAGGGCCGCCCAGGCTCCTACGGCTCCGAGGAGATCGACGCCCGCACCTTCGCCGAGTGGGGCGTGGACTACGTGAAGGAGGACTGGTGTTACGCGGAAGGGCTCGACGCGCCGACCCAGTACGCGAAGTTCCGCGATGCGCTCGCGACAACGGGACGCCCCATCGTGTTCAGTATCTGTGAGTGGGGTTCCTTTAGTCCCTGGGACTGGGGCGCGGCCACCGGGAACCTCTGGCGCACGACGGGCGACATCGAAGACACGTGGGCCAGCATGCTCTCCAACCTCGACATCACCTCCCAGCATGCCTCGGCCGCACGTCCGGGGGCCTGGAACGACCCGGACATGCTCGAGGTCGGTAACGGCGGGATGACCGACGACGAATACCGCGCCCACCTGAGCCTCTGGGCGATCCTGGCCGCTCCGCTGATCGCGGGCAACGACGTCCGGACGATGTCCGCGGCGACGCGGGACATGCTGACGAACCAGGAGGTCATCGCCGTGGACCAGGATTCGCTCGGCGTGCAGGGCACGCTGGTGAGCGAGCGGACCCCGGAGCTGCAGGTCTGGATGAAACCGCTCAAGGATGGGTCGCGGGCCGTCGTGCTGCTCAACCGCTCGGCGTTGCAGACGGTGATCTCGGCGTCGTGGTGGCGGCTGCGCATCCGCGGCCCGGCGCGCGTGCGGGACCTGTGGTCCCACGCAGACCTGGGCACCTTCACGGACCGGTTCAGCGCGACGGTACCGGCGCACGGCGTGGTCATGGTGCGCGTCACGCCGTAGTCCGATCCTCCATACGACATGACGGGCAGGGCGCCGGACTGCGCGCTCTGCCCGTCTCGTCTTCAGTGCCGGACGGGTGGGTCAGGTCCCGGCGGCGTTCGCCAGGCCGCGCAGCGCTGCGGCGAGCGTCTTGACCTTCGCCTGATCCGCGGCTGTCGCCGCGTCGCCGTCCAGCCCCGTGGCGAGCTGCGTCAGCGCATCCCGGCGCGCCTGTCCCGTGATCTGCTCGGCGCGGGCCAACCCGGTACGTGCCGCGGCCACCTTGTCGGCGGCGAGGCCGTTGTTGCGCGCGAGCTGGTCCAGGTAGGCGCGTGCCACCACGAAGCTCGCCGGCCACACGATCTGCTGCTGGCCCTGCGTATTGAAGTAGTCGAAGTGGACCGACTTGGCGGCGTCGATCTCGTTCTGCGACAGGAACGCGCTGGGCCGCAGCTCGAAGACGTCGAGCCCACGGGCGATCTCGGAGCTGTAGATGTGCCCGTTGTACCAGTAGGCCGACCACGAGCCGCCGCCGGCGGGCTTGGTCGAATCCACGGGACCCCGATCGAAGAACGCGATCTCCCTGGGGTGCGCGGGGTCCGTCCAGTCGAATACCGAGATCCCGCCCTGATACCAGGCCTGCACCATCACATCCCGGCCTGGGATCGGGATCAGCGAGCCGTTGTGCGCCACGCAGTTCTCGAGGGGCGTCTGCGGGGCGAGCATCTTGTAGTAGCTCTGGAACTTCATGGCCCGGTTCTCGATCGTGAAGAGCGCGTCCGCGCCCCACTCGTGCCGGTCGGTGGCGCGGCACTTGGGCTGCCCACCGCCGCCCCACTCGTCGGAGAAGAGCAGCTTCGTGCCGTCGTTGTTGAACGTCGCCGAATGCCAGTAGGAGAAGTTCGAGTCGGCCACTGCACCGATGCGCCGCGGGTTCGCCACGTCGCTGATGTCGAGCAGCAGGCCGTAGCCGCCGCACGCGCCGCCCGCCAGGCCGATCGCCGGATAGACCGTGATGTCGTGGCACTGGTTGGGGCCGGGACGCGGCCCCGGTCCGGGCGCCACTCCGACCAGCTTGTCCACGATTCCCTGGATCGCCCCGCGCAGCGCGGCGCTGTCTGCGCCCGTCGGGGGGCCGCTGTCGCCGCGGGCCTTCACGATACTGTCGAGCTGTGCCTTGATGAAGCCCGTCGGCAGGGGCCGTTCGGCGCCGAACAGCACTGCCGTGAATCCCCCCGCGGCGCGCGCCGAGTCGGCCGCCCGTTTCGCCGCGGCGATGTCCTCGGGAGCCTCGCCGTGCGTCGGCGGCGCGGTGAGGTCCTGAAAGATCCGCGGCGAGGTCACGATGGCCGCCTGCTCGGGGTGGGCGAGAGGAACCTTGATGACCTCGATGCGGAACAGCGCCGAGTTCGGGTCCTGATCGGGCGCCAGTCTCGAGCACCCGGCGAGCTCGCTGGGCGAACGGACGCCGGCCGACCCGGACACGTAGATGTAGACGTTGTCCTTGTCCTTGGGGTCTTCGACCACGGTGTGGGTGTGAGATCCGCGGCAGGTCTGCACGTTCGCGACGTACTTCGGATTGGCGATGTCGGTGACGTCGAAGATGCGGATGCCGCGCAGCCGCTCGGCGCTCACCGTGTCGCGCACGCCCTGCGTGCCGCAGTCGAGCCGACCGCCCGGGCCCTCGCCCGAGACGAACAGCAGGTTCTTGTAGATGGAGACGTCGCTCTGCGAGGCGGGGCAGACATACCCGATCTTCAGCACCGGGGCGGCCGGGTTGGTGATATCCCAGACCTGATAGCCGTTGTAGTTGCCCTGAATGACGTAGTTCCCGCTGAAGGCGAGGTCGGAGTTGGTGGATCCCTTGAACGCCTCCGGCGGCGGGGTCTTCGAGACTACCCCAAGGTTCCAGGACGCTTCGGCCGCATCCATGAGGCCGGCGCGGAGACCGACGCGTGGATCCCGGGCGGGAGCGGGCGCCACGGTCGAGACGCGCTGGCTGCCCGCCGAGGAGGAGGTGGAGGCGCAAGCCGCCAGCGATCCCAGCCCGGCGGCGATCGAGACGAAGTGGAGCAGACGGCGGACGGTTGGTGTGCATGCCATATCGCGTTCCTCGTGTGGGTGGGTCGTCATCGGCCGCTCGGCACGTCGAACAGCAGGGCGGCCAGCATCCGTTGCATGCGGGCGATCTCGGTGGTCTGGTCGGCGAACACGTCGGAGGAGAAGCGGAACACCGTTTCCTCTTCGCCCGCTCCCTTCGAATTCTGGAGCTCATTGACCATCGTGATGGCGCCCTGGTGGTGCCGGATCATGAACGTCAGGAACAACCGGTCGAATTCCGGCCCGCGCGCGCTGTCGAGCTGCGCCAGCTCCGCCGCGGTCAGCATGCCGGGCATCAGGTGGTGGTCCATTCCCGGCATCATGTCGTGCGAGGCGTCCCCCTCGGGGACGGGCTCGTGCCGGTCGCGCAGCCAGCCCTGCATCAGGGCGATCTCGTCGCGCTGCGCCACGACGATGCGGTCGCACAGCGTGCGCACGGTGGGACTCGCGCCGTGCGAGGCCGCCCAGCCGGCCATGAGCACCGCCTGGGCATGGTGATGGATCATCCCCGACATGAAGGCCACGTCCGCGGCGGTGTAGCGGAAGCGGCCGGTGTCGGGCACGGTTTGCGCCGCGGCGCGCACCGCACCGCTGCCGGCGGTGATGGCCAGGCATGCCGCGAGGGCCCGTAGTCTGTTCATGAGAATCCGTCCTCCCCGCTCGGATGTTACGGGCGCGCGCCCGACAGGTTTCTGACCGCCGTCGCGAGTGCGCGCACCTTCGCCTGATCGGCGGCTCCCGTGGCATCGCGGTCCAGCTGCCCGGCCAACTGCGTCAACAGGGCCCGGCGCTGCTGTCCGGCGGCTCGCTCGGCGCGCACCAGTGCGCTCCGCACCGTGGTCACCCGCGCCGGAGCGAGGCCGTTGCCGCGGGCGAGCTGGTCGAGGTAGGCGCGGACCACCACGAAGCTGGCCGGCCACTCGAGCTTCTGCTGGTCCTGGACGTTCAGCCGGTCGACGCGCACCAGCTTTGCCGCCTCGATCTCGTTCTGGGTGAGCAGCCCGTTCGGCAGCAGCTCGAGGATGTCGAGCCCGCGGCCGATCTCGGAGCTCACGATATGGCCGTTGTACCAGTAGGCGGACCAGGACCCCGCGGTCTGCAGGTGGAGCGAATCCATCGGCCCGCGGTCGAAGAAGGCGATCTCCCGTGGATGCGCCGGATCGGTCCAGTCGAACACAGAAACGCCTCCCTGATACCAGCCCTGCACCATGATGTCGCGCCCGGGGACGGGGATCAGCGACCCGTTGTGGGCGACGCAGTTTTCCCGCGCGGTCTGCGGCGCGGGCACCTTGTAGTAGCTGCGGAACGTGAGGGTGTTGTCCTTCAGGGAGAAGAGCGCGTCCGCCCCCCATTTCGGGTCGTCGGTGGGGCGGCACTTGGGCCCGAGGCCGCCGCCCCACTCGTCGGTGAACAGGATCGCGGTCCCGTCGTTGTTGAACGTCGCCGAATGCCAGAAGGCGAAGTTCGAGTCCGCCACCGCGGCGAGGCGTCGCGGGTTCGCGGGATCGCGGATGTCGAGCAGCACGCCGTAGCCGCCGCAGGCCCCGCCCGCGAGGCCGAGCGCCGGATAGACGGTGATGTCGTGGCACTGCACCGGGCCGGGGCGCACGCCGCCCGGCCAGGGCCGCGGCGCGACGAGCCGATCCACGATCGCCTGGATCGAATCGCGCAGCAGCGCGCTGTCGGCGGCGGTCGGGGCTCCGGTCCCGTTGCGCGCTCTGACCAGGCTATCGAGCATGCCCCGGACGAAGCCGGGCGGGACGATCTGCGCGTTGCCGAACACCGTGACCACGTACGCCCCGGTCGCGCGGGCCGAGTCGGCCGCGCGCTTCGCGGCGGCGATGTCCTCCGGTGCTTCGCCATGCCCCTCGGTATGGGCGAGCCCCGCCAGGATCGCCGGCTTGCTCACGACGTGCGCCTGCTCAGGATGTGCGAGCGGCACCTGGATCACTTCGATGCGGAACAGCTCGCTGTTGGGGTCCTCGTCGGGCCGCAGCGCGGAGCAGCCGGCCAGCTCGGTGGGGGAGCGGACCGGCGCCGATCCCGAGACGTAGATGTAGACGTTCGCCGTGTCCGCGGGAGCAGTGACGAGGGTGTGGGTGTGCGACCCGCGGCACGTCTGCACATTGACGATGGGCTTCGGATGCGCGATGTCGGTGATGTCCCAGATCCGTATGCCGCGCATGCGGTCGGCGCTCACCGTGTCCTGCACGCCCTGTGTGCCGCAGTCGATGCGGCCGGCCGTGGATTCGACGGACAGGAACAGGAGATTGTGGTACACCGAGACGTCGTTCTGCGACCCGGGGCAGACGACGGTGACGACGGGCGTGGGGTGGCTCGGCTGCGCCATGTCCCAGACCTGGAACCCCTGGAAGTTCCCCTGGATGACGTAGCGCCCGTCGAACGCGAGATCAGAGTTCAGGTAATCGAAGTCGCCCGGGTTCTCCGGGGTGAACTGGGACGGCGGGGCGCTCGTGGAGACGAGCCGCATGTTCCAGAGCGCCTGGCCGGCGTCCATCCACCCGGCGTGGAGTCCGACGCGCGGGTCGGGCTTCGGCGGGGTGGAGGAGGTGTCGGGCCGCGACTGGGCGAAGGCGGACGGCGTGCTCGCGAGCGCCACGAGGGCGAGCGCCACCGCGCCACGGCGGACGGCGTCGTGACGGAGAATCGAATCAGTAAACACGAGTGCTCCGGGTGCGGGATTGTGGACCGCGAAAAATACACCTTCCCCGGTTTACTGCATGCGCCGTGCGGCGGAGTAGGCTGCGGTCTTCGCCGAGTCGGAGGCGATCGCGTACATCAGGGAGTCGAGGCCGTCGCGCGTCAGCCCGTTGGCGGCGAGGATCGAGTCCGCCTTCGCCGGTGCGGCGTCGATCGCCCGGGCCACCGTCACCGCGAGCTGCACGTCCGTCGGCGTTGCCTGCTGCGCTGCCTGCTCCGCGGCGGGCGTGGCCGGCTGCTGCTGCTCCGCCGATTTTCCACCGCCGCCTCCGCCGCAGGCCGCGATGAGCGACGCAGCCAGGGCGAGACCCCCGATCCGGGCGCTCATGGCTTCCTCCCTCTGCCCTGGCCCTGTCCCTTGCCCTTGCCCTTGCCGATCCCGCGGCGGGCGTGTTCGGCATGGATCGCGGCCGCCAGCTCCCGGCCGCGCAGCCCGCGCGCCAGCAGCGCGTTCACGGTGGCGCCGAAGTTATCCTTGGGAGCACCCGCCTTCACCGCGTCGACCTCGTCCTGCACGATCACCTGGGCGTCCTCGGCTGGAACGCGGGCGCGCCGCAGCGAATCGAGCACACCCCAGATCGTACCGGAGGGGATGCCCGCCTGGCGTCCTTCATCCACGGTCTTGGGCAGGTTGAGAACCTTTTGCCAGAAGCCGCTGTCGGCGGGCGCCTGGTTCTGGGCTGGTGCGGGCGCGGCCACCAGGGCCAGCGCGACTAGAGTCAAAGATGCACGCATGTGGTCTCCAGGTGTGTCGATGTCGAAATGAACACCGGGCGCGGTAGCGCTGTCAAACCCCCGGCAAGCCGCTCAGTTCCCGGGGTGGTATTCCCGCTCGGTGTGACCCACCAGCTGCGAGCGGTAGAAGTAGACCTCACGGAGATCCCCGCCGGCGTAGCGGACCGCTTGGTCGGCGAAATGCGGCGACCCCGGATGTCCGCTCTCCCCGCCCGCCGTCACCGCCCGGGCCCGGACGCTGTCGCCGAACTCGACGACCGCTACGAAGCTGTTGCCGCTCGAGCCGTACCACTTCTTGGTGTTGTCGTAAGGCCGGGCGCCGAAGGAGGCCAGGGACCCCCACAGCGCCGATGTGAAGGGGACGGGGATGCTGGGCTGTGCGTCGTCGAAGCGCGGTGCGATGTCGTTGTTGAACCGCTGGAAGCGGTTGATGTCGCCCCAGGGCGTCTTCCAGGTTCCGAAATCCGCCGTCAGGGCGTCCGAGGCGGCTGCCAGCGCGCCGAGCAGCTCCGCCGGCGACGCGCGCTGCGTCACATAGGTCTGCGGCGACATCCCCGCGGCCCGGGCTTCTCTGGCCACGAGCTGCGAAACGCTCCTGCCCCAGAACACCGCCAGTGAAGTGGGAATGGACGCGGCGCTCCAGCGATAGTCCCAGCCGCGCAGCGCCGCGATCTGGTCGGCCAGGCGCGACCGGACCGTGTCGGTGTCCGGCAGCTGATCATAGGCCTTGAGGAGCGGCGGGAGCATCCGCTCGAACGAGGGCAGATAGCTGTCGAAGGCCGCCGCGGTAAGGGTGGCCATCGTCCAGTCCTTCGCGCCGCTGAGCACGCGGAGCGCGTGGTAGCCGCGCGGCGTCTCCTCCGACCCGGTCTCGACGTAGCGGGGGTAGTCGTCTCGCTTGCGGCTGTCCGGGCCCGCCGCCGACCAGGGCCAGTTGTTGGCGTTGTAGAGCCATCCGACCGGCGGGTTCACGAGGTTCGGCGACTCGTCCACAGCGAGGACGCCGCGATAGTCCGTCGCCGGATTGCCCCCGTCCACCGGCTGCGTCCAGTCGAGCGTCGTATCGCGGCGCGGGATGTAGTTCGAGTGGAAGTACGCGATGTTTCCCGCGGCGTCGGCGAAGACGGTGTTGTTGGAGGAGTTGGTGTGCAGCTCCATGATCCGCCGGAACTCCGTGTAGTCCTTCGCCTTGGTGCGGCTGTAGGACTGGGTGAGGGCCTGCACCGGGCTCTGCATCAGGCGGACGCTCACCCAGCGGTCCCCGATCTTGCGGACGACGGGCCCGTGCCGCGTGAAGTAGACGGTGAAGGTCCGGCGTGCGGTGCCGGTGTCGGTCCGGTAGGGAACGGTGATCGTGCGCGTCGACACCGGCAGCTCCTGACGGCCGCGCCGGTAGTACCAGCGGCCGCCCTGCTGCGTCACCGTTTCCAGGAATTCATCGATGTTGTCCACGCCGCTCGAGGTGTGCATCCAGCCTGCCGTGCGGTTGAACCCCTGGTAGACGAAGAACTGCCCCCACGTCACCGCTCCGTAGGCGTCGAGACCCTCCTCGCTCACCATCTGGAGCTCGGAGCGGAAGTAGAACGACGTGTGGGGGTTGATCCACAGGAGCGCGTGGTGATCGCGCGCGATCGCGGGCGCGATGGCGATGCCGTTCGACCCGCCGGGCTCGCTGAAATCGTCGCCCTCGCCGCCGGGTCGCGCCGGAGCCGCGGAGTCGCCGCCGTAGAACGCCGCGAGGTCCCGCAGATTGATCCGCTCGATGTCGCCCCCGATGCTCCCCTCGCTGAAAGTGAGCGCCATCCACGGCTCGAAGCGGGTGATGACCCGCGGCTTCACCTCGGGATGCTTGTAGAGGAAGAAGTTCAGGCCGTCGGCGAAGGCGTCCATGAGCTTCCGCAACCACGCCGGGCTCGAGCGATACGACGCCTTCATCAGGTCGGGATCGGTGAACAGCTTCATGCGCAGGTCCTGCCAGAGGGCCTGCTCGCCCTCGGCCTCCGCCAGCCGTCCCATCGCATTGATGTAATTGGTTTCCACGCGGTTGAAGTCATCCTCGGCCTGGGCGTACTCCATGCCGAAGACGGCGTCGGCGTCGGACTTGCCGTACACGTGGGCGATGCCCCAGTCGTCGCGAATAATGGTGACGTTGCGGGCCTGCCGCTCCCAGCGGGCGATGTCCTGGGGGGAGGGTGCCGCGCCCGTGGGAGTCTGGGCCGCGACCGCGGTGGCGAGGATGAGCGTGAGAGTGTTCATGGTGTCCAACACTATCGCCCCGGCGACTCGTGGTCCATCCTATATTGTCCCGCACCGCGACCTTTCCGGAGAATGCTCGAGTGCAATGGGCTCTCGTCGTCGGCGCCGCCGTCCTGCTCTGGGTGATTCTCACGTTCAACAGCCTCACGCGCCTGCGGCAGTTGAGCGCCAATGCGTGGTCGGACATCGACGTCCAGCTCAAGCGCCGCCATGATCTCATCCCGGCGGTGGTGTCGGTGGTGAAGGGGCACGCCGGCTACGAGCGGGAAACCTTCGAGGCGCTCGCGACCGCCCGCGCGCGCGCCCTCGCCGCGAGCGGCCCCGCCGAGCGCGCCCGCGAGGAGGACCCGGTGGCGGGAGGGCTGCACCGCATCTTCGCCGTCGCCGAGGCCTACCCCGACCTCCAGGCGGCGGCGAGCTTCACGGCGCTGCAGCGCACTCTCACCGACGTGGAAGACCACCTCCAGAACGCGCGCCGCTACTACAACGCCGTCGTGCGGGACTTCAACACGGCCATCGCCCGCTTCCCCGCGGTGCTCGTGGCTCGGCTGCTGGGATTCGCGCCGCGCGAGTTCTTCGGCCTGGACGATGCCTCGGAGGCGGCCGTGCCACGCGTGGAGACCGGCTCATGAGCCGCCGCCCGCCGCTGGTGCTGCTAGCGCTCGTCTCGCTCGTCGCCACCGCGGCGACGGCGCAGCGCTCCATCGCCATCGAGCGGTTCGACGCCACGATCCAGGTGCGACCGGACGCCGCGATCGATGTGATCGAGTCGATCGTCGCCCGGTTCACGGGCTCCTGGAACGGCATCTATCGCACCATTCCCGTGAAATACCGCAATGCGCAAGGGCTCAACTGGACGTTGCGCCTCGAGCTCCTGGGGGCTGCCGACGAGACGGGCCGCCAGCTGCGCGTCGAGACGAGCCGCCAGGGGCACTACGTGAAGTACAAGATCTGGGTGCCGGGCGCCGAGGACGCGACTCATACGGTGGTGTTACGCTATCGCGCCAGCAACGGACTGCGGTTCTTCGAGGATCACGACGAGTTGTACTGGAACGTCACCGGGGACGAGTGGGACTTTCCGATCGAGGCGGCCACGGCGCGCGTTGAGCTCCCGGCCGCCGCCGAGGGAGTCCGCGCGATCGCGTACAACGGCCCGTACGGGGCCACCGAGCAGGAAGCCACGGTCGCAACGGAGGGGACCACGGTGACCATGGCGATG
>DATICZ010000010.1:0-31604 GCA_035456525.1 Gemmatimonadales bacterium
CCCACCAGCCCGGGCACGATGTAGTTCGGGCTGCGCAGCCCGGGGTTGTAGCGCGGCCGCACGCGCACCTCGAGCGGGAGGGTCGATCGGCCCGCGCCGGCCTCGAGCGCACCCAGATTGCGCACCTGGCCGACGCCGGACGCCGCGGCGAGCGCGGACTGTGACGACAGGGGGTCGGAGGCGTCGATCACGACCTGCACCGTCGCGGTGCGGCCGCGGCCGAGATCGCGGGCGTACTCGGGGGGCACGATGATGCCGGCCTGCGCCCACCCCCGTTCGATCGCCGCGTCGAGCGCCGGCTGGCCGTCCACGTGGTCCACGATGCGGAAGCTGCCGGTGTTCTCGAACGCCGCGATCAAGTCGCGGCTCTCCGGCGTACGCGAGCGGTCCAGCACCACCGTCGGGATATGCCGCACGTCGGTCTGGATCGCGTACCCGAACATCAGCAGCTGCACCACCGGGATGCCGATCATGATTCCCAGCGTGAGCCGGTCACGCTTCATCTGGATGAATTCCTTGCGGAGCATCGGCCAGAAGCGGGACATCATCGCTCGTCGCGCTCCTGGAGGATGATGAAGGCGTCCTCCAGCGTCCGGCCGCCGACCTGCGCCGCGACCTCCGCCGGCGTGCCCAGGGCGATCAGGTGCCCCAGACTCATCATGGCCAGCCGGTCGCAACGTTCGGCCTCGTCCATGTAGTGCGTCGTCACCAGGACCGTGGTGCCGCCGTGCGCGAGATCATGGATGGCCTGCCAGAAGTTGCGCCGTGCCGCGGGGTCCACGCCGGCGGTCGGCTCGTCGAGGAACAGGACGGGAGGCTGGTGCAGCAACGCGCAGCCCAGCGCCAGCCGCTGCTTCCAGCCGCCGGACAGTTGCCCCGCCAGCTGCGCGAGTCGTCCGCCGATGCCCAGGAACCCGACCACCTCCGCCGTGCGCGTGGTGCGCGCCCGGCCCGTCAGGCCGTAGATCCCGCCGTAGAAGTCGAGGTTCTCGGCGACGGTGAGATCCTCGTACAGCCCGAACCGCTGGGACATGTAGCCGATCTGCATCTTCACGCGCTCCGGCGCCGTGCGGATGTCGATCCCCGCGACGGAGGCCGTCCCCTCGGTGGGATCGAGCAGCGCGCACAGCATGCGGATCGTCGTGGTCTTGCCCGAGCCGTTGGGCCCGAGCAGGCCGAAGACCTGTCCGCGGGGGATCTGGAGCGTCAGTCCGGAAACGGCGGTGAGGGCGCCGAAGCGGCGCGTCAGCTGCCGGATGTCGACCGCGAGGTCGCTCACGGCGTGAGCGGCAGCTCGACCGTCACGGGCAGGCCCGCCTTCAGCCGCCCGGCTGGATCGTCGAATCCCACCTTGATGGCGAAGACGAGGTCGGCGCGCTCGCGATCGGTGAGCGCGGCGCGGGGGGTGAACTCGGCGCGGGTCGCGATGTCCACGATGCGTCCGGTGACCGGCGCCGGCAGCCCGTCGGCCCGTATCGTCACTGTCTGGCCGAGGTGCACCCGCGCGATGTACGGCTCGCCGACGTACGCGCGAATCCAGGGCTGCGACACGACGCCGAGCGAGACGACCGGCATGCCGACGGCGGCGGCCTCGCCAGGCTCGAGATAGCGCGTGAGGATGACGCCGTCGGCCGGTGCAAGCAGCACGAGCTCGTCGCGGATCGCCTCGGTGGCGGCGAGTCCTGCGGCGGCGGCGCGCGACTCGCTCGCGGCAGCGCGCACGGCCTGGAGCCGGGCGGCGGCCGCCGCGGCGGAGGTCACCAGGGCGTCGTACTGTTGCGCCGCCACGATACCCTGCTCGCGCAGGGGGCCCGCGCGGCCGAGATCGTTCGCCGCCCGCGCGCTGTCGGCGACCGCCGCACGGACCTCCGCCGTGCGCCGCTGGGCGGCCTGGGCCTGGGCCTGCCGCTGGCCGATGAGCGCCGGAAGGCCGGGCTGCTCGAGCACCGCGATGGTGTCCCCGCGGCGTACCGAATCGCCTTCGTCCTTCAGCAGGCGTGCGACCCGGCCGGCGGCGAGCGGGGCGATGCCGATATCCCGGATTTCGACGGTCCCGGCCACTTCCACGCGGTTCGTCGGGGCGGCACAGGCGCACAACAGAAGAACGACGTCGAGCAAAAACGTCGAGCGAAATCGTCGAGCAGGACCGTCGAGCGAATACGTCTGCGCTCGACGATCTCGCTCGACGTTGTCGCTCGACGACTCTGCTTGACGCATCTAGGGTTTCGGTTTCAGCCAGTTGAGCGGATCGAGCGCGATCTGTCCCGGGCCGCGGATCTCGAAGTGCAGGTGCGGCCCCTGGTCGGTGGTGCCGCCGCCGACGTGCCCGAGCAGCTGTCCCCGGATCACGCGGTCGCCCTTGGAGACCGCCGCGTCGTTGAGCGAGGCGTAGATCGTATAGAAGCCGCCGCCGTGATCCACGATCACCGTCGTGAGGTACGTGCCGAGTGGGCCGACCAGGGCGACCGTCCCGGAGGCGACGGCCTTCACGGCCGTGCCCTCGTCCGCAGCGATACCGATGCCGTGCCAGGTGATGCGCGTGTTGTCGGGCCCAGCGGCCGGGCCGAAATCGTAGACCACACGACCGGTCACCGGCCAGTCGAGCGAGCCCAGACTGCCGCTCGTGATCACGCCGGTCGTGGGCACGGCGCCCCGAGCTTCGGCCTCCCGACGCGCCCGCTCGAGCCCGGCGATGGCGTTGGCCACGCGCCGTTCTTCGGCGTCGGTGGCGGTCAGTCGCTCCTGCACCCGCTCCACGTTGCGGCGGGTCTCGCGCAGGCGGCGCTGCCGCCGCGTGGCGAGATCGACGAAGTGCTGCAGCTCTTCGGAGCGCTCGGTGCGGCGTCGCTCCAGGGCGTCGCGGGCTTCTACCAGGCCGCGCCGCTCCCGCGCGATGCGATCCCGCAGCCGGTTCATCTCGTTGGCGAGCTGGCGGTCCTGGCGGCTCACCAAATAGAGGTACTTGTAGCGGGACAGGAGATCGCCGAAGCTCTCGGCCGCAAACAGCACCTGGTAGGCGTACAACGGTCCGCGCTTGTAGATGTTGACGAGCCGGCGCTCCGCCACGGCGCGCTTCTCGTCCAATGCGTCCTGGGCCAGCACCAGGTCCACCGTGATGCGGTCGATCGCGTTGCCCAGCTGGAAGATCTGGCGATCCAGCTCGTTCACGATCCGGTTCGTCGTCTCTTTTTGGCGCTCGAGGTTGGTCAGCTCGTCGGCGAGACTGTGGACCTGGGCGCGCAACCGCTCCAGATCCTGCTGCGCCTGGTTCCGCTCACGGCGGATGCCCTCCAGGCGCTGCTGGTTGTCGCGCATTTGCTGCTCCAACGTCGGGCGCTGCGCGAGGAGGGGGACGGGGGACGAGGGAAGCGTGACGAGTGCCATCGCGATGGCCGCGAGGATCCAGCCTCGTCCCTCGTCCCTCGTCCCTCGTCCCCGGTTCATACCCGTCGCAGATGTCGCCCGACGCTGAGCAGACTTCCCATGAGTCCGATGACCGTCCCGAACACCACGACCGCCAGCGCCTGCAGTGCCGTGAAGAAGGAAGAAGCGATCAGGAACCGGTTGATGAGCACGTAGGCGGCGTACGACAGGGCGACGGCGACCAGCCCGCCGAGCAGGCCTTTGAGTGCGCCCTGCAGGAGGAAGGGGCGCCGGATGAACCCGTCGGTCGCCCCCACGAGTCGCATGATCGCGATCTCGCGGCTGCGCTGCAGCACGGCCATGCGGATCGTCGTGCCGATGATGATCACGGCGACGACGGCGAACGCCGCGCCAACCACCACGCCGACCGCGGCGGCGAGGCCGCGCAGCCGGTCGATATTCTCCACCCACTCGCGGCCGTAGCGCACATCGTCCACGAAACTGAAGCCGCGCAGCCGCTCGGCGACGGCATTCACGTGGGCCGCGTCCTGGTACCCGGGCTTGAGCTTGACCTCGATGGAAGCGGGCAGCGGATTGCGCTCCATCTCGCGTAGCAGGTCGCGGAATTCCACCAGCTCGCGGCGGGCACGCGCCAGCGCGCTGTCCTCGGGCACGAAGTTGGCGGACAGCACCTCGGGAAACGCCTCGATGTCCTGCTGGGCCAGCGTCACCGTCTCGATTTGCGTCCCGGGAAGGACGTACGCGACGATCTCGACCCGCTCCGCTACGCCCCGCAGCGCCTGACGGAGGTTCACGGCGACGAGCCCGAACAGCCCGAGCACGAACAACGAGAACGCGATCGTGGTGACCGAGAGCGCCGACAGGAGCGGCGCGCGCCGGAAGGCCAGCAGGGCCTCGCGCACGGTCAGGGTCACGCGGGTTCGCCCCCGGCCGCCGCTTCGTCCACGGCGGAGTCGTAGACCACGGCGCCGTCCTGGAGCTCGATGACCCGGTAGGGGGCCGAGCGCACCAGCTCCAGATCGTGCGTCGCCATGACCACCGCCGTGCCGCTGGCATTGATGTCGCGCAGCAGCTGGAACACGCCCCGGGTGGCGCGCTCGTCGAGATTGCCGGTGGGCTCGTCGGCGAGGAGGACCTGCGGCTCGTTCACCAGGGCCCGCGCGATCGCCACGCGCTGCTGCTCGCCTCCGGACAGCTCGCGGGGGTAAGCCCCGGCCTTGGCGGCGAGGCCCACCTGCGTGAGCACGCGCATCACGCGGGCGGGAATCGCCGAGCGTCGTGCCCCGGTCACCTCGAGGGCGAACGCGACGTTTTCCTCGGCCGTGCGGTCCTCCAGGAGCCGGAAATCCTGAAACACGATGCCCAGGCGGCGACGGAGGTGCGGCACGTCGCGGGCGCCGATGCTCGTGACGTCGTACCCCGACACGCGCACTTCACCGCTCGAGGGTGGCTCGTCGGCGTAGACGAGCTTCAGGACGGTGGATTTGCCGGCGCCGGAGTGACCGGTGAGGAAGGCGAACTCGCCCTTCGCGATGTGGAAGGAGACGTCCTTGAGCGCGAGTCCACCCTTCGCGTACGTCTTGAAGACGCTCGTGAACTTGATCACCTAGAGCTGTGCCAGCGCCTGGGCGAAATCCGCGATGAGGTCGTCGGCATCCTCGAGTCCGAGAGAAAATCTTAAAAACCCGTCCGGAATGCCAGCCCGGGCGCGTTCGTCGGCCGTGAGGCTCTTATGCGACGTGAGCCGCGGCTCGGAGACCAGCGTCTCCGCCCCGCCCAGTGACGGCGCGTGCGCCGCGATCGTGAGGGCCCGCAGGAATCGTTCGGCTGCGCGCGCGCCGCCCTTGAGCTCGAGGCCCAGCATCCCGCCATACCCCTCGAGTACCCGTTTGGCCGTCTTGTGATCGCGGTGCGAGGACAGCCCGGGGTAGTGCACCCCGGCGACCTGCGGCTGGCGGCTGAACCATTCCGCCACCGCGAGGCCGGTCGCGGAATGGCGCGCCACGCGGATGGCGAGCGTCCGCATGCCGCGCTCGATGAGCCAGGCCGCGTGCGGATCGATCGCTTGGCCCCACAGCTGCATCAGGCGCCGCACTTCCTCCACGACCGACTCGGTGCCCGCCACGGCCCCGGCGATCACGTCGGTGTGGCCGTTCAGGTACTTCGTCGCACTGTGGATCACGATGTCGGCCCCGTGCTCCAGCGGCCGGAACGCGATGGGGGAGGCGAAGGTGGAGTCCACGAGGAGGGCCAGCCCCTCGGCCTTCGCCAGCGTGGCGATTGGCTCGAGGTCGATGACCCGGAGTAGCGGGTTCGTCGGCGTCTCCACGAACATCGCCCGCGTGTTCTTACGCAGCGCTTCCTTCCAGGCGCGGGAGCGCAGCGGGTCCACGAAGGTCACCTCGATCCCGAAGCGCCCGAATTCCTCGGTAAACAGCTTGTGCACGCCCCCGTAGATCCACTCGCTGGAGATCAGGTGATCCCCCGGCCGCAGCACGGCGAGGTGCGCGAGCGCGGTGGCGCCCATTCCGCTCGCGACGAACAGCGCCGCCTCGGCGCCCTCCAGCCGGGCCAGCCGGCGCCCGATCTGCACCTGGTTGGGGTTGTTGCCGTATCGGGTGTAGAGGACTTCAGCGGCGGAGCCGACCGGATTCGTGAAGGTGCTGCTCTGGTAGATCGGTTGGGAGATCGGCGCCCAGTCGGGTCGCGGCTCCGGCTCGCCGTGGATGGCGCGAGTGGAGAGGCCGAGCCGGCGGCGCGTCACGCGGCGACCAGCGCGACCGCGCCCCCCGCCGTCCGTGCGGCCAGCCGGCGGGCGACCAGCTCGTCCAGCAACGCCTCGGTGGATTCCGGCCGGCCCAGGCCGTCGAGCGTCCCGTCGTCCCGCTCGAGCAGCGCCGCCAGGCCGTGCCCTTCGAGAACGGGCCCGAGCGCTTCCAGATGGGCGTCCGAGCAGCCGCGCAGCACCAGGACGTGAATCCGCTCCCGCAGCAGCTTGGCCACGATCTCGTCGGCGCAGGAATAGTCGATGCAGCGGACGCCCGTGAAGTCCATCCGTGCCACGAACCCGGCATCGGCGGCGTACGCCTGCTCGATGTGCTCGCGGACCGCACGGCCCGTCGCCCGGGTGACGAGGTCCGCGTACGTGGCGCGCACCGCGAGGCGCAGGACGGCGGAAACATCGATGGACTGGATCACGCGTGTCGGGCTCTCTGCTCCGGGATGATGAGAAGCACCTGGGAGCCGGGGAAGGGCGGCAACCCCTCGGCGAGCGGCACATCGTCGTCCCAGGACGGGACGATCGCGATGCGCGCGGTACCGCTGCGGATGGCGATCTTGCCGTCCCACCGCGAGACATAGTTCCGGATCCCCTTCAGCCCCTGCCCACGCCCGGGGTCCCGGAACCGGCTCACCCCCTGAATCAGCGCCGCCTCCAGCGCCGCGGCGTCGCTCCAGCGGTCGCCGAAGCGGCGACCGTGCGCTGCCTCGAGGGAAGCACGGAACCCCACGCCCGCGTCGGCCACCGCGATGACCACCACGCGGCGCGCCAATCGGCGCCGCCAGTGGTAGCTCTGCACCGCCACCCAGCCGCCGGTGCCGGCGTGCTCTACAATATTCTGACACGCCTCCGAAAGCGCCATAGCGAATCCCATCGTCGCCTTCGGATCGATGCCGAGCTCGCCCGAGAGAATCGCGGTGGCACGCTGCTGGATGTGGCCGACGACTTCATGAACGTCTTCGGCGGCGCGCACGGCTGTCACCGGGAGGAGCACGTCCGAGTCGGCGGCCGATTGGCCGCGGGGCACCTTCCCGTGGATCTCGAACAGCTCGCGCGCACCACGGAAGAATCCGGCCCGTCCCCAATAGCTCAGCACGTCCGGCGCGGTAGGCGCGGTGAGCAGCGGCCGCTCGCCGCCCGACGCCTGCGCCGCTTGGCCGGCGGCGAGCAGGCCGACGAGCCCGTACGGAGACGCCCACTCGGTCGCGTGCGCGTCGAACAGCATGCGCCCGCCTTCTGCCGCGGCGCGGCTGTAGGCCGCGGCGAACTGATCGAACGTCCGGTCGTCGAACTGCGCCGGGACGTCCACCAGCTTCGTCATACGGACGCCAATCGGCCGAGCAAATGATCGCGCAGCCCGGTCGCGCCGCGATGGGTCACGTTGCGCGCCGCTATGTGGCTTCCCGCGCGGATCGCCGCGTCGAGCGAGGCACCCTGCAGCAGGTGCGCGTACGTCACCGCGCCGAACACATCGCCGCACCCCGTCGGGTCGCCCCCCGCCACCGGCGCGCGGTCGCCCGGCTCCAGTGTGACCCGGGCGCTGCGGATGGGCGCTCCGGGCGCGGCGACGAAGTAGGCGGCGCCGCGCACGCCGAGCGTCACGATCAGCGTGCGGCACCCGGCCGCGAGCACGTGGGCGGCCGCCGCCAGCGGGTCGGAGCCGAGCTGGCCGAACTCGGCCTCGTTCACCTGCACGGTATCGAAGCAGCTGAACCAGTCGTCGCCGCCCGGGAGCGCCTGCAGCACGCGGGTGCCGTCCGGCAGGCGGTCGAGGAAGAGACTGTGCAGGTCGGCGTAGATCGGCCCGGCGAAGGCGCGACGCAGCAGCTGGGCCGTCTCGAGCCCGAGCTCCCAGCCGGAAATGAAATTCACGTACAGCGCGTCGAGGTCGCCCACCAGCCCGCCCACTTCGGTCCAGGTCCACCCCGGGACGCCGCCGGTGAGCTGCTCGCAACGTCGCTCCGCCGTTTCGTAGTGCAGCGTGACCCGGTTGCTGGGCTCCGGCACTTCGATGAACCGGGAGCCCGGGACCACGCGCCGTACGTCGCGCAGGAAGGCCGACGCCTGCGGCGCCAGGTCTCGTCCCACCTTGACCAGCGGCACGATGGCCCAGTCGTCGGGGAGCGCCGCGTCCAGCCCGGCCAGCGCGTAGGCAATCCCTCCCCACTCTTCGACCGCGCGTTGCGTGGGGTCGCGGCCGTGGATGGTATCCCACACCATCGTCCCGATGACGCCGAGGCGCTTCACTTCAGGCCCCACGTCCGCTTGATGAAGACCGCCGCGGCGCCCCAGACGCCCGCCGTTCCCGGCAGCTCGCCCGGGAGGATGCGGCACACATCGACGGCCGGCTTGAACGCCCGCCGTTTCACCTCACTCAGGAGCGGCACGAACAGCTTGTCGCCGGCCCGGGTCACGCCGCCACAGATCACGACGACTTGGGGATTGAAGATGTTGATGATGTTGGCCACGCCCGCCCCGAGAAACTTGGCCGTGTCGCGCACGACCTCGAGCGCGAACTCGTCGCCTTCGTGCGCCGCGTCGTACACCACCTGCGCGGTGACCTTTCGCAGGTCCCCCCCGACCAGGCGGGGCAGGGTGCTGTCGGCCCCTGCTTCGATCCCCTCCACCGCGCGGGCCGCGATCGCCGGTCCCGACGCATAGGCTTCGAGGCAGCCGTAATTGCCGCACTTGCAGCGGCGCCCGGTGGAGTCGATGGTCATGTGGCCGATTTCGCCCGCGATGTCCGAGGCGCCACGGTAGATGTCGCCGTACAGCACGATCCCGCCGCCGATGCCGGTGCCGATGGTCAATCCGACGACGTGCTCGGCCCCACGCGCGGCCCCGCGCCACCACTCACCGAACACGGCGCAGTTGGCATCGTTGTCCAGCGTCCCCGGCAGGCCGAGGGCGCCCGCCACGCGTTCGCGCAACGGCATGTTGACCCAGCCGAGATTCGGCGTGAGCAACACGACACCCGTCTTGGTGTCGAGCGGTCCCGGTGAGCCGATGCCGACCCCGGCGACGTCCCGGCCACGGCCCGCTTCGGCCATCGACGCGCGCGCCAGCTCGACGATCCGCTCGACCACCGCGTCGGGACCATCCTCGGCCCCCGTGGGCTTCGACAGCACGCCCAGGATCTCGGACCCGTCCTCGGCCACCGTGCCGGCCACGATATTCGTGCCGCCGACGTCAATCCCGATGATGTAGCGCACCCGTCTCCTCCATGGCTCGCAGGACGTCGTCCACGCTCACCCCCTGCAGGCACCGATGATGCCCGAGCGGACACGCGGCGGGACCGTGCGGCGAGCACGGGCGGCAGGCGAGCCCGTCGAGTCCCACCACGATGTCACGCGGCCCGCGAGGGCCGAACCCGAAGGCCGGGATCGTCGGCCCGAAGATCGCCACCGTCGGCGTCTCCACCGCCTGCGCGAAATGCAGCGGCGCAGAATCGTTGGTCACGAGGACCGTGGCTTCGCGAATCACCGCCGCCGATTCACGCAGCGACAACCGGCCGCACAGGCTCACGACGCGATGGGCGCCGGCCCCGGTGGCTGCCGCGGCCACGATCGCCTCGGCGAGCGCTGCGTCGTCGGGTCCGCCCAGCAGCACGACGTCGACACGCTGCGCCAGCCGCCGCGCCAGCGCCGCGAAGTACGGCCATCGTTTGCTTCCCCAGATGGACCCCGGCGCCACCGTCGCGAAGGGGGGCGCGACGCTCGCCGCCCTGAGCTCCGCCTCTGCCCGCGCCACGTCGCTCGCTACGAGCTGCAGCGTCGGCCGGACTCCCTGGGGCGACGTCCCTTCGACCAGCGCCAGCAGCCGGTCGATCTCGTGCCCGTGCCGCGGGCGGGGCCGTGTCTCGGTATACAGCGAGCGCCAGCCGTCCGCGTACCCCACCCGGCGCGGGATGCGGGCGAGCCGCGCCAACGCGGCACTGCGCAGCGAGCGGTGAGGAAGGTACGCCACCGCATAGCGTTCCGCACGGAGTCGGCGGGCGAGCCCCCGCAGGCCCGCGAACCCGCGGTCGGCCTGCCGCTTGTCGTACGGAAACACCCGGCGCACGGCCGGATGCGTTGCGAGCAGCGGTGCCGCGGCGGGGGTGGTCACCACGTCCACCGGCCCGTGCCGCTCGGCGAGCACGACGAGCAGCGGCGTGGTGAGCACGACGTCACCCAGGAATGCCGTCTGGATGACGAGGGCAGGTAACGGGAGCGGTGCCGTCATGGGAGGTGGAATCTACGACAACTACCACTTGAACCGGCTGACCTCGATCGGAACTACGAGCCTCACCGAGGCGAGCACACCACGGTGCGTCACCGGATGCAGCAGCGCGGGGCTGCCCGCCAGGTAGTATTGGATCTCCGGAATGAGAGCGACCCGAGCCACCGGGATCTCCACGGACATCCCGGGTGCTGCCAGAAACTCGACGGAGTGCCTGGAGAGTCCCGCCTCGCGTTGCGCGAACCGGAGCGCTCCCAGGCTCAGGCTCGGCACGACTTCGAGCGACCCGACGGGGAACTGCACGCCGAGATCCACGGCGTAGGTCTGAACGCGGTTGCGGACCTGCAGCTGGGTGGCACCGACCTGATACGACCAACGGACTCCGACGTACACGAGACGGCCGGGTGCGATTCCCAGAACCACCCCGGCCCCCGGGCCGTAGGTTTCGGGCGTGCCGTAACTGGCGATTACGCCGAGGTGCAGCTCGCCGATCTGTCCCGTCGCCGGAGACGCAAACAGCGCCGCAGCCCCGGCGATGGCAAAACGGATGCGGGCCACGGGTCTCACACGCCGTCCTTGGCGATCCGCGCGATGCGGCGTCGCAGCTCGCCCACCGGGGGGATCAACCGGTCGAGCGTCGCCTGATCGTCCACCCAGGTGACGGTGCCGGCCATGAACACGATATCGATCAGCGGCAGCAGTGACTCCGGGCCCGTCAGCAGCACGTCAACCTCTCCATCCATGAACATCCCGCGGGGGTCCTGGTTCTGCGACCCGACCAACGCGAAGCTCGCAGCGCGAGGTGTGTCCCGAACCGGGGCCAGCAACCGCTCGGCGATTGCCTCCAGAGAATCCGGCAGCCCGAGGTCCGACCCGTCCGTGGCTAGCAGTGAATAAGTCGCTTCGCGGTACCGCAGATAGGCAGCCATGAACTGCGGCCACTCAGGGGAAGTCGTGATCGCCCGCCAAAAAGGTCCGGTGGCGAGGAACTGTACTTTCTGGTGCAGCTTGGGCCGTCGCGTATCCGCAGCGGGATCGTCTGGGGCACCTCCGGAGTCGAGGGTTCTCCGCCCAGCATCCGCAACCATCGGCAGGAGCGCCGGCGCAAACGGCAGCAGGGCCCGGAGCATGGGCGTGCTGTCGACCTGGTGGGCCCAGCGCTCGGCCCGGCTGGCGAATCCGTGTTGGTCGGTCGGGAGCGCATAGAGTCCCGTGCGCAGGTCGCCCCCGGCCGCCGCCATTACCGTGGCCAACACGCGGCGCACGATCAGCAGCCGCGTCAGGAGCTCGCGCGCCCGGGACATTTGTGGGAAGCCGTTGCTCGGCGCATTGGCTTGTGCCGGTGCAATGATGAGCACCGTGGCCCCGCGCAGGCACGCACCCACCAGCAGCCCCCCGTAGAACTCCGAGTTCCACAGCGAATCGGGGACCTTGATGACCGCACCCGGCGGCATGAGGGTGTAGAGCACTGCCTTGGCGACGTTCAGAGGTTTGGGCAGGTAGCCCGTACCGTTGACTAGAACCGCGGCCCGTCCGTCATATCGAGCCGCATCGGGCAGTGCCGCAAGCTGCGCTCGGAGGAGGGCTCCCTCGGCCGGCTGACCCTTGCGCAGCGGCTCCGGGAGGTCCGATTCGGGGATCCCCTGGCTCGTCAGCAGCTCACGCGTGGCCTGTCTGATCTGCAGCAGCGCCGGGCCCGCGAGTATCAGCGACCGGTCATCCCACCCCGGGCCGATGTACTGCTTGCCCACGCCCATGCCCGTGAGGATCGCCACGCCGGTGAAGGGATCGTCCTCGCTGACGTCGCGGAAGGAGATCTTGCGGTGGTCGCGCATCACGTCGTCCGGATAGCCGAAGACGCTCGAGACGACACCGCCGCTCCAGAACGACGCGTCGACGCGGTTGGTGATGTTCACGTGCACTTTGATCCGATTGCGCAGCCAGGCTTCGCCGTATTCCCGCCGTTCGGCCTGAAGCACGCGCGAGTTCAGTACGGCGGTGCGAAGCCGCGCCAGCGTGCGGGCCAGCTGAGCCGACGCGCGCTCGGATCCCCGGGGGAGGTGGGGAGTCGCGCGCAGGGGATCCTCGAGCACGGTCATCAGAATCCGCGATTTCCGTTGCTCGTAGTAGTGCTGGTCGAGAAAGATGAAATACGATGGGAGGGTGCCGAGAGAATCGTAGGCCTCGACCCGCTCCGCGAGGGCCGCCAGGTAGCCGTCCACGACGTTGAACGAAGCCCAATCGAGGGCCTGGGCGGAGTCGAGCGCCGGAAAATCGTGAATCCAGAGAACGTGGTAGCTCCGGGTCTCACGGATCATCCGGAGCAGCTCAGACAGGAACTGCAGATTGGCGACGTAGGAGATGCGGTTGTACTCCGTGAACCCGACGTTGGTGGCTCGCTCCACCAGGGCGTCGAGTTCGCCTTGCTCGTCGTACTCCTCGGGGCTGAGGGCGTACTGCAGCGGCAGCCACACGAGCCGGGGGTCATCCCATTCCCTCGCGGCCCTCTGCCGCACACCCTCGAGGATTTCGGTGAGTTTCTCGAAGACGAACAGGACGGCCTCCACATGGTCCGCCGGCACGAGAGCGGACGAGGCGATCCAACGACCGAACACTCCGCGGGCCGCGAGGCTCAACCCCTGCAGCGAGTCATGACGCTTCTTCCGACCCAGCATTCCATTGTAGGGGAGGAGCACCTGGTCGAGGAGGATCTGTCGACTCCGCTGCGCCAGCGCTCGAGCGGTAGATGCGCTTCCAGATGCGATGGCGAACGCGCGCTCGAGCTCAGCGTGAAGGAAGCGAACTTCATCCGCGACGCTTCGCGCGGCGAGATGGTCCCGAAGGCTGGTGACGTATGTCGTGGTGCGTTTCAGCGCGATGCGCTCATCGCGGCCATCCTGGTCGAGAAACGGCGCGACCAGCCGCCGAATCCACTCGGCCGAGGCACGCACACTGTCGATCGCCGCCAGGAGGGCGGGATCCGTCGCCCGGTGTGGAGGCGGCGTGTGCAACGCACGCGGGACGACGACGAAATCCCGGAGGGGACGGTTGCGGCCGGCGAGCGGGTCGCCCAGCGGCGCGGAAACGCCGAGCGTGAAGCTGTGGCCTTGCAGCGGGTACCAGTCGAGGCGCAACATCGTGCCCCGGGTCAGCAGACCACCCCGACGCACCGGCGTGTGCGCGGTGACGAGCATGTCGAGCCGGCCGCCCACCAGGTTGTAATCCGCCCCGATGCCGGCGCTCAAGTAAGGGACCTGGAACACGCCTCGCACGCCGCCGTCGACCTTGTTGCCACGCGCGCCCAGGTAGACCTCCATGCCGATCTCCGAGAGTTTCGTGATCGGATTGAGCGGAGCGTAGTAGGCGCCGCCGGCGGCGCGCACCATGAGATCGGTGGACGGGCCAGCCAGGTAGACGCCGGTGCCTAACCCGACTTGCCAATGCCAGCGGATCGGCTGTCCGAGGGAAACGGTGCGCCCGCCTGCGCTCGGCGCGGGCGACGTTTGCGCGCTTGCGTTTCGCGGTGAGCCTGGCGAGAGGCCGGCGAACCAGGCGACGGTGACGAGCAGCACCCTCACGATGCGGGAGGCGCGAGCGACCACCACAGGGCCTCGCAGGAAAGGTCGTCGGCCCGTCGCGCTGAGAGGGCGGCGAGGGTCTCTTCCCATGTACCGCCGGGAGGTGGCGACCGCAAGGCCGAAAACCCGGCCGATGCGGTCTCAGTCGACCTGCAGCACCGCCAAGAAGGCTTCCTGCGGAATCTCCACCGTGCCGACCTGCTTCATCCGCTTCTTGCCCTCTTTCTGCTTCTCCAGGAGCTTGCGCTTGCGCGTGACGTCGCCGCCGTAGCACTTGGCGAGCACGTTCTTGCGCAACGGGCGGATGGACTCGCGGGCGATCACCTTGCTGCCGATGGCGGCCTGGATGATCACCTCGAACAGCTGTCGCGGGATCAGCTCCTTCAATTTCTCGGCGATCTTGCGGCCCCAATCGTAAGCCTTGTCGCGATGGATGATGACGCTGAACGCGTCCACCGCCTCGCCGTTGAGCAGCAGGTCGAGCTTGATGAGGTCGCTCGGCCGGTAACCCAGGAACTCGTAGTCGAGCGAGGCGTAGCCGCGCGACACCGTCTTCAGCTTGTCGTAGAAATCGAGGATGATCTCGGCCAGCGGAAACTCGAAGGTGAAGTCGACGCGCGTCGGGTCCACGTAGTGCATTCCCTGGTATACGCCGCGGCGCTCCTGGCCGAGCTTCATGATGGCGCCGATGTAATCGGCGGGCGACAGGATCCGTGCTCTCACGTACGGCTCTTCCACTCGCTCCACGCCCGTGCCGAGCGGCATCGCACTCGGATTCTCCACGATCTCCTTCGTGCCGTCGGTCTTGTAGACATGGTACTCCACGTTGGGGACCGTGGAGATCAGGTCGAGATCGAACTCGCGCTCCAACCGCTCGCGCACGATCTCCATGTGGAGCAGGCCGAGGAATCCGCAGCGGAACCCGAACCCCAGCGCCACCGAGGTTTCGGGCTCGTAATGCAGCGACGCATCGTTCATCTGCAGTTTGGCGAGGGCGTCGCGCAGCTCCTCGTACTGCTCGGCGTTCGTGGGGTAGAGTCCCGCGAACACCATCGACTGGATGTCGCGATAGCCGGGGAGCAGGGGCACCTCGCGATGCTCCGCGTCCAGCACCGTGTCTCCCGGGCGGGTCTCCCGCACGCCGCGGATATTGGCGATGAAGTAGCCGACCTCGCCCGCTTCCAGCTGCTCCGTCGGCTTGTGGCCGAGCTGCAGGTAGCCCACTTCGTCGACCTCGTAGAGGTCGTCCTTGTGGGCGCCGAACGCGATCTTCATCCCGGGGCGCAGCCGGCCATCGACCACGCGGATGCTGGGGATCGCGCCGCGGTAGCGGTCGTAATAGGAATCGAAGATCAGCGCGCGCAGCGGCGCCTCGGATTCCCCCCGGGGGTGCGGGACGCGTTGGACCACGGCCTCGAGGACTTCGGGGACCCCCGTCCCGTCCTTGGCGGAAATGCGCAGGATCTCTTCCGGCTTGGCTCCGATCAGGTCGTGGATTTCCTGCGCCCGCTTGTCCGGCTCCGCACCCGGGAGATCGATCTTGTTCAGCACGGGAATGATCTCGAGACCCGCGTCCAGCGCCAGGAACAGGTTGGAAACCGTCTGGGCTTGAATGCCCTGCGAGGCGTCCACGACGAGGATCGCCCCCTCGCAGGCCGCAAGGGAGCGGGAGACTTCGTAAGTGAAATCGACGTGTCCGGGCGTGTCGATCAGGTTGAGCTCGTAGACCTGCCCGTCACGCGCGTGGTAGCCCATCCGGACCGCGTTCAGCTTGATCGTGATGCCCCGCTCGCGCTCCAGATCCATGGTATCGAGCACCTGTTCGCGCATCAGCCGCTTGTCGAGCGTGCCCGTGAGCTCGATCAGGCGGTCGGCGAGAGTGGACTTCCCGTGGTCGATATGGGCGACGATGCAGAAGTTGCGGATGTTGGCCTGGCGCATGTGCGACGGAAGATAAGCTATCGGCTATCCGCTATCGGCTATCGGCTATCGGCTATCGGTCGCTCGGCACCTGGGCGGCCAGGGCTGCGCACCCTGCCGATAGCCGATAGCTGATAGCATATTTCCTGCGAGGTCACCCCCTGCCACCAATCACCGGTTGGTACGACCCCGCTCCCAAAGGCGGCGCCCTGCGGTTCGCGGGCAACAGCTATCTGCCCGCTCGCGGCGACCCGGGGGTTCGGCTCCCGGGGCTGCGCCGCGGCGACGTGGTGACGCTGGACGGTGGGCGGGTCGTCAGCGTGAACGGCGTCGCACCGGAGCGGATGGGCGAGCGTCCCGAGTTCGCCAAGCTCGGCGCGGTCCATCCGTCGCGGCCGCTGCGGCTGGAGACGGCGAGCCCGCAGAGCCAGCGTACCGGGGACATTCAGCGCGTCATCGACCTGGTCTGCCCGCTCGGGTTCGGCCAGCGGGCCCTCATCGTGTCGCCGCCGAAGGCCGGGAAGACGACGGTCCTCCAGGCGGTGGCGGAGGGCGTCGCACTGAATCACCCGCAGGCGGAGCTGCTCATACTGCTGGTCGACGAGCGGCCTGAAGAAGTGAGCGAGATGATCGACTGGGGCCGCGGCGAAGTGATTGCCTCCAGTTTCGACCTGTCGCACGAGCGGCACGTGGCCGTGGCCGACATGGTGTTCGAGCACGCGCGACGCCAAGTCGAGCTCGGGCGCGACGTCGTGATCGTGCTCGACTCGCTCACGCGCCTGGCGCGCTCGCACAACACAGCGGGCCGCTCCAGCGGGCGAACCATGTCGGGCGGCCTGGATGCGAACGCGCTGGCCAAGCCCAAGGCGCTGTTCGGGTCCGCCCGCGCGGTGCCCGAGGGGGGATCCCTGACCGTCATCGCGACTGCCCTCGTCGAGACCGAGAGCCGGATGGACGACGTGATCTTCGAGGAGTTCAAGGGGACCGGAAACGCGGAGCTGCGCCTCACCCGGGAGATGGCGGACCGGCGCATCTATCCTGCGGTGGATATCGCCGCGAGCGGGACCCGGCGCGAGGAGCTGCTCGCCCCACCGGCGGTCGTAACCGCGCGGCAGGAGCTGCGTCGCCGTCTGGTGGGACTGCCCCCTACGCAGGCCATGGAGAACCTGCTGGCCATGCTCAAGCGCTCGAAGACGAACGCCGGCGTACTCGGGATCGAAGCCGCCTAACCCACCGGCTGCCGCAGAATGGTGCGTCAGTTCCCGTTTCCCTGGACGATCTTCTGGTAGCTGTCCGGATTCCACCGCGGCTTCTGCGCCGCGTTGGCCACTGTCTCGCCCAGGTAGTACGCCAGCCGGAGGAAGCGCGCCTCCTTCTCCGTGTCGATCCGGTCGGGCGTGTCGCTCACCTGGTGGTAATCCGGGTGCAGTCCACTGGTGAAGAAGAGGATCGGGACGCCCTTCCTCGCGAAGTTGTAGTGATCCGAGCGGAAGAAGAGCTGCTCCTGCGGCCACCGGTCACCCACGGGTGTCATGCGCAGCTCGGGGTGCGCCCCTGCGACTCGGTCGAGCGTCGTGCCGAGGTCGGAATGCTCGCGGCCGATCACCACCATCGAGTCGCGAAGCGTGTCGGAGCGGCCCACCATGTCGCTGTTGAGATCCGCCACGATGCTGTCGATCGGCACAGTGGGGTGCTTGGCGAAATACGCGCTCCCCCAGAGCCCCCGCTCCTCTCCGCTGACGGTCAGGAAGACGAGCGAACGCTTGGTCCGGACCGGCGCCGAGGCGAACGCTTCCGCGAGCTCCAATACCGCGACCGAGCCCGTGCCGTCGTCATCGGCTCCGTTGCAGATGGAGTCGGCCCCCTTGGGAGCGCAGCCCTGGCCGTCGGGGGGTGTGCCGATGTGATCCATGTGACCGCTGAAGAGCACGTACTGGTGTTTCAGGACCGGGTCCGAGCCCTCGAGGATGCCGACGACGTTCGGCGCGGTAGTCCGTTGCAGCAAGCGCCGCGGCAGCTCGACATGGATCGTCACGCCGGGAAGGGCGCGCGCCGCCAGGGGTCCGGTGGTCGCCGCGCGAGCCGAGTCAATGTTCACGCCCGCCTGCGCGAGCCAGGCGCGGGCGCTGGCATCGCGAACGACGAGGATGGGCGGGATCACGAGCCCGCCGCCCTCGTTCGGGTTTTGCACCACCTTCCCCGTTTGACTCGGAAACTGGAGCCAGGCGGCGTCCGGTACATCGAACACGGCGACAATGGCCGCGGGATGGCGCGGAAGCAGGGCCGTCGCTGCCGCGAACCCGGACGTCCCGATAGGGATGACGGCGATCTTGCCCGTGACCGTAGCGGAATCGAGCGCGCCGCCCGATTGTGGCGTCCCGGTGACGAGCACCGCCCCCTCCGCCACCCGGTCCGCCACCGGCTGGCCCTGCACGAACTTCATGTCCTGGCCGAGCGTCCAGCGCACCGGCACCGCTCCAGTTGCCCACACCGCGGCGCTCTCGGGAATCGACTGATAGACCTCCAGGGGATAGCGCTGCAGGTACCCGCCGCTGTCGCCGCCCGGTATGAGGCCGAAGCGGCGGAACTCGGCGGCGACGTACGCGGCCATCTTGTCGAGCTCCGGCGAGGGTGTCGCGCGGCCCCGCATCGAGTCGTCGGCGATGCGGTAGATGCGTCCGCGAACGTCATCTGCGGTGATGGAGGCGACTCCGACCGGGGCGGTGGGCGCCGCGGCCGGCGTCGGGGCGACGGCCGGCTGCGGTCCGTGGCCGCCGCACGCGAGTGCGAGGACTGGCAGGACAAGTCTCAAGTGACGCATGCATGCTCTCCTCTTGGGATGGAACGACGACGGGGTTGGCGGACGTCCGCGGCTGGAAACTAGCGCGCCCGTCCGCGTACGACTACGGACGGGCGCGTCAGTGAGTTGCAGAGCGCGACGGACTATGGACGCCGGCGCCGCAGCTCGGGCTTGTCTGAACTCTTCCCGCGGCTGGGGGATGCCTCCCGCCCGCGCGGCTCCGAGCGCCCTTCGCCGGATGCACGCGGCGGTTGCGACCGGGGCTCGGCCTGTGGCCGCGCCGGCTGCGCGCGCGGCTCGGCCTGCGGCCGCGCCGGCTGCGCGCGGGGTTCGGCTTGCGGTCGACGCGGCTGCGCTTCTCGCGGGGTGCCGCGGCTTTCCTGCCCACGATCGCTCCACTGGCCTCCCTGGCGCGCGGGTGGGGTGGGGCGGTCCGCAGCGGGACGGCGCCGGTCTTCGCCGGCCTGTGGTCGCTGTCGCTGGTCGGGGCGGCTTCGATCGGCCTGATTGCGCCCGTCCGGGCGCTGCGACGGCTCTTCGCGTCGCGGCTGGACTTCCCGGCGATTCTCGTCCCGGCGATCGTCGCCGCGGACGTTCGGATCGGCCGAACGGGGCCGCTCGGGAACGCGGGCGGCATCGTTTTGGCGACCGGCGCCTCCCGCCCGGCGCCGGCTGACGTCGGGCACGGGGATCGAGCCGCGACCACCCAGGTCCACTCCGCGCACGCCACGGCGTCCGTTGTCGTTCACGGGGCGTTCCCGCTCACGAGTCACGAAGCGATCATCGCCGACGCCACCCCGATCCTTGAAGATGAAGCGTGGCTGGGGGCGGAAGGGCCGGGTGAAGACGACACGCCTGCCCCCGTAGTAGCGATAGGGGTAATAGTAGGGGTCGTCGAACACCACGATCCGGAAACGCACGCACGAGTAGGCGTACGGATTCCAATAGGAGAAGGTCGCGTAGCTGTGACAGTCATAGCACAGGAACCGCGGGTAGTCGTAGTGCCGCTCCACGTAGTACGGTGTGATGTCGTAGTCCCAGTCGTCATAGCCGGGCGGCACGATGCGCTCTGCCAGGTCGGTGAGGGCGACATACGGGTCACCGCGAACGCGACCGTCGGCGATCACCCGGTAGTCCCAGTGGTCACCACGCGTGATCGCGTCGAAGTCGAAGGGGTCCGCCGAGGCGACTGCGAACACGTACCCGACTCCGGGATAGTCGTCGATCTCGAACGCATCATAGCCGTGGCCACCTTCGACCTCGAACTCGCGACCCGCCCGGACGAAGCCGTCGTCCCAGGGGTCGCGCGGGAAGAGCACCCGCACCCGGCCGTCGGTATCGACCCGGAAGAGGGCGACGAAGGCGTCACGATCGGCGCGCAGGAAGACGCGGGCGTCCTCACCGGTGCGGTAAGGATTGTCGCCGCGGTTGGTCCAGACCTCCACGCGGGGGCGATCGAGATGGGAGGCGGCGACAACAGTCGCCGGCAGGGGGCGGCCGCCGAGGGCGGTGAACATCACGATGGTAGCGAGCATATGACCTCCGTCAGAGTGCAATCGCAGGGCATGTGCCGTGCGCTACCGCTGTGTAAGTCATTATTTGATTGCAGGTTGAGTCATTCGCCCACGGTGGGGGACGGCTGGACTGTCCTCTACCATGGACACGCGACCGTCCCTAGCTTCCGCGGGCCATGACCTCTAGAGAACGCGTCGATCTACTCGATCCCCACGAGGTGGCGCGGTTGGGCGGCATCGAGATCATCGCCCAGGGGGTCGTGGAAGGCTTCCTCTCCGGGTTGCATCGGTCGCCGTTCCGAGGGTTTTCGGTCGAGTTCACCGAGCACCGGGCCTACCAGCCCGGGGATGAGCCGCGATACCTCGACTGGCGCATGCTCGCCCGCTCGGACCGCCTGTTCGTGAAGCAGTTCGAGGAAGAGACGAACCTGCGGGCGATGATCCTGCTCGACGCGAGCCGCTCGATGTCGTGGCGCGGAGCGCCGGAGCGTCTGACGAAGCTGGAGTACGCGCAACGACTGGCGGCGGCCCTGGGATTGATCCTACTGCGCCAGCGCGATGCCACCGGGCTCATCACGTTCGACGACGCGGTCCGTGAGGTGGTGCCACCGCGAGTGAAGTCGGGGCAGTGGCGGCGACTGCTGCGCGGGATCGTGGCGCTTCCGGAGGGTCGGGGAACGGCGGCCGAGGCGGCCTTGCGGCAGGTGACGTCCCTGCTGGTACGCCGCGGTCTGGTGGTTCTGATCTCCGACCTGTTGCTGGACCGGAGCCTCGCACTGGTGGCGTTGCGGTTCCTGCGGCACCGCGGCCATCAGGTGGTGGTCCTGCATCTCATGGATCCGGCCGAGCGCGCGCTCGCCGGCCCTCCCGAAGTGCGGTTCCGCGACCCGGAGTCCGACGAGAGTCTGGTCGTGCGTCCGCGCGAGCTGGCGCGCGCCTACCGGGATGCCGTCCAGCGCGAGATCGCCGCGTGGCGCTCCGCCTGCCGCCGCCACGGCATCGCGTACCATGACGTGATGACCGACGAGCCGTTCGGTCGCGTCCTGCGTCGTCTGACGTGATCTTCCTTCACCCGTTGGTTCTGTTCGGCATCGTCGCGGCGGCGATTCCGGCGTTGCTGCACCTGTTTCAGCGGCGCACGCCACCCGAGCTCGAGTTCCCACCGCTGCGGTATCTGAACGAGGCCGAACGGCGCAGCGCGCGACGGCTGCGGCTGCGGCACCTGCTGCTGCTGGTCCTGCGCACGGCGTTGATCGTCGTGCTCGTGCTGGCGGCCGCGCGCCCGCTCGTACCGGCGCGGCGAGCAGGTGCGGCGCATCCCCCGACCGCGCTGGCCCTCATCCTCGACAACTCCCTGTCCTCCGGTGCCGTCGCGGGCGGGCAGGTAACGCTCGAGCGGCTGAAGGCAGCGGCGCGGTCCGTACTCGATCGGGCGACGCCCGCCGACCGACTCTGGCTCGTCCTCGCGGACGGGATCATCCGCTCGGGTGGGCGCGACGAGCTGCGCGCTGCGGTGGACAGCGCCACGGTGGATGCGCGCCGGCTCGATCTCGTGGCCGCGGTGAATGTCGCGGTGCGGGTCGTGGGCGCCGATCCCGCCGTGGTGCGCGAGGTCCAGGTCGTGAGCGATCTGCAGCGCACGGCGTTGGCGGCCGGAAGGGTCACGGTGCCTCCCGGAGTCCGGGTGCAGGCGCTCGCGGCCCATCCGGCACCTCCAAACCGGGGAATCACGACTGCGCGGGTCACCGCGGGGGCCGTGGCGGCCAGCATCGGCGGCGCGGCCGCGACCGGAGGGGTTCCGGTCACGCTGCGCGTTCGCGACCGGGACGTCGGGCGGGGGCTGGCGGCGGTGGGGACAGCAGTCACGCTCCCCATCGGTGTCACAGGACCGGGCTGGTGGGTGGGCGAGGTCGTGTTGCCACCCGACGAGCTGCGAGGCGACGACCGGCGCGCAGTCGTGTGGCACGCGACTCCACCAGCACGGGTGGTGTCCGCACCGGGAGCCGGCGAGTTCGTCGCGGCGGCGATCGAGGTCTTGCGGTCGGGAGGTCGTGTCGCGGCCGGGGGGGAGTCGGGTGTGACGATTGGGGATGTGCCGGGCGGTGGGCCGTCAGTGGTCCTGCCCCCCAATGATCCCGCGTTGTTGGGGCAGGCAAACCGCGCGCTCGCGGCGCGAGGGATGGAGTGGCGATTCGGGCCGTTGGGGACCCCCGGTTTGATCGCGGGAGCCGGACTGGAGGCGGTTCCGGTAACTCGGCGCCATCGGCTCGAGGGACCCGACACCGGCGCCGTCCTCGCCACGGTCAATGGTGAGCCATGGATGGTGGCCGGGAGAGGGATTGTGTTGCTGGGGAGTCGTCTGGATACGAGCTGGACCGCGCTGCCGACGGCTCCGGTCTTCGTGCCGTTTGTGGACGCGCTCGTGAACCGCTTCGCACGAGGAGAGGCCGCCGTGGAGGAACGCGTGGGTGCGGTCCACGTCACGTTCCGGACGGTGGGCACGGATACCGTGGGGGCCACGGTCTACGGGCCGGATCCTCGGGAATCCGACCTCACGCCCGCCGAGCCGGGCCTCACCCGGCAGGCGCTGGGCGCCGAAGTCGTCGTAGACAATGATTTCGGACAGGCGGCCTTCGCCGGGCTGCATCGCGCGGACATCAGCGGGCTGTTGCTGGCGCTGGCGGTGCTGCTCGCCTTCGGAGAGCTCGCGGCGGCGACCCTGGCGCGCTGATGTCGCTCGAATTCCTCCTCGATCGCCTCGATGAGATCTCCGCGACCCGTGCCATCGCGGAGCGCATCCCGGGTGCCGGAGGGCGTGCTGCAGTGGGAGGGTTGCCGGGATCCAGCCCGGCGGTGCTCGTTGCCGCGCTGGCGCGCCGGTTGGCGCAGCGCCTCTTCGTCGTGGTGACGCCGGCACCGGCGGACGCCGAGCGCTGGCTGGCCGACCTCCAGGCCCTGCGCGGCGGGGAGGGCGTGGCGCTGTACCCCCAGCGCGAGAGTCTCGGTCTCGAAGAGCCGCACGTCGAGATCGCTGGTGAGCGGATCGAGACGCTGCAGGCGCTCCTGTCTGGAGCGGCGCGCGTCGTGGTGACGACGGCACGGGCGAGCGCCGAGCGGACGGCGGTCCCGGCCGCCCTGGCGCGCGCCCGTCTGGATCTCACCACCGGATCGGCGCGGGGATCCACGCTGTCGACGGTGGTGCAGCGGCTGAACGAGATGGGCCTGGAACGGGTGCCGCTGGTGATGGAGGTGGCCCAGTTCAGCGTGCGCGGCGGGATCCTCGACGTTTACGGGTACGGGATGGCTGCGCCGGCACGCATCGAGTGGTGGGCCGACGAAATCGTCTCGATGCGGTCCTTCGATCTGGATAGCCAGCGGTCGGGAGAGGAGCTCGAGCGAGTGACGGTGCTGCCCGTCCGCACGGAAGCGGGCGCGCCTGACGGCGCGGAACCCGCTCGTTCGACGCTGCTGGACCTGCTCCCGAGCGATGCGGTTCTGGTGCTGGACCAGGAGCCGGCCGTCGAGCGCGAAGTGGATCGCGCATGGTCGGAGGCCGCGCATCACGTGGAGGTTGCCCGCCGAATGGGCGCGGATGTGCCGCCCCGGGAGCAACAGCTCGTCCCTCCATCGGATTGGACGGCGGCCGTGCGGCGCTTCGGGCGCTTGGTGCCCGGCGTCGAGGCCGAGGACACGACGCTGCGTTTCCCGCTGGCGCCTCCCGAAGCGATCGACCGGGACCTCAAACGGTTGCGTCAGGTCGTGGCGTCGGCCCCGGCGACCGTGATCCTGTGCGACAACGAGGGGCAGCTGGAGCGCCTCGAGGATCTGCTCGGCGAGCACGCCGGCGGGGCGACACTCGTAGTGGGGGCGCTGGACGCGGGGTTCGTGCTGCCGGCGCTGCGGGTGCTCACCGATCACGAGATCTTCCGTCGCGCCCGCCGCCTGCGGCGCCCGCGGCGCTACCGCACGTCGACATCCGCGGCCGCGTCCCGGCCGCTGGCGCCGGGCGATTTCGTGGTCCATCTGGAGCACGGCATCGGGATCTTTCGCGGATTGCAGACCATCCCCGTGGGCGAGGCCACGCTGGAAGTCGCGGTCGTCGAATACGAGGGCGGTGACCGGCTCAACGTCCCGCTGTACCGGCTGGACCAGCTCGAGCCGTATCGCTCGCCCGGGGACGGCGACGCGCCACCGCCGCGCCTGCACCGGCTCGGAGGCACCAGCTGGCAGCGACAGCGCGACAAGACCCGGACTGCGATCCGCGCCATGACACAGGAGCTGCTCGCGCTCTACGCACGACGGCAGCTCACGCCCGGATTCGCTTTCCCCCCGGACACCCAGTGGCAGCGTGAACTGGAGTCGGCGTTCCTGTACGAGGACACGTCCGACCAGGTGCGGGCGACCGTCGACGTGAAGCGCGACATGGAGCGGGCCCGGCCGATGGACCGGCTCCTGGTGGGCGACGTGGGGTACGGCAAGACGGAGGTCGCGCTGCGCGCGGCCTTCAAGGCGGTCCAGGCGGGCAAGCAGGTGGCCGTGCTGGTGCCGACGACCATCCTGGCGGAGCAGCACGGACGGACGTTCCGCGAGCGGCTTGCCGACTATCCCGTGCGACTGGAGGTCTTGTCGCGGTTCCGTTCCCCGCGCGAGAGCGCGGCGGCACTGGCGCGGCTCATGGACGGATCGCTCGACGTGGTGATCGGCACGCACCGGTTGCTCTCACCGGACGTTTCGTTCAAGGATCTTGGCCTGGTGATCGTAGACGAGGAGCACCGCTTCGGGGTGAAGCACAAGGAGCGGCTGAAGGCTCTGAAGCTGAGCGTCGACGTCCTGACGCTGACGGCGACGCCGATTCCCCGCACGCTGCATCTATCGCTCGCCGGACTGCGGGACCTGACGCTGCTGGAAACGCCCCCCAAGGATCGATCGCCGGTGCTCACGTTCATCGAACCGTGGGACGACGGGTTGCTCGAGGAGGCGATCGCGCGGGAGCTCGACCGCGGAGGCCAGGTGTACTTCGTGCACAACCGCGTCGAGACGATCGATACGATCGCGGCCCGCGTGGGCGCGCTGGCCCCGCGCGCGCGCCTGGCCGTGGCGCACGGCCAGATGAAGGAAGCGGATCTGGACCGCGTGATGGCCCGCTTCGTGGCGGGCGAGGTGGACGTGCTGGTGTGTACCATGATCGTCGAGTCGGGGCTCGACGTGCCGAACGCGAATACTATGATCGTGGACCGGGCGGACCGCTTCGGTCTGGCGCAGCTCTATCAGCTGCGCGGCCGCGTGGGACGGAGCCACCGGCGGGCGTCCTGCTACCTGCTCGTTCCCGAGCCGGTCGATCCGGTGGCGGAGGAGCGCCTGGCGGTGCTCGAGCATCACACGGATCTGGGCTCGGGGTACCGGATCGCGCTGCGCGATCTGGAGCTGCGCGGCGCGGGCAACCTGCTGGGCGCCGAACAATCCGGCCAGGCGCAGGCCGTCGGTTTCGACACCTACCTGCGGTGGCTCGAAGAAGAAGTGCGGACCCTCAAAGAGGGCGGCGCGGAGCGCGGTCCGCTCCCCGCTCCCGAGGTGGTCTTCGACCAACCGGCGCACCTGCCGGACGACTACGTGTCCGATCATGCGTCGAAGCTGGACGTGTACCGGCGACTGGCGCGCGCGGAGCGGCCTGGCGAGATTCCAACGGTTCGCGAGGAGCTGCGTGACCGTTTCGGCCCCCTGCCTCCCGAAGCGGAGCGACTGCTGCTCGTGACGGAACTCCGCGCGCTCGGCGCCCGGGCGGGATTGGAAACGATCCTGGTGCGGGGCGACGAGGCGCGGCTCACGTTTCGGCGGGACGCACGGCCCCGCATGGCCGGCCTGACGGCGGCGCTCGACGCGGTGCAGTTCGCCGCCGACGTTCGCCGAACAGTTCCGCTCTCGCTGCGACTCCGGCGCCTGGGGGGCGAGGCGATCGGGCCCGGGCTGGTGCGGGCACTCACGGCGGTTTCCGCCGATCTCTGACCTGGATTGGAGTCCTGGCATGCGTCGATTGGTGTTCGTGGCGGTGGGGCTCGTGTTGACCGGGTGCACGGCGATTCGGGACGCGTTCACCGCCCATCCCGATGCCGCGGCGCGCGCGGCCGGCCAGACCCTCAGCGTGGAGCGCCTCGCGGAGATCGCCGCGCGGGCCAAGGGCTTCCCACTGCAGCCGCCGAACCTGAGCAAGCTGGCCGGTGTGTACGTGGACTTCACGCTGTTTGCCATGGCCATGGCCGACGGCCAGTCCCTGAACGACACCGCGATCGTCGCGGAGGCGATGTGGCCCGCGGTGTCCCAGCTGAAGTTCTCCCACTTCCACGACCGTATCAGCGCGGACCGGATGCCGAACGACCGGCAGATCGATTCGTTGTTCGCGGCCGGGGAGCTGAGGGCCTTTCAGCATCTGCTGATCAGCGTTCCCCAGAGCGCCGCGCCGACCGTCGTGCAGCAGAAGCAGGCCCAGGCCAACACGCTGTGGCGCTCCCTCGTGGCCGGCGGGGGGACGAATTTCGCGGCGGTGGCACGGCGCAGCTCGGAGGATCTCGGGTCAAAAGCGGCGGGTGGCTGGCTCGGGGTGCGGCCTCGGGGGCAGTTCGTGGCGCAGTTCGAGGACGCCGCCTGGCAGCTCACGCCCGGCTCGATATCGGGCGTGGTGCGCACGCCGTTCGGCTTCCACATCATCCGGCGTCCGCCGCTGGCGGAGATCCGCGACAGCTTCGCGGAAGGTGCCCGGGACGCGCTGCTGATGCGGTTCGATTCGTCGTATCTCGCCAACCTCTCGACCACACGCCACGTGCGGCTGTCGGGCGGGGTGGGTGAGACGGTGCGATCCGCCTTGAAAGATCTCGACGCCGCGGCCCGCAGCAACAAGTCACTGGCCAGCTACGACGGCGGCGAGTTCAGGATGAAGGACATGGTCCGCTGGCTCTACGGGATCGACCCCCGCTATCTCGGCAGCATTCCACAGGCGAGCGATTCGGCGATCGGGGAGCTGGTGCAGCGGCTGGCGGAGCGACATCTGGCGTTGCGGCAAGCGGACTCCGCCAAGGTGCAGCTCACCGACTCGGAGTGGGTGGCGATTCGGGCCGAATACGATTCCTCGCTCGCCATACTGGGCTCCGAACTGCGTTTCACTCCCGACATGCTGCGCGATTCGGCGACGACCAAGGAAGGCCGGGAGCGCTTCATGATGGCGCGGGTGAACGACTACTTCGACCGGCTGGTGGCGGGGCAGGCGCAGTTCTTCCCCGTCCCGCCGCTGCTCGCGCAGCTGCTGCGCGAGCGTAGCCGGTGGTCGATCGACGAGTCCGGGGTGCAGCGGGCCGCGGAGCGGGCCGTGGCGCTGCGGGCGAGCGCCGATTCGCTGCGCCCGCCCACGGCCGGCGGTCCCGGGGCGGAGGTTCGGCCCGCTCCCGGACCCCCGCCCGTCTCGCCGGTTCCCGATTCGGCGCTGCGCAAGGCGCCGGTGCGGCGCACGGTGCAATGATCCGACCGGGCCGGCGTGCGATCCTCGTCGCGGCGCTCGGCGCGGCCGCGGTCCCGGTCGCGCGGGCGCAGCACGGCGTGCCGGTCGATCGGATCGTGGCCGTCGTCGGCACGACGCCGATCCTGGCGTCGCAGCTCGACGAGGAGCTCGCCCAGGCGCAGGCGGCGGGTCAGCCGATCCCGCAGGATTCGGCCGGCCGCGCGGCCCTGCGGCGCCGCATCCTGAGCAACCTGGTCGAAACCGAGCTCCTGGTGCAGCAGGCCGAGCACGACACGACGGTGAAAGTGACCGAGCAGGAGGTGCAGGACGCGGTGGAGCAGACGGTGCGCAATGTGCGCGGCCGCTTTGCATCCGAGACGGAATTCCAGCAGCAGCTGCGGCTGGCCGCGTTCGGCGGCGTGGAGGAGTGGCGCCGGTGGCTCACGGAGAACCAGCGCCGCGAGATCCTGCGCACGCGACTGCTGGAGAACCTGCGGCAGCGGGAGAAGATCAAGCCGATCCCGCCGAGCGACGCGCAGATGCGCGCATACTGGGACGAGAACAAGGGCCAGGCGCAACAGCGTCCGGCGAACGTGTCGTTCCGCCAGATCGTCATCCAGCCGCGGCCCGATTCCGCGGCGCGCGCCCGCGCGCGGGCAACGGCCGAGTCGCTGGTCGTCGTGCTGCGGGGAGGCGCCGATTTCGCCGAGCTGGCACGGCGGCTGTCGGCGGACAGCGCCACGCGGGACTCGGGCGGCACGCTCGGGTGGTTCCGCCGCGGCACGATGGTCAAGGCCTTCGAGGAGACGGCCTTCCGGCTCAGGCCCGGCGATATCTCCGACGTCGTGGAAACCGATTTCGGGTTCCACATCATTCAGGCCCAGCGCATCCAGCCCGCCGAGGTGCTAGCGCGCCACATCCTCATCGCGCCGGAAGTCTCGCCTGCGCAAGTCGAGACGGCGCGCCGCCTGGCCGATTCGGTGCGCGCCGCGCTCGCCCGCGGAGCGTCGTTCGATTCGCTGGCGCTGCGCTATGGAGATCAGAACGTGCCCAAGCTGGCGGAAGGCGTCGCCATCGCCCAGCTGGGACCGGAATACCAGCGGCTGTTCACCGCGGACAGCACGATGGGACTCAAGCCGGTCCTCGAGCTGGGCGCCGCCAGCGCCCGCCCGCAGCTCGTGGTGCTCGAGGTCACGGAACGGCAGGCCGAAGGGGAAGTGACGTACGACGACGTGCGGGACCAGATCCGCACCCAGCTCGCCCAGGAGCTGGGGGTCCGTCATTACGTCGATCAGCTGCGCCGCCAGACCTACATCGACATCCGGCTCTGATCGTGGCTGCCTCGCGCCGCCCGCGACTCGCCGTGACCCTCGGCGATCCGCGAGGGATCGGGCCCGAGGTCGTGACGCGCGCCCTCGCCGGCGGACCGCTGGGCGCGGAGGTCGTGCTCGTAGGTCCGGACGACCTGCTGAACGGCATCGCCGCGCGCAGCCGGATCGGGGTCGGAAACTGGGGACGGGGGACCGGGGATGAGGGCCGAGAGGGTGAGGAGCGCGCGCGGGCGGCAGGGCGACTCGCCGTGCGGTCGATCGAGCGCGCCGTGTGGCTGGCCCGGGCTGGAGAGGTGGATGCGGTGGTCACCGGGCCGGTGGAGAAACGGGCCCTTCATCTCGCCGGCTACCCGGTCCCCGGCGTCACGGAACTGCTGTCCCGGCTGGCTGGTGGAGTTCCGACCGCGATGATGCTGGCGGCCGGCCCGCTGCGCGTCGTCCTCGTGACCACCCACATCCCGCTGCGCGAGGTGCCGCAGCGTCTCACCACCGAGGGGATCGTCGCGGTCGGACGGTTGACGGCGACGGCCCTGGAGCGGTGGTGGGGGCTGGCCACGCCCCGTCTCGCGCTGTGCGCGCTGAACCCCCATGCCGGCGAAGGTGGCCTGTTCGGTGACGAGGACGATCGCATTCTTCGGCCCGCGGCCCAGGCGCTCGGCGCTGCGGGACCGCTGCCGGCCGACACGGTGTTCGTGAAGGCGCTACGCGGGATGTTCGACGCGGTGCTCGCCCCCTACCACGACGTCGGTATGACGGCCGTGAAGGTGGCCGGCTTCGGAAAGGGCGTGAACGTCACTCTAGGCCTGCCATTCCCTCGGACCTCACCCGATCACGGCACGGCGTTCGACATCGCGGGGAAGGGGGTCGCGGATCCGGGGAGCATGCGGGCCGCGCTCGAGCTGGCGACCGAGCTGACGCAACGGAGCCGTCCGGGAGACTGAATTCGTGCGTCAGGCGGCGGGGCGCGGCTGCGACACCCGCACCTTGCCCACCCGCCGGCCGTCCATCTCCAACACCTCGAAGGATGCGCCGGCGATTTCCACGCGATCGCCGACCTTGGGGAGCCGGCCCAGCTTCCCGAACAGGACCCCGCCGATCGTCGTGTAGTCCGTGTCGTCGATTTGGAGCCCGTAGGTGCGGTTGACGTCGGCGACCTCGGTGGCGCCGGCGATGACGGGGGCGGGCGCCGTCGCGCCGCCGGCGGCGACACTCGCCTCGGGACGATCGTACTCATCGTAGATCTGTCCCACGATCTCTTCGAGCAGGTCTTCCATCGTGACGAGTCCGGCGGTGCCGCCGTACTCGTCGAGCACGATGGCCATGTGGACTTTCTGGCGCTTCATGTCGGCCAGGACGTCCTCCACCTCGCGCGTCCCGGGCACGAACAGCGTGGGGCGCATGACCGCCTCGAGACGCTGCACGGGGTCGGCCCGAAGCCCGGCGAGGATCGCCTTGGCGTGCACCACGCCGATGACGTCGTCGAGCGATTCGCGATACACCGGGTAGCGCGAGCGGCCCGCTGCCGCCACCCGGTCGGCCGCTTGCACGAGCGTGAGGTCGCCCTGCAGCGCGACGACCTGCGTGCGGGGCGTCATGACGTCCCGCGCGTTCTTCTCGCTGAACTCGAACACACCCTCGATCATGCGGGCGTCCTGCGGGGCGAGGCGGCCCGTTTTGCGGCTCTGCTCGACGAGCATCATGATCTCTTCGGGGGAATGCACGCGCTCGTGCTCGGCCGTGCCGCCCTTGATGCCGAACAGCCGCACGATCCGGTTGGCGCTCCAGTTCAGCAGGCCGGTGAAGGGCCGGGTGATCAGGGAGAAGAAGATGAGCGGGGCTGCGATCCAGCGGCTGGTTCCTTCGGGGTAGGTGATCGCCCATGCCTTGGGCGCCTGCTCCCCGAATACGACGTGCAGGAAGGACACGATGGACACGGCGACGACCGACGCGACCCCGCCGCGCGTCAGGAAGCTGAGCGCCGGGGGGAGCGCGGAAAACCATCCGCGAAACAGGTGGGCGACCGTGTCCTCCGCGACGTAGCCCAGGAGAATCGAGGCGACCGTGATGCCGAGCTGGGCGGCGGAGAGTTGCCGGTTCAGGTCGTGCAGCGCCACGAGGACCGTTTTCGCCTTGCGGTCACCGCGGCGGACCATCGCTTCGATGCGGGTGCGGCGCGCAGCGACGAGGGAGAACTCCGCGGCCACGAAGAAGGCGTTCACCAGGATGAGAATGGCGACTGCCGCGAGGCGAAGGCCCAGGGATTCGGCCGCGGGCGCTTGCATAGGGAGGGGGAAAGTAGCGGTGCCGAGGGTGACTTCAAGGCGGGAGTTGCCTATGCTTCGGCTGGAGCACACATGACCCAAATCCTGCCGCTCGACGTTCAATGCGCGCATCGAGTGCCGGAGCGGAGCGAAAGCGCCCGCCGCCTCGCATGGGTGCTCGGCCTCACTGCCACGGTGATGATCGCGGAGGCGGTCGGCGGGTGGCTGTCCCATTCGCTGGCGCTGCTCGCGGATGCGGGTCATATGCTGGCCGACGTAGTGGCGCTGGGGCTCGCACTGATGGTGCTACGGATGGCGCAGCGCCCCGCG
>DATICZ010000011.1:0-26693 GCA_035456525.1 Gemmatimonadales bacterium
ACGGTCACTCCGGGCAGGGGTCCGCCATCCGGCCCCGTGACCGTTCCGGAGACCTCGATCTGCTGGGCCTCCTGGGCTGCCGCCGGCGCGGACAACGCCAGGGCGACCAGCAAACTCAGCGCCACAACCCCGAATCCTCGCCGACCTTGCCGCATCTCTTTCATGATTGCCCCCTCATCCTGCGGGTCTGCGCATGGCCTCTAGGCCGCGTCTCCCAATCAGATCGCGATACGTGATCACCTGCACGTTCGGGTCCGGAGGGCCCGGGTGAATCGGTGCAGCTCAGCGCATTCAGCTCTCCCTGACGATGCTTGCTCATGTCGGGGAGCGGCTGGTCGGTATTCATGATGAGGTGTACAGGTCCAGAGGGACCGGGAGGCTTGGCCACGGGAGCGTGGGCGACACCGGTGCTCGGCGCCCCGGCCACCAGTGATGAAAAGGGCGGCCGTGGAGGAACCGGGAGCGCGGCAACGAGGTGACGGCCCAGTGCCATGCGCGAACTCTCCTGCAGCGTCTCTTCCGCGGAAAGAGGGACCCGCAGCCTAGAGTGAACCCCGGGATGAGATATTCGCTGGAGGGAGACCCCGCAAGGGTCGCCGACGGCCCGCTCGGCCTCCCCGGCTGTCGTTGCCAGGCCTGTCACCAATACTGGACCTTCCACTTCCTCGTGCCACGGAGGGCCGATAGCTGCGGCCGATACGGCGCCACCGTCCCTATGCCGCCCACCTTCAGGTGGCCGTTCTCCGGAACGATGTCGGTGGGTTCGGACGAGGTGCCCACGATCGCGGCGGCGTTCAGGAAGGCGTCGTCCCCACCGAGCATGCTGCGGGGAATCCGGGCCGTGATGCGGCTGCCGCTGAACGTCGGCCGTACGGTTCCCGTCACGTTGAGCAGGGAGTCCAGGACGCTGAACGACGAGTCGGGATTCGGGTCCCCGAGGTCGATGTAATAATCCACGCCCAGGCCGGTGGAGCCCGTGGCCGGCCGATTGTCGTCCACGATCGAGCTGATGCCGGTCGCGATGTTCTGATCGGTATCGAAATCCACGAAGGCCAGGGTCGCATCCGCGCTTCCGGTCACCGGCGACACGACGGCGGCCGACAGGTCGAGCGAGACGGTGATTCCGCCGCTGTCCCGCACGATGGTGAGCGTTGTCAGGTCCCACTGCACCGCTCCGGCCCCGAAGGTGTCGCCGGTGGGGTCGGTGGCGACGGCGGTGAGTTTCGAGCTCGGACCCGAAGTGTCGCTGCCGCACCCGATCGTGCCGCCCACAACCGCGGTCGCCAGCACCATCTGGAGGAGGGGTTTCATGCCGTCACTCGTTCCGAATCGCGAAGAGTGACCAGAGATACTGCCGAAGCATCCGGCCGTCGAGTCCACCATGGCTGTTCGTCAAGGACTCATCCGGCGGGCTGCCTCCGCCAGAACCAGAACACCGGCACTCCCAGGAGCAGCAATCCCGTCCCGATAGCGGCGTTCATCGGATTCGCCGCGACCGAGCTCGCCACGACGTACAGCGCGGCCAGGACGAAGAACGCCGGCGTCCAGGGGTAGCCCGGCACACGCACCCGGGTCTCCGGCGCTCCCCCCGCCCTGCTCCGTTCGCGCTCCCTATAGATGAAGAGCGTGGCCACCGTGGACCCGAAGAAGATCCAGTCCCCGAATACGACGTAGTCGAGCAGCTTCCCGTACGTCCCGGTGAGGGTCAACGCCGCCGACCATGCGCCCATCACCGCGATCGCCGCGCCCGGCGTGCGATAGCGCGGATGCAGCCGCGCGAGTCCCGGGAAGAACACGCCGTCCGCCGCCATGGCCTGAAACACCCGCGGCGTCACCAGCACCACGAGATCGAGGAACCCGAAGCTCGACACGGCGATGCCGGCGCTGATCACGACCCGTCCCGCCGGGCCGATTACGCGCTCCATCGCCTCCGCCGCCGGCGCCACGCTCGCGGCCAGTCGCTCGGGGCCGAGGACCACGAGATAGGCGACGTTGGCCAGCAGATAGACCGCGATCACCGCCAGCACGCCCAGCACCAACGCGCGCGGCAGGGTGCGCTCGGCGTCCACGATCTCCTCGGCCACGAAATTCGTCTGCTGCCATCCGCCGTAGGTGAACAGCACCGGCACGAGCGCCGCCCCCAGCGCCACCGTCACGGCCATTCCTCCGCTGGGACTCACGAGCGGCGCGTGACGCACCGCCGTCTCGGCGCCGGTGGGATGCACGGGGAGCAGCAACCCCGCGACGATCAGGGTCACGAGCGCGCCGAGTTTCAGGAGCGTGAAGACGTTCTGCGTGATCGCCCCGGGCCGCACCCCCACGTAGTTGATCGCGCACACCACGACGATCGCCCCGATGGCGAGCGGCAGCTTCGCCCCGGCCGCGAGACCCAGCAGGCTGATGAGGTAGTTGGCGAAGGTCACCGCGACGAACGCCGCCGCCCCGGTCGCCATCACGAGCAGCAGCGCCCACCCGTACAGGAAGGCCGGGAGCGGCCCGATCGCGTCCCGCAGGTAGACGTACTGCCCGCCGGCCCGCGGCATCCGCTCCGCCAGCTCCGCGTAGCAGAACGCCCCGGCGAGGGCCACGAGACCGCCCAGCACCCAGGCGGCCAGCGCCAGGGGCGCCGAGCCCACGCGCTGGGCGACCACGTTGGGCGTCGCGAAGATCCCCGACCCGATGATGCCGCCGATCACCGCCATGGTGGCGGAGAAGAGACCGAGGCGGCGGGCGTAGGTGATGGTGACGGCGGACACGCGACTATGGTATCCGCCGTCGCGACCGTTGACGACCCCGGGCCTGCCGCGGCGCGGGGATCGTCCGGCTGGTGTCAGCTATCGCGGCCCGGCCCTCACGGAGGCTCCCGGAGCCGGACTGGTGAAGGAACATTCGAACTCCTCACACGCTTCGTAGTACAACGTGGTGGTAGTTGAGTCGATCGAGTCGCATCGTACCGTACAGCGAGGTGGTACCGTGAACGCCGGACGATTGGTCGTGTTGGCTGCCGTGGTGGGGCTGCTGGTCCCGGCGGCCGTATCGGGGCAGGACTTCGGACGCAACAAAGTCCAGTACGAGTCGTTCGACTTTCAGGTGCTGCGGACCGAACACTTCCAGGTGTACTTCTACCCGGAGGAGCGCGAGGCCGCGCAGCAGGCCGCCCGGATGGCGGAGCGGTGGTACGCGCGCTTCGCCGCCCTGCTGGGCCACCAGCTGCGCGGCGCACAGCCGCTCGTCCTGTACGCGAGTCACCCCCACTTCGAGCAGACCAACGTCGTGTCCGGCGAGCTCGGTGAGGGAACCGGCGGCGTCACGGAAAGCCTGAAGCGACGCATCGTGCTGCCGCTCGCGGGTCCCCTCGCGGAAACCGATCACGTCATCGGCCACGAGCTGGTCCACGCGTTCCAGTACGACATCACCGGCACCGGCCGGGGCGGAGCGACGGAAGCGGCGTCCCGCCTGCCGCTCTGGTTCATCGAGGGCATGGCGGAGTACCTCTCGCTCGGCCCCGTGGACCCGAACACCGCAATGTGGCTGCGGGACGCGGTCAAGCACAACAAGGTCCCCTCGATCCGCCAGCTCGACGATCCGCGCTACTTCCCGTATCGCTGGGGCCAGGCGTTCTGGGCGTACCTGACGAGCCGCTACGGGGACGCCGCGGTCGCCACCCTGCTCAAGAGCGCCGGCCGGAGCGGCAACGTCGTCATCGCGCTGGAGCAGATCTCCGGCGAAAAGCTCGATTCGCTCTCCCGCCAGTGGCAGCAGGCCGTGCGGGACGTCTACACGCCCGTCCAAGGGGCGACGGCGGCTCCGGAAGCCTTCGGCCGGGCTCTGGCGTCGGAGAAGAGCGCGGCGCAGCTCAACGTGGCGCCCGCCCTGAGCCCCGACGGCAGCCGCATCGCCTTCTTCTCGGAACGCGGTCTGTTCTCGATCGAGCTGTACCTCGCCGACGTGGCGAGCGGCCGGGTGGAGCGCACCCTCACCCACACGGCGCTCGACTCGCACTATGAGAGCGTCGGGTTCATCAGCTCCGCCGGTGCCTGGGATGCCACCGGACGCCGGTTCGTCTTCGGCGTCGTGGAGCACGGGCGCCCCCTGCTCTCGATTCTGGACGTGAACTCCGGCAAGCCCGAGCGGGAGATCCCGTTCCCCTCACTGGGTGAGATCTTCAATACCACGTGGGCTCCCGACGGCAACGCCGTGGCGTTCTCGGCGCAGGTGAACGGCTGGACCGATCTCTACGTGTACGACCTGCAGCGCAACGTCCTGCGGCGCCTCACCAACGATCTCTACGCCGACCTCCAGCCCGCCTGGTCGCCCGACGGCCGGACGCTGGCCTTCGTCACGGACCGGTTCACGACCGACACGGCCAATCTCGAGGCGGGATCGTACCGGCTGGCATTGCTCGATCTCGCGTCGGGGGCGATCAAGCCGCTCACCGCCTTCCCGGGCGCCAAGCACATCAACCCGCAGTGGAACCCGGACGGGCAGAGTCTCTACTTCGTCTCGGACCGTGGCGGCATCGACAACGTGTACCGGCTGCAGCTCGCGTCGGGCACGACCACCCAGGTCACCAACCTGTTCGTCGGGGCGAGCGGCATCACGGCCGTCAGCCCGGTCATCTCGGTGGCGCAGCGTACGGGCGAGCTGGTGTTCACGGCGTACGACTCGACCGGCTACCGGCTGTATTCGGTGAAGGACCCGGCCGTACTGGCCGGCAAGCCGCTCGCCTCGCTGCCCGTGGCCGATGCGGCCGCCCTGCCGCTGACGCGGCGGCCGCCGGGAGCCGACCAGGTCGCGGCGAAACTGGCGGACGCCCGGACCGGGTTGCCCGCCTCCGGCACCGGTATTGTCGCGAATTACCGGGCGGGGCTGTCGCTCGACTACGTCGCCCAGCCCTATCTCGCCGTCGGGGCGTCGAGCTTCGGCACGTTCGTAGGCGGCGGCGCGACACTCGTCTGGAGCGACATGCTGGGCGACCACAGTCTGATCACCGGGCTGCAGGTGAACGGCGGCCTGAAGGACATCGGCGCGGTGGCCGCCTACATCAACCAGCATCGCCGCTTGAACTGGGGCATCGCGGCGCAGCAGGTTCCGTATCGTCTGGGCAGCTTCATCGCCGGCTTCGGGACCGTGAACGGGCAGCCGGCCTACATAGAGGAAACGCAGATCTTCCGGCAGACCGACCGGTCCGCGACGGGCTTCGTGACCTATCCGCTGTCCCGGGTGAAACGGGTCGAATTCTCCGCCGGCTTCGAAAACATCACCTTCGATCAGGAGCTGCGGATCCGGGCCTTCGACCCGGCCGGCGTGCTCTTCTTCGACTCGACGGCGACACTGCCGTCGCCCGATGCGCTGAACCTGGGGGTGGCGGCCGCGGCGCTGGTGCACGACAACTCCTACTTCGGGGCCACGAGCCCGATCCTCGGATCGCGCTACCGCTTCGAGGTGAGTCCGACCATCGGCTCGCTGAAGATGGCCACCGTCCTGGCCGACTACCGCCGCTACCTGATGCCGGTGCGCCGGCTGACGCTCGCGGCGCGCGCGCTGCACGCCGGCCGCTACGGACCGGACGCCCAGGACGCACGCCTCACCCCACTGTACATCGGGTACCAGCAGCTGGTGCGGGGATACGACATCGGCTCCTTCAGCGCCGCGGAATGCCCCTCGAGCGGGACGTCGTGCCCAGCCTTCGACCGGCTGGTGGGCAGCCGCATCCTCGTCGGGAACCTCGAAGCCCGCTTCCCGCTGCTCGGCGTGCTGGGGCTCGGGGGCGGCTACTACGGCGCCCTGCCGATCGAAGGAGCCATCTTCGCCGATGCCGGCGTGGCCTGGAACAAGGCCGACCAGTCGTCCCTGTTCGACGTGCGGCGTCAGGCGGTGACCAGCGTGGGGGCGGCGCTGCGCATGAACCTGTTCGGCTTCGCGATCGCCGAGCTGGACTACGTGAAACCGTTCCAGCGGCCCGTGAAGGGATGGTACTGGCAGCTGAGCCTGACGCCGGGATTCTAAAAGGTCGGTGGAGGATGGTGATCGCCTTCACCATCCTCCACCGTCCTCCACAACGTCCTTCGTTAGCGCGCCAGGCCGGTACTCGGATCGATGTCGCGGATACCGCGCAGGATCACGCGGCGAAACTCGATCCGCCGGATGAGACTCCAGTAGCGTTCCAGCGCGGTCGTGTCACCCACGACCGCGCTCGCGCGTGTGACCCCGGGCGGCGGCGGGACGAGCGCCGCCAGGCGGTCGTACACCTCGCCACGCATGCCGGCCTCGACGCGTGTCAGCAGGTGCCACAGCGACAGGGCGTCCTCGGCGCGCGCCGCGGCCAGTGCCCGGCGCGCCGCATCCGCCCCACCCTGCTCGAAATCAAACGCCACGAGCGCCTCGCGCAGTCCCGCCGGCGCATCCTCGACGTACGGCGTGCCCGGACCCTGACCCGGGCGCGTCAGCGCGTAGGCGCCGAGCGGCACGACCGAGCGCATCCCGCTCCACGCGAACTCGACGTACCCGCCCGTCACGTGGATCAACCCGCGTCCGTTGCGGTCGGTCTCCAGCGTGTACTCGCAACCGAGATCGACGGCGGTGCCCGCGGGCGTCTCGACGAAGAAGATCCGCGGCGGCGCGTCCACCTTGGCATGGATCACCCCGTAGGCCAGCGCCAAGCGGTGATCCGTGTCGCGCGCGCGCACCAGGCGCACCCGCGAGCCGGGGCGCACATCCACGTGGCCGATCGTGCCCACCGCAATGACCGCCTGGGAGCTGTCGTCGGTCTCCACCCATTCGCCGACGCGCAGCGTCCCGCGTGACGCGAGCGGCGCGTCGTCTACGCGCGGCACCCCGGCCGTCGGCCGCACCTCCCACGCGTCTGCCTGCCGCAGCCAGTAGCGAACGCCGACCGCCAGGACCAGCGCGGCCGCCGCCGCGAGCGGAATCCACCAGCGGGAGGGGTGGGGACTCGTCCCCCGTCCCGCGTCCCCCGTCCCCGCCCTGATGCGCGCCTTGATCCCGGGCCAGAGGTCCTCGGCTGGCTCGATGCTCCGCGGCAGGTCGTTTACCGCCTGCCGCAGCTCCGGCGGGAGCTCCACGTCCCGTTCGCGCTCGTTCACCGCTCCAACCGCTCCCGCAGCAGCCGCCGGGCCCGGAACAGCTGTGCCTTGGATGTCCCCACGGCGATCCCCGTCATCCGGGCGATCTCCTGGTGCTGGTATCCTTCGATGTCGTACAGCACGAATACCTCCCGCGCCCCGTCGGGTAGCGACCCGATCGCGCGCTCCAAATCGATGCTGAGTGCCACCGGCGATGACTCGACCGGCCGCTCGAGCGGCTGCGGATCTTCCACCGGCAGAACCCGCGCCTCGCGCCGCCGATCGCCGCGGTTCGCCATCCACACGAGGTTCACCGCCAGCCGGTACAGCCACGAGCCGAATGCGCTCTCCCCGCGGAAGCTCTTCAACCGCTCCCAGCAGCGCACGAACACATCCTGCGCGAGCTCGGCCGCCCGGGTCCGGTCCCCCGAGAGCCGCAGGCACAGGGCGAAGACGCGGCCCACGTGGGCGCGGTACAGCGCCTCGAACGCGGCCTCGTCGCCCGCCTGGGCGCGCCGGACCAGATCGTCCGCTATCGGCGCCGGCACGGCATCCGACAACGCGAAAGCGAGCGTGGCCACATGAGTCTGATGCCTGGGATGTGGTTCGGGTTTGAAACGGGCCCACCTCCACAACCACCAACCTCCACCGTCCTCCACCGCCTTCTTCTACGGCAGCCTGATTCCCCCCGTCAGCCGCCTCAGCTGCTGCTCGATCTGCTGCTGTGCCGACTCGAGCGCCTGCCGCCCCTGCTGGACTCGTTCGTTCACCTGCGCGGTGAGCGCCGCCACCTGTGCCTTGACCGGGGCGACTTTCTCGTCGGCGAACCGATCCACCTCGACCCGCAGCCGCGACTCCGCGGCGTCCACTTCGGCCCCGATCATGGAGCGCAGCCGGTCGGACACGGCGCGGTCGAGATTCGATCGTACGTGCAGCTCGGGGTGAGACAGCGTGCCGCCCAGCTCGGCCGTGAGATCGAGATTCTCGATGCCCGAGACGACTCGCCATAGCAGGTCCGCAGCGAGGCCACCGGCGGCCCCGCTGTCGCGCTGCCACACGGCGGCAGGGGCGCTCACGGTCCAGCGGCCGCGCAGCGAATCGCCGTAGAGCGCGAAGCCGAGTGACACGTCGCCACGTCCAGGGTTCACCCGCAGCGGCAGGCCGGGGAGCGTGATGGAAGGCAGCGTGAGGCCGCGCACCGTGGCGCCCACCACGTCGCGTGGCGTCGCACGCACGTGATCGAACATCCCGTCCGCCGTGACGGTCGGCGCACGCACTTCGAGCGTGGTGGGCCGGCCGTACAGGGCGGGCGTGCTGGTGAGCCCCTGCAGCCGGCCGGCGTAGCGCCGGGGACCGCCGGTGTCGCTCCCCAGAAGGAAGGAAAGCTCGGCGTCGCGCAGCAGGAACGCCGGCAGCCGATTGGCGCGCGGAAACTCGACCACGGTACCGGCCCGGCGCTGGGGAGATGGATGGGCGCGCGGCAGCAGGCCGGGGGGCATGTACGCCCGTCCCAGCTCCGTGTAGTACAGCGCCCGCTGGAACCTGTGCACCGCTTCCGGGCCGAAGAGCACCCAGCCGATCGCCGTCGCGTCGATCGGCGGCAGCCGCACGAGGCTTCGCGCGAAGTCGTAGTCGCGCCGTCGCGCGGCATCGAGCGACGCCAGGCCCTGGTCGAGCGTGCCCACCCCCGCTTTCACGCCCCGCTCCAGTGCGGCCAGGCGGTCGCGAGTCTGCTTCACCCGGTCCAGCATGCGCCGGCCGTCCCGCAGCAGCGCGAGATCGGTGGGCCGCGCGCTCTGCAGGCGCTTCGCGAACGCGATGGCGGAATCGGCCGTGCCCCGGGCATCGAGACTGTCCAGGGCCCCCGACCAGGCGCGCCGGCTCGAATCGGCCCGACCGGCCAGCGACTCGGCCGCTTGCACCGTCTGGAGCTTCCGTGGGTCGAGACTGTCGACCTTCAACTGCCCCGTCGCGAGCTGCAGGATCGGCACCTGCAGCGCCGGCTGCGCCGCCCAGGATCTCACGTTCGCCATGATCTGCGACGCCGCACCCGACCCGCCCCCCCGCACGAATCCGCTCGTGGTGCGGGTGGTCCCGAACCGCAGCTCGGTCGCGGCGAGCCGGTCGATTGCGACCTTCTTCTCGAGCAGCGGCAGGAGATCGATGTCGGCCGTCAGCTCGTCCGCCTCCAGCAGGTTCCTGAGGGAGTCGAACGGGGAGGCGGCCACGAGGCGGCGGACGGTGACCTTGCCTTCCCCGAGCGAAAAGTGGAAGGACCCCACGTCCACCCGGGCACCGAGGATCGCGGTCCCGCCCCGCTCCACGACCAGGCGGCCGAACCGATCGGCGAAGAGGAGCCACACGCCCACGAGCAGCGCGAGCAAGAGCGCCAGCGGCACGAGCGCCTTCCAGCGGAAGATCGCGACTTTCATCTCACGTCTCCGGCCGGAACATGCGGTAGACCGAGTAGAGCCGCGACGCGGTGAATGCCCGGTAGACCGGCGAGCGCTGGATCCGCTCCCCGATCGTCTCGCGGTAGCGGCGCACCCCCCAGCGACTCAGGAAGAAGATCGGAGCGAACAGGACCAGCGCGGTGACGAGGCTGCCGAGCAACACGGTGTTGTTGAAGTTGCTCAGGGGCACGACCGGCAGGTTCGCGAGCGCCGTCCACAGCGGAACGAGCGCCGGAGTGTCGAGGAGCAGCTGACGTCCCAGCGCATCGAACATCGGATCGAGGGCGAATCCCAGCGGGATGGCCAGCGCCCACCCCAGCGAGGCGCCGGGAACGGACACATTCAGCAGGAGGATCAGCGCAGCCACCACGAGGTTGTGCAGGCTGATGAGCGGCGTGAGACCGAGAATCGAGCCCAGAGCCATTCCCGCGGCCACCTGCCCCGGCGTCCCCTCGCTGTGCAGCGCCTTCACCAGCGACTGAATCAGTTTGAAGATGACCATGAGCCTCCGGGCGCCGGGCTATCGAGGGCCGGACGTGGAGTCGGTCAGCGGCCGGATCAGCAGCCCAGACGTGGACACCCGGACCTCGAACCACCCCGGCTGCTCGGCGCTCACGAACGTCCCCGACCCGTAGGTGGCGTCCACCAGCGGTGCGAGCACTCTCGGGTGCCGGCGGACAAACCCGAACACGTCGACGGGCCGGTCGGGGCCGAGGGGAAAGATGGTGTGGGGACGCTGGCGCTCGTCGGTGACCGCCACGTAGCGCCCGCCGACGCGGTCCAGCTCGTAGCCGGTGCGCAACCCGAGCAGGTTGACGATCGGCTTCCACTTGAGGATGTGGGCATCCACATAGAGCTGGTCGCCCGCGACGTCGAACTGCCCCACTCGGCCGTCGGGGAGCTCGACCGTGGCGCGGAAGCGCTGGGGCCCCGTCGGCTCGGTGCGAACGCGGGCGGCGACCTCCTCGGCGGTGAGGGCCCGGTAGCCCCGCACCCCGACACTCACGGCGCCAGCCAGGCCGGCCACCGCGAGGAAGAGCAGCCCGGAGAGCAGGAGGCCGAGACTGCGGAGCAGCTGGCGCCGGCGGGCGAAGACGACCATACCGGCGAGGAGCAGCGCGCCAACCACCGCGACCACCAGGGCGACGACCGTGAGCACCGCCATCGAGCGGTAAGCTACCACGGGCCCCCGGAACGCAAAGCCCTCCCCGGACAGCGGGGAGGGCCGGCGGCCATCGCGGAACGATCGCGGGACTTACACCTGGGTGGCCTCGCGGGCGGGTGGCCTGACGCTCGTGCGACGGTCGGGAATGACGCGGCGATCCAGCCCGGAGCGACGGTCGAGCACCATGCGGCGGTCGAGCCCGCTGCGGCGCTCGACCGCTACCTCCACGACCTGTTGTCGCCTATCACTGCTCATCCGCCGCTCGACTGCCCGTCGATCGCTACCGCTCCGCCGGCCCGCACCCATTACACCCTCCCTGGCGCTTATCCCTGAGCATTCCTCGAAGCTGCAGCCTCGCAAGACCTATGCCCTTGGTGGGTTGCCACTTGCCCGGGCTAGCTCGCGAGGATTCAGGCACTTGGCCCTTCGGTCATCCATCACACTCCGCCTGCGCCATGGCCGCCCTGCCACGGGTGACGTAACCGAGCGACAGAAGGTCGGTTACACCCGCACCTTCCGCTCGAGGGCCTCGCGGACAGAGGGCCAGTCCTGTGCAAGGATGCTGAAATACACCGAGTCGCGCCAGCGCCCGCTCTGCGTCAGCACATGGTGGCGGAACACGCCCTCCTCGGTCGCTCCGATGCGCAGCAACGCGGCGCGCGACTGCTCGTTGAGGCGATCGGTCTTGAACTCCACCCGCTCACACCCCAGCGTCTCGAACGCGTGCGTCAGCAGGAGCAGTTTCGCCTCGGTATTGACCGCGGTCCGCCGCCAGGGCCTGGCCACCCAGGTCCAGCCGATTTCCAGGTGACGGTTGGGGTGATCGATGTTGGCGTATCGCGTGCTTCCGGCCACGTCCCGGTCGGGCAGCGCCAGGATGACGAACGGGAGCGCTCGGCCTTCGCGCTGCTCGGTGAGCGCGGTGCGGACGTAGCGTTCCATTTCGTCGCGATTCCGTACCTGCGTGGGAATCCAGCGCCAGAGGTCCTCGTCCAGGCCCACCGTGCACAGCGCGGTGACGTCCTCCAGCGAGAGCGGGCGCAGCTCGACGTGACGGCCGCTGAGCGTGATGGGAGAGATGTTCACAGGATATTCAGCCTCCCAATGTGGCTTCTCCGCCACACAATCGCTATTCTGACGGAAAGTCTCCTTTGAGGGCGTCTCGCGGCAGGCCACGCCGCCCGGAGGCATGACACTTGCCAAACTCCCGCCCGTCATCCATGACCGGCACTTCACTCGAGACACATTCCGCGCGAGCCACGGCGTCCGGCGTTCCGGGTGTCGAGCTGCTCGCGCCCCAGGTCGACGACGCGGGCCGCGTGCTCACGCCCGCGGCGCTGGCGTTCGTGGCGCGGCTCGCCCGGGCGTTCGAGGACCGCCGTCGCGAGCTGCTGGCCGCGCGGACCGCGCGTCAGCGCCGCATCCTGGACGGCGAGCGGCCCGACTTTCTTCCGGACACGCGCGACGTCCGCGAGCGCGATTGGACCGTGGCCCCGATTCCGGCCGACCTCATGGACCGGCGGGTGGAGATCACCGGGCCGGTGGACCGCAAGATGATCATCAACGCGCTCAATTCCGGAGCGCGCGTCTACATGGCCGATTTCGAGGATTCACACTCCCCGACGTGGTCGGCCACCATCGAAGGCCAGGCCAACCTAATGGACGCCGTGCGGCGAACGATCAGCTTCCGGAGCGCGGAGGGCAAGCAGTATGCGCTCGGGGATTCGCTCGCCACGCTGATGGTCCGGCCGCGCGGGTGGCACCTGGACGAGAAGCACGTCCGGATCGACGGCCGGCCCGTGTCCGGCTCGCTGTTCGACTTCGGGCTCTTCTTCTTCCATAACGCGGCCGAGCAGATCCGCCGCGGCACCGGGCCCTATTTCTACCTGCCCAAGCTGGAGAGCCATCTCGAGGCGCGGCTCTGGAACGACGTCTTCCTGTTGGCCCAGGACGAGCTCGGCATCCCGCGCGGGACGATCCGGGCGACGGTGTTGATCGAGACGATCCTGGCGGCGTTCGAGATGCACGAGATCCTGTGGGAGCTGCGCGAGCACTCGGCCGGCCTGAACTGCGGGCGCTGGGACTACATCTTCAGCTTCATCAAGAAGTTCCGCAACGATCCGCGGTTCGTGCTGCCCGACCGGGCGGCTGTCACGATGGACAAGGCGTTTCTCAAGGCCTACGTGGATCTGCTGATTCAGACTTGCCACCGCCGCGGCATTCACGCGATGGGCGGCATGGCGGCGCAGATCCCCATCAAGAACGATCCGGCGGCCAACTCGGCCGCCCTCGCGAAGGTTACGCAGGACAAGCTACGGGAGGTCAATGCCGGACACGACGGCACCTGGGTTGCGCATCCAGGGCTGGTGCCGGTGGCCAGAGGCGTCTTCGACGCCAGGATGGCGGCCTCCCACCAACTGCAGGTGACACGCGCCGACGTGCACGTCACCGCCGCGGACTTGCTCGCCGTGCCGGGGGGAGAGATCACCTTCGGCGGACTGCGGACGAACATCGACGTCGGCATCCAGTACCTCGAGGCCTGGCTGCACGGCACCGGATGCGTCCCGATCTACAACCTCATGGAGGACGCGGCCACGGCGGAGATCTCCCGCACGCAGGTGTGGCAATGGGTGACGCACGGCGCGATGCTTGCGGACGGGCGGCGAATCACCGCGGACCTGGTCCGCCGGACGATGACCGACGAGCTCGGACATTTGCGGGAACAGCTGGGCCCGTCTCGATACGACTCCGGGAAGTTCGATCTTGCGTCGAAACTCTTCGACCAGATGATGACGGGGACGGACTTCCCGGAGTTCCTGACGACCCTGGCATATGACTATCTCGACTAGCCCTCGGAGGGGACGCATGCCGAAGCAACAGTTCATCGCCGACCTGGAGCGCCACTGGGCCACGAGCCCGCGCTGGACCGGGATCACCCGGCCCTACTCCGCGGAAGACGTCTGGCGGCTCAGGGGAACGCTCGGCATCACGCACACCCTCGCGGAGGTGGGGGCCGAGAAGCTGTGGCGCCTGCTGCACGAGGATCCCTATGTAGCCGCCCTGTCGGCCGTGAGCGGCGGGCAGGCGGTACAGCAGGTGAAGGCCGGCCTCAAGGCGATCTACATCTCCGGCTGGCAGGTCGCCGGAGACATGAACACGTCGCTCGAGACCTATCCCGACCAGAGCCTCTATCCCGCCGACAGCGTGCCGCGGCTGGTCGAGCGCATCAACAACGCGCTGTTGCGCGCCGACGAGCTCGACCACATGAACGGGCGTACCGAGATCGACTGGATCGTGCCGCTGGTGGCCGATGCCGAAGCCGGATTCGGAGGTCTGCTCAACGCCTACGAGCTGATGAAGCACCTGATCCGCAAGGGCGCGGCGGGCGTACACTTCGAGGATCAGCTCGCTTCGCTCAAGAAATGCGGCCATCTGGGCGGCAAGGTGCTCGTACCCACGAGCGAGTTCATCACGAAGCTGGTGGCGGCGCGGCTCGCCGCCGACGTACTGGACGTGCCGACCGTGCTGATCGCCCGGACCGATGCCCTGAGCGCGACCATCCTGGCCAACGACATCGATCCCTACGATCGCGAGTTCGTCGTCGGCGACCGCACGCCGGAAGGGTTCATCGCGGTGCAACCCGGGATCCGCCAGGCGATCGCGCGCGCCCTGGCGTACGCGCCATTTTCCGACCTGCTGTGGTTCGAGACGAGCAAACCCGACATGGACGAGGCCAAGGCGTTCGCCGAGGCGATCCACGAGAAGTTCCCCGGCAAGATGATGGCCTACAACTGCTCGCCGTCCTTCAACTGGAAGCGCCACCTGTCCGACGAGCAGATCGCGGGATTCCAGCGCGAGCTCGGGGCGATGGGATACAAGTTCCAGTTCGTGACCCTGTCGGCCTTCCACGCGATGAACTACGCCATGTTCGAGCTGGCCCGCGGCTACAAGGACCGCGGCATGGCCGCCTACTCGGAGCTGCAGCAACGGGAGTTCGCCGCGGAGCACGACGGCTACGAGGCCGTGCGGCACCAGGAGTTCGTGGGCGTGCCGTACTTCGATCAGATCACCGAGACCGTGACGGGCGGCCGGTCTTCGTCCATCGCGATGAAAGGCTCGACGGAGGAAGAGCAGTTCCACGAGCCCGCGCGCGTGGTGAGTTGAGGCGATGCAACACTGCGTGGAGTACTGGTGGGGAATCGCGACGACGATCCCTCAACGGCAGGCGCAGACCAACACGGAAAAGATGCTAACTGTTGATGGGAGAGCATCTTAGGATTCGGGCACGGGCCGAGAGAATCTGGCCCGCTAGTTGCTAGGGGAAAGCGCAGCGGACATAGGGGAGGAGTATCGCCGGCAAAGGCGGCGTCTCCAGGCACCGCGCCGGCGGTCGGGTGCCGTGCACGGCACCCGGCACCTCCCTCGGCATTGCAGGGCCGGTCGGACATAGAGCGGCGGGGCGCCCTCACCGCTCGCTGCGTCCGGCGCCGACACAGGCATAGGGGCAGCGCTTCGGCGCCACGCCTCATTCACGCAAGGCGCCGGGGACCCGAAATCCCCGGCGCTTTGCGCACCGGGTCACGTTGCCCGGTCCGATGTGCCCCGGGCCACAGACTGGCATCCCACTTGCTAGTGAAGTTGACCACAGTTTCAAGGGTTTAACGCCCGACCGCGAGGCAGCGTGGTAGACCTAAAGCAGAGGCCGCCGCTGGATGCAGTGCTCCGGACCGCGGAGCTCTTGTTAGCCGCACGACACCACGAACGGGCGGGCCGGCTGCGCGAAGCGATCGACTGTTGCATGGCGGCGGTCGCGGAAGCCGCCTGGTGCGGGGCGTGGGCGGCACAGGCAGTCGGATTACGGCGGCTGGGAGCGCTGCACCACCACCGCAACGAGCTGGCCGCTGCGCGCGAGAGCTGGCGCACCAGCGTCGAGGTGGCGTTGCGGGCCGGCGAGACGGCGATCGCGGCGGAAGCGCTGATCTCCATCGGCAACGTCGAGCTGGCGCTCGGCAACGTCGCGGCGGCGCGTGAGGCTTACCGGGAAGGCCTGGCGGCGCTGGGCGACGATCACCACGCGTTGCGCGCCCGGATCGAGCGCGACATGGCGAGCCTGCCCAATACCGATCCGCGGCCCCAGCCCGAGCCGGTCCGCGTGAGCGCTACAGCCGCGTGGGCGGAGCGACCGGCGTCGCCACCGGTACCTGCTCCGGCTCCGGCGTGAAGTCCTCTCCCGGGTTGATGAACCGGTCGATCTCGAAGCGGTACTGCTTGTCGTAGAGCTGGCGATACCGCCCGCCGGCGGCGAGCAGCTGGGCATGCGAGCCGCGCTCCACGATTTCTCCCCCCTCGAGCACCAGGATCTGATCCGCACTCTGGATGGTGGAGAGCCGGTGGGCGATCACGAATGTCGTCCGGCCGCGCCGTAGACTCCTGAGCCCATCCTGGATCAGGGCTTCGCTTTCGGAGTCGAGGCTCGACGTGGCTTCGTCGAGAATCAGGATGCGCGGGTCGGCCAGGATGGCCCGGGCGATCGCCACCCGCTGCCGCTGGCCCCCGGAGAGCTTCACGCCCCGCTCCCCCACCACCGTATCGTACCCGTGCTCGAATTCCCCGATGAACTGGTCGCAGTGCGCAACGCGGGCGACGGCCTGGATCTCGTCGATCGTCGCATGCGGCCGCGCGAAGCGGATGTTCTCCGCGATGGTCCCGTCGAAGAGGAAGTTGTCCTGCAGCACCACACCGAGCTGCGTGCGGTAATCCCGTAACGGCACGGTGGCGAGATCGCGGCCGTCCACCAGCACGCGGCCCGTCCGCGGCCGGTTGAACGCCATCACCAGGCCGATCAGCGTGCTCTTGCCGGAGCCCGAGGAGCCCACCAGGGCCGTGGTCGAGCCGGCGGGCGCGCGGAAGCTCACGTGCTTGAGCACGTCCACCCCGGGCTTGTAGGCGAAGGTCACGTCCTCGAATTCGACCGCACCGCGGACTTCGCCCAGCGGCTGCCGCTCGGCGTCGCCGGCGTCCTCGGTGATCTGGGATCGGACCTCGCGGATCCGGTCGATCCCCGCGAACGCCTCGGTGATCTGCGTCCCGATGGAGGCGATCTGAATGACCGGCGCCGCCATCATCCCGGTGAACAACAGATACATCACCAGGTCACCCAACGTCATCGTCCCGGCCACGACCGCATGCCCGCCCACCAGGATCATGATCACGCCGATCACGCCGATCACCAGGGCGGAGAACCCGCCCACCGCGGAGATCCCGGTCATGGTGGCGGCGATGTTGCGGAACAGCTTGTTGACACCCTTCGTAAACACCAGGCGCTCCGCCCGCTCGGCGTGATAGGCCTTCACGATGCGGATCCCGCCCAGCGTCTCCGCGAGGCGGCCGGTCACCTCGGCGTTGATCTTCGCGCGCTCCCGGAACAACGGCCGCAGTTTCGTGAAGGCGTAGGCGAGGCCGCCGCCGAACGCCCCGAGGACCAGGATGGACAGCACCGTGAGGTGCCAGTTGAGATAGAACAGGACGCCGAGCGCGATCACGGCCGTGATCAATCCACCCACCAGCTGCACCAGGCCCGTCCCCACCAGGTTCCGGATCCCTTCGGCATCGTTCATCACGCGCGAGATCAGGATGCCGGTCTTGGTAGAGTCGAAGTAGCTGGTCGGCAGCCGCAGCACGTATTCCTGCACGCTGCGGCGCATGTCGGTGATCGCCCGCTGGGCGGCCACGCCGAGCACCTGGGAGAGGGCGAACGACGTCGTCGCCTGCACCAGCGTGGCCACGCCGACCGCCACCGCGATCCACACGAGGATCGCGGGTTGGTGTTGCCCGATCACCCGGTCGACCACCAGTTTGGACGACGACGGGAGGACGAGGCCGGTCAGCCGGTTCGCGACCAGGAGAACGAGGCCCAGGCTGAGCCGCCGGCGGTGGGCCCAGATGAGAGCCCGCGCCTCGCGCCAGGCCTCGGAGCTGATGGTGCGCCTTTTCGCTTCCGCCATAACCGCATGTTAGCTTGGGTGCGGACCGCCCGTCCACCCGTTCCACAACGCGAGGACCCTCGTGAAACGTTCCACGCTCATTACCCTGATCGTCGTCGTCGCGATCGCCGGTCTCTTCTTCTATATGACGACGGCACGCGCGTCCACCACCTGCGAGGTGTGCATGAGCTTCGACGGCCGCACTAACTGCGCCACCGCTGTGGGCCCCACCGAAGAGGACGCCCGGGAGGGCGCGCAGACGACGGCCTGCGGACCGATCGCCTCCGGCATGGACCAGTCCATCGCCTGCGGCCGCACCGAGCCCGTCTCGGTCCGCTGCCGCACCCGCTGACGTGACGACGTTCCATCTGCCCCGGACGACGGTTCCGGTCCGGATCACGCTGACCCAGGGCAAGCCGCGCGGGGGCACGATTTTCCTCGGTGCGCGCGTCCCGCTGCATGACGGCCCGGAAACGCCGCTCGAGATGCTGAACCGCCCCGAGCCGTTCTTTCCGTTCCAGCCCGAGGAGGATGGGGACATCCTGCTCGTCTCCAAGGGGCACATGATCGAGCTCACGGTCGAGCACGGACCGATCGCTGACCCCGATCGCCTGTCGGCGGCGAAGCTGCTGCGGCTGGAGCTGGTCCTCGCCAACGGCGCCACGCTGACCGGACAGGCCACCGTGGAGCTGCCGGAGCACCACTCGCGGCCCCTCGACTACCTGAACGCCGGGGCCGAGCCGTTCTTTACGCTCACCACCGACGAGAACACCCACTACGTGAACCGGGGCCACGTGCTGTACGCCCTCCCCCTGGAATAGGCGATGCCACCGCGCCTCGATCCCTTCGTCGACGTGCTGCTGCGCGAGCAGGCCGACCAGCTGTATCTCCTCCCCGACGAGCCCGTCACCATCGTCAAGGACGGCAAGCCGCGGAAGGTCAGCAAACAGCCCCTCACCGATGCCCACATCTACGCGCTGCTGGCGGAGATCGCGCCGTCGGACTCGGCGGACAAGATCGACCGGCAGGCGGAGACGGAGTTCGAGTACGTGGCCGACCGCGGCCTCGTGCGGGTCCGCATCGTCCCTGAGACGGGACGGCTCACCGCGGTCATCTCCCCGGCGGCTCGGCCGGCGCGGTCCACGCCCCAGCCGGCTCCGCCGGGCGGCGTCGAGCGACGCCGCTCCCAGGCCGCCTCGGCTCCGCCGAAGGAGTCTCCTCCGCCTCCCCCGCCGCCCCGCCCGTCGGCCATCGCCGCGGCGCCATTGATCGAGAGCCCGGTCGCGCCCCCGGAGCCCCCGCCGCGATCGACGCTCCCCGGGGAATTCGCGGGGGACCAGTACCGCGCCGCCGAAGCGCGCCTCGTCGCCCTCCTGAAGCAGCTGGTGGAGAGCGAATCGTCGGACCTGCACCTGCGCGTCGGGGAGCCGCCGGTATTTCGCACCCACGGCCAGATCGCGCGGCAGGAGGGCACGGCGCTCACGAGCGACGAGCTGGCGCTGCTGCTGCTGGCGATCATGCCGGAGCGCAATCGCGGCGAGTGGAAGGAGTCCGGGGACTCGGATTTCGCCTACGAGATCGCCGGTCTCGCCCGGTTCCGCGTCAACGCGGGGCGCGACCGCAAGGGGCCGATTGCGGTCTTCCGCGTGATCCCGGCCAAGGTCGTGACGGTCGAGGATCTCGGCCTGAGCAAGGACCTGACGCAGCTCTGCTTCCTGAACAAGGGTCTCGTGCTGGTATCGGGCCCCACCGGATCCGGCAAATCGACGACGCTGTGCGCGCTCATCGACTTCATCAATCGCGAGCGCACCGATCACATCGTGACGATCGAAGACCCCATCGAATTCGTGCACGAGAACAAGCGCTGCCTGATCACCCAACGGCAGGTGCACCTCCACACCGAGAGCTTCAAGACGGCGCTGCGCGCCGCGCTGCGCGAGGACCCGAACATCGTACTGGTGGGCGAGATGCGCGACCTCGAGACCATCGCGATCGCGATCGAGACCGCCGAGACGGGACACCTGGTGTTCGGGACACTGCACACGACCACCGCGGCGTCGACCGTGGACCGCATCATCGACCAGTTCCCGGCCGACCGGCAGGCGCAGATCCGCGTGATGCTGTCCGAGTCGCTGCGGGGGGTGATCAGCCAGACCCTGTGCCGGAAGATCGGCGGGGGACGCGTGGCGGCGCGGGAGGTCCTGCTGTCGACCCCGGCGGTGTCGAACCTGATCCGCGAGGGCAAGACCTACCAGATTCCGTCCATCATCCAGACCAGCCGCAAGGCCGGGATGATCACCCTCAACGATGCCCTGCTCGACCTGGTGGAGAAGCGCCAGATCGAGCCCGACGAGGCGTACTTACGCTCCGTCGAGAAGTCGCCCATGCTCCAGGCGCTCAAGGCGAAGGGCCACGCCGTCACGGTCGGCGCGGCCCCGGGAGAGCGTCCGGCTACGGGATGATGTCGAAGGACTGACTGGTGATGGTGGTCAAGCCGGCGGAGGCAGCCGTCAGGGTATAGCCAGTGCCGGTGAAGTTGATGTTCAGGTCGGTGAAAGCCGTCAGGCCGGAGACGAACGAGAGCGTCAAGGTCCCAGAGAGTGTCGCGCCGCTCGGGTTGGAGCCCAGAGCGAGCGTGACCCCACCGGTGGCTGTCGTGTCCCTCACGCCGGTCACACTGTCCCTGACCTCCACCTGGACGGTGTTGATGAAACCCGGGAACGCGTGCGACGTGAGGGGCTGCGAAACGAATGCGAGAATGCGGCCGCCACCGCCGCCGCCGCCGACCCCGATCTGCCGTGGCGCGGTCGCCGACGGGCATCCGGTCAGCATCAGCGCACCGATGGCGGTCACGAACAGACGTGCGCGTCGCATGAGCTCCCTCCCCAAGAGGTGAAGCGCCGGTTTGACAAGCCCTGCCGGCGAGCCCTACCTTCCGGCTTCACAATTAGTTAGGCGCTCAGGAGGTTGTCAATGGCGCTGCGCACACAACCCCACGAAGGCCCGAGCGCCTCCGACCACGCTCCGGACCGCCTCATCCCCAACTACATCGACGGCGCCTGGGTCCCCTCCAAGGCCACCCATGCGCTGCCGCTGGTCAATCCGGCCACCGGCGAAACGCTCGGCCAGGTGCCGCTGTCGGGAAAGGCGGACGTGGATGCGGCCGTCCAGGCGGCGCAGGACGCGTTCCCCCGCTGGCGCGCGACCCCCCCGGTCGTCCGGGCCCGTCACCTCTTCACCCTGAAGGGGTTGCTCGAGACCCACTTCGAGGAGCTGGCAGCGATCGTGACGCGGGAGAACGGCAAGACGCTCGACGAATCCCGGGGCTCGATCCGCCGCGCCATCGAGAATGTCGAGCATGCCTGCGGCATTCCCACGCTCCTGATGGGCGACGCACTCGAGGACGTGGCGACCGGCATCGATTGCGAGTACGTGCGCCAGCCGATGGGCGTCTTCGCGGCGATCACGCCGTTCAACTTCCCCGCCATGGTACCGTTGTGGTTCTGGCCGTACGCCGTTGCCTCCGGCAACACCTTCGTCCTGAAGCCGTCGGAGCTGGTGCCCTTGTCGTCGCAGCGGATCGTGGCGCTGGCACACGAAGCGGGAATCCCTCCCGGCGTCCTGAACCTCGTGCACGGCGGCAAGGACGCCGCGAACGCCATCCTCGCGCACGACCACATCGCCGGCGTGTCGTTCGTCGGCTCCACCGCCATCGCGCGGCACGTGTACGCGACCGCGGCGCAGCACGGCAAGCGGGTTCAGGCGCTGGGCGGCGCGAAGAACCACGTGATCGTCATGCCCGACGCGGACCTCGATCGCACCACGCACGCCGTCACCGAGTCGATGTTCGGGTGCGCGGGACAGCGCTGCCTCGCGGGGAGCGTGGTGGTCGCGGCCGGCGCGGCCTACGGTCCCTTGAAGGACCGGCTGGTTCGGGCTGCGCGAGACCTGCGGATGGGGAACGGCCTCGACCAGGGCGTGACCCTCGGCCCGGTCGTATCTGCGCGCCAGAAGGAGCGGGTGATCAGGTACGTCGAAGCCGGCCTCGAGAGCGGGGCGGACCTGCTGCTGGACGGGCGCACCGCGCGGGTGGACGCCTATCCCGACGGCCAGTTCGTGGGGCCGACGCTGTTCGACGGGGTCACGCCCGACATGGTGATCGGCAAGGAGGAGATCTTCGGACCGGTGGGGTCGATCGCCCGCGCCGCCGACCTGGACGACGCCCTCGAGCTGGTGCACAAGAGCGCCTACGCCAACGCGACCTCGATTTTCACCTCGAGCGGCAAGGTGGCCCGGGAGTTTCGCTACCGCTGCGGCGTGTCGATGATCGGGGTGAACATCGGCGTAGCGGCGCCGATGGCGTTCTTCCCCTTCGGCGGCACCAAGGGCTCGTTCTTCGGCGATCTCAAGGCGCACGGGCAGGACAGCGTGCAGTTCTTCACCGACAAGAAGGTCGTCATCTCGAGGTGGTTCTGAAAGACGGGGAGTGGGGAGTGGGACCTGACAGGTGAACACTCACGTCGTGGTTCGCGTGAGGGAGCGGAGCAAGCCCAAGAGCACTCGCATCGTGCCGCCGAGGAGGTCTTCGAGCTCAACGGCCCTATTCTCGGGCAGATACTCCAGCTCCCTCGCGGTGCGGACGAGGCATTCCGCCTCAGCCGCCGACCCCATGGCGATACGGAGGTGCTTTCGGAACTGTCTTGGCGAGGCGAGCGCGTATCCCTCGACGATATTGGCCTCGATGGAGATCGCGGCGCGACGGATCTGGTCGAACAGTGGACGGGCGCGGGGATGGTAAGCATCATCTGTGACGCGGAGCGCCAGCAGCACCAGAGCATGCGCCCGCTTCCACGCTACTAGGGACTGGTACTTGTCCATGAATCGCACACTACTCAGACTGGATGCGGGTCTCGTGATCCTTTTGTCGCGACACGTATCGTTCACCTGCACCGTGGCGTACCACTCCCCATTCCCCACTCCCCGCACGACCGCCGTCACCCGAGTCGCCGATGCGTAGCGTCGTCGGCGGTCTGATCCAGATGTCGAATCCGCTGAACGACCCGGCGGCGCCCGTCGCCACCGTGCGCGACGCGATGCTCGAGAAGCACCTCCCCTACATCGCCGAGGCCGGCAAGCGGGGTGTGCAGCTGCTCTGCCTGCAGGAAGTGTTCAACGGGCCGTACTTCTGTCCCTCGCAGGATTCGAAGTGGTGCGACCTGGCCGAGCCGATCCCCGGACCGACGATCGAGCGGATGCAGCAGCTCGCCAAGCAGCATGCCATGGTCATGATCGTGCCGATCTACGAGCGCGAGATGGCGGGGGTGTACTACAACACCGCCGCGGTCATCAACGCCGACGGCTCCTACCTGGGCAAGTATCGCAAGACCCACATCCCGCACACGGCCGGGTTCTGGGAGAAGTACTTCTTCAAGCCCGGGAACCTCGGCTACCCCGTTTTCAAGACGCGCTACGCCACGATCGGCGTCTACATCTGTTACGACCGTCACTTCCCCGAAGGGGCGCGGTTGCTCGGCCTGCACGGCGCCGAGGTCGTGTTCAATCCGTCGGCCACGGTGAAGGGGCTGTCCCAGTACCTGTGGAAGCTCGAGCAGCCGGCGCACGCCGTCGCCAACGGCTTCTTCATGGGCTGCTCGAACCGGGTCGGCACCGAAGCGCCGTGGAACATCGGCCAGTTCTACGGCACGAGCTACTTCGTCGATCCCCGCGGCAACTTCCTGGCCGTGGGCAGCGAAGACAAGGACGAGCTGGTGACGGCCGAGCTGAACCTCGACATGATCGAGGACGTGCGGCGCACGTGGCAGTTCTACCGCGACCGCCGGCCGGAGACGTACGAGGACCTGGTGAAACAACTGCCATGAGTGCGCCTTGGAGGTGGTGACGTGCCCCTCCTGATCAAATCCGGCCTCATCATCACCGCCACCGACGAGGACCGCGCGGACGTCTATTGTCAGGGTGAGACCATCACCCGCATCGCGCACGACATCGACCCCCGCGAGCTCCCGCCCGACACCGAGGTCATCGATGCCGCCGGGAAGTACGTCTTCCCGGGGTTCATCGACCCGCACGTGCACATCTACCTCCCCTTCATGGGCACCTTCGCCGCCGACGACTACGCCTCGGCGAGCAAGGCCGCGCTGGCCGGCGGCACGACCACGCTCATCGAGATGATCTGCCCCGGGCCGACCGACGAGCCCTGGGAGGCCTTCGAGCTGTGGCGCTCCAAGGCCCTGGGGCTCGCGGCCGTGGACTACACGTTTCACATGTCGGTGGTGCGCTTCGAGGAGCGGGTGCGCGATCAGTTCCGCAAGATCGTGGGCGCAGGCGTGCCGTCGTTCAAGGTGTTCCTGGCCTACAAGGGCGCGCTCAATCTCTCCGACGAGCATCTGTTCGCCGCGATGAAGCTGGCCCACGAGCTGGGTGTGATCGTCACGGCCCACTGCGAGAACGCCGACGCGATCGACGCGCTGCAGCGGTCGCTGCTCGCGGCCGGGAACACCGGGCCCGAGTGGCACGGCCCCTCCCGCCCGCCCGCCGTCGAGGCGGACGGCGTCCACCACCTCTGCACCTTCGCCGAGCTGCTGGGCACGCACGTCTACACGGTGCACACCTCGTGCGAGCCGGCCGTGCAGGCGGCGCTGGCGGCGCGCTACCGTGGCGTGAACGTCTGGATCGAGTCGGTAGTCCCGCACTTCGTGCTGGACGAGACATACGCCGCCCGGGCCGACTTCGAGGGGGCGAAGTACGTCATGTCGCCGCCGCTGCGCGACAAGGCGAACCACGAGGCGCTCTGGAACGGGGTCAAGTCCCGCGCCATCAGCACCATCGCGACCGATCACGCTCCGTTCCGCTTCCACGACCAGAAGACCATGGGCCGGGACGCGTTCACGCGGATCCCCAACGGCATTCCCAGCGTGCAGGAGCGCGTGGACCTGATGCACACCCACGGCGTGTGCGCCGAGCGGTTCGACCTGCGCACCCTGGTGGACGCCTGCAGCACGCAGGCGGCGCGCCTGTTCGGGCTCTACCCCCGCAAGGGGACGATCCGCGTCGGCTCGGACGCCGACCTCGTGGTCTACGACCCCGCCTCGCGCGGGAAGTTCTCCGCGAAGGGCAGTTATTCGAACGTGGACTACAACGCCTACGAGGGGTGGGATCGGATCGGGCACGCCAGCGTCGTAACGGTGCGCGGCGCCGTCCAGGCGCGCGACGGTCAGTTCGTGGGGACGACCGGCCGCGGGCAGTTCCTGGCGCGCGAGCCGACGCACTGAAGGACGCTATCAGCTGTCAGCTATCAGCCATCAGCTAGAGGCACGATGAGCGAGATCGGGACGCACGACCCCAGTCTCATGAACGCCGATTTGGCTCCGGTCGGGCCGGAGCGGCGCACCTGGAACTGGTGGCACATCGCCGCCCTCTGGATCGGGATGGCGATCTGCATCCCCACCTACACGCTCGCCTCGAATCTCGTGGACAGCGGCTGGACCTGGCAGGCGGCAGTCGGCGCCGTCATCCTGGGCAACGTCGTGGTGCTGGTCCCGATCGCCCTGAACTCCCATGCCGGCACTCGCTACGGGATCCCCTTCCCCGTGTTCGCGCGCGCCTCCTTCGGCGTGCTCGGCGCCAACATCCCGGCGCTGCTGCGCGGGCTGGTGGCGTGCGGGTGGTTCGGGATCCAGACCTGGATCGGCGGGTGGGCGATCTACAAGCTGGCCGAGGTCCTGTGGCCGGGCATCGCCACGCTGCCCCGCATTCTCCCGGCGTTCGTGGGCCTGGGTACGGGTGAGTTCCTCTGCTTCATGCTGTTCTGGGGCATCAACGTCTGGATCGTGCTGCGCGGCATGGACTCGATCAAGCTCCTGGAGACCTGGGGGAGCCCGTTTCTGCTGCTGGTGGGCGTCGCGTTGCTCGTCTGGGCGTGGGTGCGCGCCGGCGGCTTCGGCCCCATGCTGGAAAACTCGGCGGTCAGGCGGTCAGGCGGTCTGGGCGGTCTGTTCGGCGCGGGGCTGACCTCGGCCGTGGCGTTCTGGGGCACCATGGCCCTGTCGATTCCCGATTTCTCCCGCTTCGCCCGCAGCCAGCGGGATCAGATCGTCGGGCAGGCGGTCGGGCTGCCCGGAACGATGGCGCTGTTCGCGTTCATCGGCGCGGCGGTCACGAGCGCCACGGCGGTGATCTTCGGCACACGCATCGCCGATCCGGTGGCGCTGCTGGCACGGATCGGCGGGCCGGTGATGATCATCCTCTCGATGGCGGGGCTCTCGATCGCGACGCTCACCACCAACATCGCGGCCAACATCGTCGCTCCTGCCAACGGATTTTCGAACCTCGCCCCGGGCCGCATCTCGTTCAAGATGGGCGCGATGATCACGGCGGTCATCGGCATTGTGATGCTGCCCTGGCGCCTCTACAACGACGCCGCCGCCTATCTCTTCACCTGGCTGATCGGGTACGGGGCGCTGCTCGGTCCGATCGCCGGCATCATGATCGCCGACTATTTCGTCATCCGCCGCGGGCGACTCGTGCTGGAGGACCTGTATCGCCGCGGCGGCGCGTACGAATACCGGCGCGGCTTCAACTGGGTGGCGATCGCGGCGTTCACCCTGGGCGTGCTCCCCAATCTCCCGGGCTTCGTCGCCGCGCTCTCAGGGATTCGCACGACTCCACTGTTCGCGACGCTGTACAACTGGGCGTGGTTCGTGGGGTTCCTGGTGGCTGGCATCCTCTACATGGTTGGGATGAAAGCGCAGGGAGCACGGAGCAGGACGTGACGCTTCCCAACCAGGCTCCGCCGCTCCCGGACGAGGAACTGGCCCGCAACTTCGCCGAGATCGCGCCGCCGCTCACCCGCGACGCGGCCGCGCTCGAGGCGAACACCTGCCTCTTCTGTTACGACGCGCCCTGCACCGCCGCCTGCCCCACGCACATCGACGTCCCGGCCTTCATCCGGAAGATCGCGAACGGCAACCTGCGCGGCGCCGCCCGCGTC
>DATICZ010000012.1:0-7173 GCA_035456525.1 Gemmatimonadales bacterium
CGTGGCGGGGAGACGTCCGATCGCCAATGGCGTGACGTGCTCGGCATCATTCGGACCCAGGGCACCCGGCTCGATCGAGCGGAGCTGACGGCATGGGCGGACCGGCTGGGTGTTGCCGATCTGCTCGCGCGAGCGCTGCGCGAAGCGGGCTGACCTCCCGCCGTTGGTGTCGCAGCACCCCCTTCTATCTGTGACGCAGTTCACATGCCGGCCGTGCCTGCGGCTTTGGCACGCCGCGTGCGGAGGCTGCACTATTCTGTAGAAGGCTGGCCACGAGCGCTTTGGAGAAACCTGGGTTGCACGTACTCCTGATAGATCACGTCGAATCCGACGCCATGCGAGTGCGCGATGCCCTGTGGTCGTACCGCTACGACGTCACGCACTGCGGGCAGATGGCGACCGGGCTGGCACAACTCGAGATAGTACCGTTCGACGTCATGCTGGCCGCGCTGCACCTCCCGGACGCGGACGGCGTAGACGTCGTGCAGCGCGTGCGCGACGTCGCGCGACACCTCCCCCTGGTCGTCATGGCGGGACCGGAGGACGAGGCCATCGCCGAGGCTGCCGTCCGGAGCGGCGCGCAGGATTGCCTGCCCAAGGCCGGCCTCGGCGCACCGCTGATCGACCGATCGCTGCGCTACGCGTACGAGCGCGCCCGCCTCGAGGCGGCGCTCGAGGAGGCCGAGGCCCGGCTGCGCATCATCCACGACCGGGCGCCCGTGGGGATCTGCAATCTGGCGCTCGATGGCCGCGTGACGGATCTCAACCCGGCGTTCCAGGTGATGACCGGCTGGCCCCGGTCCGAATGGATCGGTCGCAGCTTCGGCCAGCTGCTGCACCCTGAGGACCGGCCCGCGGCCCTCGAGCTGCTGCGCCGGGCCCTGCGCGCCGACGCCCCGACCACGCTGGACGTCCGCATGCAGGCCCGGACGGGCGGCTACGTGATCAGCAGCTTCACCGCCGTCCCGGTCGTGAAGCAGGGGCGGGTCATCGACCTCGTCGGGATCGCGCGCGACGTCACGGAGCTGCGGCAGCTCGAGTCGCGGCAGCGCGACACGGCGCGGACCGACCACCTCACGGGACTCGGCAACCGTCGTGCATGCGAGGAGGCCATCACGCGAGAGGTGGCGCGGGCGACGCGTGAGAACGCGTCGCTGGTGTTCGTCTTCTTCGACCTGGACCATTTCAAGCTGGTGAACGATACGCACGGCCACCACGTCGGCGACGCGGTGCTGCGCGCCGTGGCCGGAGTGCTCCGCGAGGCGAGCCGCTCCAGCGACCTGGTGGGACGCTGGGGCGGGGAGGAGCTGCTGGCGATCCTGCCGCGCACCGACCTGTGGGCGGCCCGCCCCTTCGCCGAGCGCGTGCGGTCGGGCGTCGCCGCCCTCGACGGGCTGCCCAGCCGCGTCACCGTGTCGGCCGGGATGGCGGAATGGACCCGGGGCCAGGACGTCCAGACCGTCCTCGCCCGGGCTGACGCGAAACTCTACGAAGCGAAGCGCAGCGGGCGGAACCGCATCTGCTGAGCGGCGAAAGCTCCTCGGCACGGAATCTGCTACATGAGGTGAGCCACCGATTCCGCCTCGGGACGAGAAGCCGTTGGCTCAGCCCACGCCGTCGACACCTGCACGCGTCGCGCCACCCAACTGGGAGATCGACCAGCAATCGCTGCGCGGCCTGATGGGGGGGCTCGAGAACGGCGCCTCCTCAGCGGAGTGGTTCGACCTCCGCCGTGAGTTCGAGGACATCGCCCTCAACCCGGGCTTCGACCGGCTCATCACGCTGGACTACAACACCATCCAGGAGCTGCCGCACCAGATCGACGTCGCGCTGCGCGTGCTGCGCCGGCCCATGAGCGGACGGGCGATCCTCGCCGACGAAGTCGGGCTCGGCAAGACGATCGAAGCCGGAATCATCATGAAGGAGCTGGGCGTGCGCGGCATGGCGCGCCGCGTCCTGATCCTCACCCCCGCGACGCTCGTGGAACAATGGCGAGCCGAGCTCGAGACGAAGTTCTTCGAGCAGTTCGACACGCCGGCTGAGCCGGAGCACTGGCGCCACGCGACCAGGGCGATCGCGTCCTATCAAGGCGCCGTCGGGCATGCGCCCGAGATCCTCCAGCACCGCTGGGACCTCGTGATCGTGGACGAGGCCCACAACGTGAAGAACCACACGACGGCGGTGCACCAGTTCCTGCGGCAGCTCGATCGGAACTTCATCCTGCTGCTCACCGCCACGCCGGTCCAGCACAACCTGCGCGAGCTGTACAACCTCGTCACCCTGCTCCGGCCCGGCCAGTTCGGCACCTGGGGTCAGTTCCAGAAGGAATACCTGCAGAGCGGCGATCCTCGCTGCGCGACGAACCCCGAAGCGCTGCGCGAGTTCACCAGCCAGGTGATGATCCGCACGCGGCGCTCGAGCGTGGCCGACGTGCTCGCCCTGCCCCCGCGCCGCCCCGCCCACCACGCCGTCGACCTGACGCCCGCGGAAGCCGCGCTGTACGGGGACACCGTGCGCTTCCTGCGCGATCTCCACCGGGACGGCTGTTTCGAGCGCAAGGGCACGTTCGTCCTGGAGCCGACGCGCCTGCTGCAGCGGCTCACGTCGTCGTCCAGGGCGCTCGCCGACTCGCTGCACTCCGTGGCTGCGGGAGACCTGCTGCAGCCGGTGTACCGGCAGCGGGCCGGTCAGCTCGCGGAGCAGGCGAGGGCCGTGACCGGGCACGCCAAGCTGGACGAGCTGATCCGCTACCTCGCCGACGCGCCCGCCGCGGACCGGGTGATCGTCTGCAGCGAGCACCTCCCGACGCTCAACCTGATCAAGCATCGGCTCCAGGACCTCGGCCGCCCCGCGATCGCCTTCACCGGGTCGCTGTCCCGCGCCGATCGCGGCGATCAGCTGGCCCGCTTCCGGGCCGAGCCGGGGAGCGTGTTTCTCACGACCCGCGTCGGGACCGAAGGATTGAACCTCCAGTTCTGCAACCGGATCGTGAACTACGAGGTCCCGTGGAATCCCACGATCATCGAGCGGCGTATCGGTCGCGTGCTGCGCATCGGCCAGGAGCGGGAGGTGCACATTCTGAACCTGGCCGCGCAGGCCACGATCGAGATGCCGGTCCTGTGGCTGCTCGACCGGAAGCTCAGGCTGTTCGAGCTCGACGTGGGCGGGCTCGATATGATTCTGGGAGAGTTCGGCGACGGCGAAACGCTCGAGCACCGCCTGGCCGAGGCCTGGCTGGGGTCCGAGTCCGACGCGGCCTTCGAGCGGGAGCTCGAGGGCATCGGCGAGCAGATCGTGGCGAGCCGGGAGGGCGGGGCGCGGCAGGCACAGCTGGCCTCCGAAATCGCTCCCGAGGATAACGCCGAGCGGCTCGAGCGGGAGTTTCGGCAGCTGTCGATTGCCGGACGCGTCGTGCTGGGCTATGGCACGTGTCATCTCAAGCTCGCCCGCGGCGTGGAAGCGAAGCGCCATCAGCTCGGCCTCCACGTCACCGAGATTCGCGAAGCCGCGGAGCACGTCAGGCACGCGGAGGACGCGGGTGATCATCCGGAATACGGGCGCCTCTCTCGCCTCGTGGGGGTCACGGGACGCGGTCGGGCGGTGCAGCTGCTGGTGCAGGCCGACCGCCTGCCCATGACGCTCGCCGATCTGTCCGCCGATGCCGAAGCACCGCTCGCGCGGCAGGCCGCTCTATGATCGACGCACCAGGGTCACAGATCCCGGAGGCGCTCGTCGACCCTCGCCTGCAGGGGCTGGTGGAGCGGTACGCGCGTCTGGCCGGGGCGACGGTCCAGGAGCTGGAACCGCAGCTGCTGGAGCTGTCGCTCCCGGATGCCGAGCTACCGCACTTCGGTGGGCGCCCGTCGGTGCGCGTCGCGTTTTCGCTTCCCGCCCTCGAGCGTCACCCCGACGCCGAAATGGCCGTCGTCGGCAGCCCGTTTCTCCAGGAGCTGCTCGCCGCGGTCCGCACCCGGGGCGCGCGGCGCGCCTTCGGGTTGATTCCGCCCACGCATGCTGCGGACACCGACGGCCTGCCGCGAACGTTCCCGGTTCGCAGAGGCGCGTCGGACCCGCCCGTCGTCACTCTCTCACTGCACCCGGTGGCTCGGCTCATCGCGCGCGTGTCGATCTCGGCGGCGGCGATCGTCGTGGAGCACATCGCCGAGAGCGGAGTGTTCGACCTCGCCACGGGCTTGCGCGTCCCGGACGACGTGGCGCGACTCTGCCGTGACATCGAGGCGGGCTCCGTCACGCCGGCAGGCGACGGGGCCTCAGACGCCGTACGAGCGCTGCCGGCCGCTTCCCGGCCGCTCGCGGAGCTCGTTCCGATCATGGCCCGCGATATCGAGTCCAGGCTGGCGACGGAGCTCGCACGACAGCGAAACGACGCCCGCCAGGATCTGGCTGCCGAGCTGGTCCGGATCGACCGTTACTACCGGCAACTGCTCAAGGAGGCCGCCGAGTCCGCCTGGGACCCGGCGAACGCCGAAGAGCGTCGCGCCATCAAGGTGGAACACGTCCGCCGCCGGGCCGAGGAGCAACGCCGTCACGAAGTTCGCGCGACGGTCCATCCGCTCCAGCTGGTGGAGTTCACGCTGCTCGTGCAGCGCGTGGACTGGAACCTCGTCTCCCAGAACGGGCGTCGGGCCACGCTCACGGCACAGCGGTCGCTGAGCGGCTCCGGTGCCTGGCAGCTCGCCTGCCCGCAGTGTGGCGCGTCCCCGAAACTGCTGGTGATCTGCCGCCACGATCACGTGGCCTGTGGCGCCTGCGGCAAGACGTGCCGGGTGTGCGGCGAGGACTTCTGTGGCGAGCACGGCATCGCGGAGTGTCACATCGATGGCGAGCCCGCCTGCGACGCGCATGCGAGCACCTGCCCAACCTGTCGCAGGCCGCATTGCACCAAACACGCGGGCACGTGCAGCGCCGGCGGCCATCCGGCCTGCAGCGCCTGCCTGGGGCCCTGCAGCATCTGCGGCAAGGTAGTCTGCGTCACGCACGCGGTTCGCAGCGACGCCGGCGCCCCCAGGGGCGAGCGCCGCCTCTGTCTCGACTGCATGGTGTACTGCGAGGGCAAGGCCAGCGAGCCCGTCGGCCGGGACGAAGCAGTCCGCTGCTCGAGCTGCGACCAGTTCGTGTGCGCCAAGCACCACGCCGCCTGCGTCGTGGACCAGCTCGTCCATTGCTCCAGGCACCTCCGCCGCGCGGATCGGTCGCGGCGCCTGGTGTGCGAGGGGCACCGCGGCCAGTGCAGCCATGAGCCGGGTGTCGTCTTCGCGAGCGACGAGGTGACGCGCTGTGCGGCGTGCGGGAAGTCCGTGTGCGCCGCGCACGCCCGGCCGTGCGTGTGCGGGAAGGACCTGCCGTTGTGCGATTCTCCGTTGTGACGGGTCTCGCTCCACACCCGGCCTCGGCGAGATCGCGCACCATCCTCAATCATCGACCCAGCTAGGATGGTTTGACTCACCGTTGACGCCACGGAACCAGATTGTCTTGCACCGATGGCTGAGCCCTCCTACGTTCCGCCCATGACCGCCTTGCTCACCGCGGACGAGCTGCTCCACCTCCATATCCCCGGCAAGTGCGCCGAGCTGGTCAGGGGCGTGCTCGTCGTGCGGGAGCCGCCGGGCGGCCGCCACGGCCGAATCGCCATGAACCTGGGCGTCGAGCTCGCGAACTTCGTACGGGCTCGAGAGCTGGGCGTGGTCTACGCCGCCGAGACCGGCTTCACCCTCGCGCGCCACCCCGACACCGTGCGCGCCCCCGACGTGGCGTTTGTGCGCCGGGAGCGACTCCCGTCCCCTGAACCCGTCGGGTTCCCCGAGCTGGCGCCAGACCTAGTCGTCGAGGTGCTCTCGCCCGACGATCGTCCCGGACAGCGTCTCGCGAAGGTCGCCGACTGGCTCTCCGCAGGGACGCGCGTGGTCTGGGTCATCGACCCGGAGCGCCGGCTTGCCCGCGTGTACCGACACGACGGCACCGAGCGCATCGTGAGCGCCGCGGAGACGCTAGATGGTGAAGACGTCGTGCCCGGGTTCTCCTGCCCGCTCGCCACAATGCTGTAGGCACCACGCCGCCTTCGACCTCCCCGCGCGCGTTTCTCGGCTCCCTCTCCGTGCCATTTCGATGACAATGCAGCAGCGCCCGCGCCTTATCGTGGCGGATGCCGATTTGCCCTTTCCCGCCGAGGAGGTCGAGATTATGGGCATGCCCGCCGCGTCCCCGGACGTCACGACCATCGCCGAGCTTCTGGCGCTCCCCGAGGACGGGTTGCGCCACGAGCTGCTGGACGGGGTCCACGTCGTGACGCCGGCTCCCGCGCTGCTGCATCAGGCCATGGTGCGTGAGTTGATGGCGTTGTTGATCCCGGCGCTCCAGGGACAGGATCGCTTCCACCTCTTCTCGAGTCCCGCCGACGTCATCCTCGGGGTCCGAACGCTGGTTCAGCCGGATGTCTTCGTGGTCGTGCGCCAGCCGGGCAAACCGTTGCGCTGCTGGGAGGACGTGGGCGTGCCGGTGCTCGCGGTGGAGATCCTCTCTCCGGCCACCGCCACCCGTGACCGCGGCGCCAAGCGCCACATCTACAACCAAGCCGGCGTCGGCGAGTACTGGATCGTCGATCTCGACGCCCGTTTGTTCGAGCGCTGGCGTCCTCGAGACTCACGGCCTGAGATCATCGACGAGCGGCTCGTGTGGAAGGTGGGAGAGGTCCCCGAGCTGCTGATCGATGTGACCGCGTTGTTCGCCCGCGTGCTGGACTCGTAGGGGTACCTCCCGGCCCTCTGCTGCGGCGCCTGCTGTAGCGCTGCGGGCGAGCCGCTATTCGGCCCGCAAGGCCTCCATCGGATCCACCCGCGTCGCCCGGCGCGCGGGCACCCAGCTGGAAGCGGCGGTGACGGCCGCAAGCGCGAGCGCCACCGCCGAGAGCGCGAGCGGATCGGTGGCCCTGGTGCCCACCAGGATCGCCTGGAGGCCGCGGCTCATCGCGACTACACCCGCGAGGCCGATCACGATGCCGATGCCCACGAGCCTCAGCGCTCCGCCGAGGACCAACCGGAGCACGCCGGCCGGGGTGGCGCCGAGGGCGACACGCACGCCGAGCTCCCGGGTGCGCTGGGAGACGGTGTAGGCCATCACACCGTAGGTGCCGATGCACGCCATGAGGAGGGCGAC
>DATICZ010000013.1:0-17491 GCA_035456525.1 Gemmatimonadales bacterium
TTCATCCTGCTCGCCACGCTCACGCTTCCAGGCACTGCCGCGTGGGCGCAGCTCCCGTCCTTCCGATCCGAGAAGGATCTGGCCGACTACCTCCGCACCGTCCGTTGCGCCAGCACCGTGCAGGTGACGCAGCACGAGCGGGCAACTCCGGGAGCAATCGTCTTCGGCCGGATGACGGACAATTCAGGCACCGCGATCCCGGGGGCGCGCGTCGCAATGTCCCCGATCGGCGTCAGTACCGTCACCTCGAGCGACGGGCGGTACCAGGTTCGCGTCCTGCCGGAGAGCCTGCCGGCGACCCGTAATGTGGTATTGTCGGCGACGACCATCGGTCATGAGCCGGTGCAGCGTCCTCTCAGGGTGCGGCCGCGGGATTCCCTGGAGGTCAACGTCTCGCTGTGCGAGGCCACCACGGAGCTCGCGGCGCTGACCGTGGACGGCGCGGTCGTCACCGGCGTCGAAGCCGCCCGAGTCACGGGCGAGGGCATCACCAACACGCAGCACGCAGGAGTGGATGAAGGCGGCATCGTGAAGCTGCACGGCGATCACCTGGTGATCCTGCGGCGCGGCCGGTTGTTCACGGTCGCCATCGGCGATGACCGCCTGAAGCCGATCGCAGCCGTGGACGCGTTCGGACCGGGCATCGACCCGCGTGGCACCTGGTACGACGAACTGCTGATCGCCGGCGATCGGGTGGTCGTGGTGGGGTACAGCTACCAGCGCGGCGGCACGGAGCTGGGGGTGTTCGCCATCGATGCGGCAGGCGGCCTGAAGCACCACGCGACCTATCAGCTGCGTTCCCACGACTATTACTCGTCGCGCAACTACGCATCCCGCCTGATCGGCAGCAAACTCGTCTACTACACGCCGCTGTTCCTCCCGTATGGTCTGAACGAGCCGCTGTCGGTGCTGCCGTCGATGCGGCGCTGGAGCCGCTCCGCGGACAGCGGAGGACGCTTCGAGCGCATCGTCACGCCGCAGCGCGTCTACCATCCGGAGGGGTGGAAGGCGGCGGACCAGGTTGCCCTGCACACGGTCACTGTGTGCGATCTGGCGGCCGCGGACCTGACCTGCGAGGCAACCGTCGTGATCGGTCCCGCTGGACGCGTGTTCTACGTCTCCCCAGAAGCGGTATACGTGTGGATGAGCGACTGGGCACGCTTCCGCGCGCGCACCACGAGACAGGCGATCCTGTGCCGCATGCCGCTGGACGGTTCGACCCCGAGCGCCCTCGGCGTCACCGGGACGCCGGTAGACCAGTTCTCGTTCCTCGAGAGCGAAGACGACCACGTCAACGTGCTGGTGCGGTCCGACGCGGGGGGAGACTTCATGTGGAGTCCGGAGCGGGCGGCCGGGAGCGTGTCCCTGTTGCGGGCTCCTCTCTCGGCCTTCAACGACGGCAATCGACCGGCGCCGTCGAACATGTATCGTGCCCTCCCGAGCGAGACCGGCGGCACGTTCCACAACCGCTTCGTCGGCGACTTTCTCCTGTACGGCAACGGGAGCGGATGGGGCAGAGCGACCGCGGATGGCTCGATCCTCTACGTGGTCCCGTGGAGAAGGGGCAAGGTCAGGCGGCTGCTGCTGCCGCACGGCACCGACCGAATCGAAGTCATGGGCCGGGATGCGGTCGTCGTGGGAGCCGACCAGCGGGATCTGCACTTCACGGGGATCCGGCTGGATGGTACGCCGGAGGTGGCACAGCACTACACGTTGCGCGATGCGTCACAGGGAGAGCTGCGCAGCCACGGCTTCTTCTACAAGGCGGACGGCGCTCACAGCGGCGTGCTGGGTCTCCCGGTACGCGGGCCCGGCCGGCCCGGCTACGAGCACCTGTTCCGCGAATCGGCGTCGATCCTGTTTCTCGACAATCGCGACGGGCAGTTCCGCTCGCTCGGGAACCTCGGGGCCGAACCCGAGACCGAGCGGCCGAGGGACGACAACTGCAAGGCGTCGTGCGTCGACTGGTACGGCAATGCCCGGCCGCTCTTCATCCAGGACCGGATCTTCGCGCTGCTGGGCTACGAAATCGTGGAAGGCAGGATCGACCTGGGTCAGATCGCGGCGGTGCGGCGCGTCAGCTTCTCACCGTCACAGGTCAGTGCGGTGCGGCACTGATTCGAGACCTTTCTCGATGTGCTCCTTCATGGGGGACGTGAGGACGCCCCGCGTGACCGCGTCGGCGAGTGCCGCCGTGGCGGCCGCGCGGTCGGCGTCCAGGCCTCGCTCCCGCAGCTCCCGGATGATCCGCGCCAGCCGGCCGTCGTAGTTCTGCGGCTGCAGGGTTCCCGCGTCCACTTCGTGCTTCAGCTTGTCCAGCTCCTTGACGAAGCGCTGGATCGTGATCGGGGTCATCGGATGCCCTTCCATAACTACCTCCTGCCTAATTGAGACGCCGCGCGCTCTGCAGCGACGATCGCCCCGCTCGAGGTCCGTATACGACCGGGGGGTTACAGGTACAAAGGGCGCTGGTGGGTATCGCCCCGAACTCCTTGTGCATGATGCTGGGCTCCAGGCGATGCGAAATCCGGCTCGGGTCGCTGATGAACCCCCCACAGGTGTAGCAGTGAATCTCGATCATCGTCCTCGCTCTGGGAAAAGAGCGGAGGGCGGCACGATCGCGCCGCCCTCCCCCCGACTGCGTCAGTTGCTCGAAGCGATCTTGTGGAAGGTCGAATTCGAGACCTCGTAGGCCTCGACCTTCGGCGTCCCTTCGATCACGTTCGTCAAGGTCTTGAGCACCTGCGGATAGGTATCGCGGCTGTACGCGTCCGCGCTCTCTTTCCGGTCCCACAGGCTGATCGCCACCGCTTCGGAGCGGTCCGCGTCGACGAAGGAAATCTCGTCCTTGAAGCCGTTCTGTTTACGGAGCAGGGGCAGGACGTCCTTTTCGAGCGTCCGGGTAAACTCGGCGGCCGTGTTGGCCTTCAGGTGCATGGAGATGTTGCGTGAATACATGGCGAACTCCTTCTACTGCCTACGAGAAGCTTTACGACCAACGGACACATCTACTCTTGCGCGTCGACGCGTCTCGTCTATCAATACATCCCACCCATGCCGCCACCTCCGCCTCCAGGCATCGGGGGCATTTTGTCCTTCTCCCGCTTCTCCACCACTACACATTCGGTCGTGAGCAACAGGCCGGCGATGGACGCCGCGTTCTGCAGTGCGGTGCGCGTGACCTTGGTCGGGTCGACGACCCCGGCCATGACGAGATCCTCGTACTCGTCGGTTTGAGCGTTGTAGCCATAGCTCAGCTTACCCGACTCCTTCACCTTGCCCACGACGATCGCGCCCTCGGCGCCCGCGTTCTGGACGATCATGCGGATCGGCTCCTCCAGGGCGCGCCGGACGATTTCGATACCGGTCTTCTCGTCTTCGTCGGCGCCCCGGACCTTGTCGAGCACCTTCTGGCACCACAACAACGCCACGCCGCCGCCCGTCACGATCCCCTCTTCAACGGCCGCACGGGTCGCATGCAGCGCGTCCTCGACCCGGGCTTTCTTTTCCTTCATTTCGGTCTCCGTCGCCGCCCCGACGTTGATGACCGCGACGCCGCCGGCGAGCTTGGCGAGCCGTTCCTGCAGCTTTTCCTTGTCATAGTCCGACGTGGACTTCTCGATGGCGGCGCGGATCTGGGCGATGCGGCCCTGCACCTCGGCCGGTTTGCCTTTGCCCCCGATGAGCGTCGTGTTGTCCTTGTCCACCAGAATGCGCTTGACGTGACCGAGGTCGGCGAGCGCGGTGTTCTCGAGCTTGAACCCCAGCTCCTCGGAGATCACCTTGCCGCCGGCGAGGGTCGCGATGTCGGCCAGCATTTCCTTGCGCCGGTCCCCGAATCCCGGGGCCTTCACGGCGCACACCTTGAGCGTGCCGCGCAGCTTGTTCACGACCAGGGTCGCCAGCGCCTCGCCCTCGAAATCCTCCGCGATCAGGAGCAGCGGCTTGCCCGACTGCGCCACCTTCTCGAGCACGGGCAGCAGGTCCTTCATCGCGGAGACCTTTTTGTCGTGAACCAGGACATAGGCGTCCTCGAGCACGGCCTCCATCTTTTCGGGGTCGGTGATGAAGTAGGGGGAGAGGTAGCCGCGGTCGAACTGCATGCCGTCCACGGTCTCCAGCGTGGTCTCGAGGCCTTTCGCCTCTTCGACCGTGATCACGCCGTCCTTGCCGACCTTGTCCATGGCGTCGGCGATCTTGTCCCCGATCTCCTTGTCGCCGTTGGCCGAGATCGCTCCGACCTGGGCGATTTCCTTCCGGCCCTTGGTGGGGACGGAGATGCGCTTCAACTCCTCCACCACCAGGTCGACCGCCTTGCTGATGCCGCGCTTCAACGACATCGGGTTGGCCCCCGCGGTGACCGACTTCAGGCCCTCGCGGTAGATCGCCTGCGCCAGCACGGTCGCGGTGGTCGTACCGTCGCCGGCCAGATCCGAGGTCTTGGTCGCCACTTCCTTCACCATCTGGGCGCCCATGTTCTCGACCTCGTCCTCGAGCTCGATTTCCTTGGCGACGGTGACGCCGTCCTTGGTGACGGTGGGACTCCCGAACTTCTTGTCGATGACGACATTGCGGCCCTTGGGGCCGAGCGTGACCTTCACCGCCTCGGCCAACTGATCGACGCCGCGTTTCAGGCGCGAGCGGGCTTCCGTGTTGAATTCAAGATACTTGGCGGCCATCTGTGTCTCCCGCTCAGCTGAGCTTGGCGATGACGTCGGATTCTTTGATCAGGATGATCTCTTCGTCGTCCAGCTCGACCTGCGAGCCGGTGTATTTTCCATAGATGACCCGGTCCCCCACCTTCAGCTCCATCGGGATCCGCTGGCCCTTTTCCAGCCGGCCAGGCCCGACCGCGATGACCTCCCCCTGAATCGGCTTTTCCTTGGCCGTGTCGGGGATGTAGAGGCCGCCCCTCATCTCTCCGGTCTCTTCCGCCGGCCGGATCGCGACGCGATCGGCGAGCGGGAGGACCTTCAGTTTCGTCTTGGTCGCGGTTGCCATAGCCACTCCTTGGTTAACTGCGGTGGTTCTCGATGTGCGGAGTATAGTCGCTGTACTGAACTTGTCAAGTATGACTGAAGGCATTATAATTCGATTCACATACGCAGTTAATGAATTGAATCAGTCTGGGAGGGGCCCGTGGATGTCCCGATTGTAATCCTGAACCGGCTGGAGGAATTGGGTTTGGAGCAGCGCGATCTGGCCCGGGCGGCCCGCGTGACCGAATCCTACATCTCCCAACTGCTGACTCGAAAGAAGGCGCCGCCGGCGCCCGGCCGCACCGACATCTACGATCGGATGGACAAGTTCCTGAAGCTGCCCAGTGGGGAGCTGGCCACGCTGGCGGACCTGCAACGGAAGCGGCAGCTGAAGCGGGAATTGGGGGACCATCCCGTCCCCCTGTTTCGCGAAGTGCGTGAGTTGGTCCTGCGCAAGTGCCATCCCGGAAAAGCCGCGCACGTGCGCGCGATCTTCGAGCAGCAGCCGTTCGGCGAGCTCGAACGCCTGGTCACGCAGACGCTGCTGGACGTGGTCCGGCGCGTGGCGCAGGACGAGCTCGAGAACGACTACTGGCTCCGCCTGGTGGCACGGCTCAGCAACCGCACCCCTGAAGAGATGCGGGTCATCGTACTCGAATTCCTGGATACGGATGTGTTTCACCTGTCCGCCGAGCACTGTGACGCGTTCCTGGATCCGTTGATCGAATCCTGGGATATCGACCTGGAGACGTTCGCGCTGGAGATCGCCCTGAACCACACCGTCGTGCCCGGGCAGGCCAGGCGATTCGAGTTCGTCGAGCGGGAAGCGGGGCAGCCGACCGGCGCCGAGCCGGGGCTCGAGCAGTTTCTACGGGATGCATCCCTCAGCGGCACGGCGACGCCGGAGGAGGTCGCGTTTCTCAAGCGGCTGAAGTTCACGGACCGGCGGCCGACGCCGTTGTACTTCTATCGGGAGCTGCAAAACCTGCGGGACCCGCTGCATTTCGTCACGGCATAGACAACGCTGCCACGGCGCCCGCCGCTGGTAGCACGGCGCATGTCAGGCGCGCCGTCATGCCGACCGTAGCCCCACCGAGAATGACGTGCGGACGCCGAGCCATAACCACGAGTGTGACCGTTTCCGTTCCCGTGCGGCGCGTGGCCCGGACGACGTCGACCGCGACGCTCCGCGTCGGGACATCCGCGGCGCACGTCCGCCCGTCGAGCGGGACAGGAATCGCCAGGGACTCGTGTCCCCCGAACCGCACGGTGACGTCCACGCTGCTGTCCGCCTCGGCGTCCAGCACCGACACGCGGACTTCAGGCGGCAGGTCGTCGGGGAGGGCTGCCAGAACCGCGGAGAGCATCTCGCGTGGTGCCACGCCCGGCGCGGCCTGACCCTCGTGAACGCCCTCCGCGGAGCTGTACCAATATCGTTCGCCCTCGATGTGCAGCTCCCACGAAACGGTCGGGATCGCCCGGGCGCGAGGCTTCAGGGTGAACGCCGAGGCCGACCGGTTGGACGCGCCCACCACGTAGGTCGTGCGGAGCCGCTGCGCGGCGAGAGGGGCGGTCGCCGGCTGGTCCCGCCATTCCCGGCTGTTGTTTCGCTCCACGGCCGGCTTTCCGTCCGGCGTCGAGGACACGACGTAGCCGGTGCTGTCGCGCACGCTGTGCAGGCCGGCATACCGCTCCTCGAAGTAGAGGACGACGCCGTTCAAGGGACGGAAATCCAGAGCGAAATCGGAGCTGGACCGCACCGCGCCGGCGGCAGCGCCGATCGGCTGCTCGTACGGTGACGGCGCGGCGACGGGCATGGAGCCCATTCCGGCGTAGGTCACGTCAGCGAACGGCGTCGGAGTCCTCCCCGCCAGGCGCCCCACCGCACCGCGCACGTCGTTGATCGGGACGGCCATGTCGAGCGGTTCGCCGCCGGCGGCCGCACCGACCACGACGAGTCCCACGACGTCGCCCTGCTCGTTGACGACGGGACCGCCACCGGCGCCCGGGAAGACGGGGACGGACATATGGAGCCAGCGAACGCCGTCTTCGGTGCGGACCGCACGGAGCAGCGTCTCGGTCACCGTCGTGCCCTGGCCGAATGGCACGCCGATAGCGAGCAGCCGCTGTCCCACCACCAGGCTGTCGGAATCGGCGAGCGGTGCGCTCGGCAATGCGACACCCGGGATGAGGATGAGGGCCAGATCGAGCCGAGGCGCATAGGAAAGCATCCCCACCGCGTCGAACACCTCACCGGTGGAGAGCCGCACGCGCACGCGCTGGGCTCCCGCGATGACGTGCGCGCTGGTCGCGATGAGACCCGTGTGCGTCAGCAGCAGGCCGCTGCCGCCCGCACCGCAGCACGTGCCCTGCACCTCGACAGTCACCGTGGCCGCGTTGACTCTCGCGAGCGCCGCGGACCATGTGGCGGCGTCCCGGGAGGAGGGGCCGCTCTGTGCGAGCAGGCTCGTCGCCGTGAAGAGACCGGCGGCGATCGCCGAATACGCCCTGGATACCACGGAGCGGAAGGTCATGTGGAAAGAGGCGGGCCAAAGCCGGGCGCGATCTTCCGCGCCCGGCCGTGTCCTGCAAGTCTTCACCTTACTGCTTCGGGGCCGGTGCATCTGAGGCCACGAGGATCAGGAATGCGCCACGCCGGTTCTGCGCCATGGCATCTTCCGAGCTACCCGACGCGATCGGCTGCGTCTCGCCACGGGTGTCGAGCTCGATCCTGCTCGACGCGACGCCTTGGGCGACCAGGTAGTCCCTGACCGCTTCGGCGCGCCGCGTGCCGAGCGCGAGGTTGTACGCGCCGGTGCCGCGGTCGTCGGTGTGCCCCACGATGACGATACGCATTGCCGGGTTGGCCTGGAACACCTTGACCTTGTCGTCCAGCGCCGCGCGGGAATCCGCGGTGAGATCCGACTTGTCGTATGCGAAGTGCACCAGCTCCCGCATCGTCGCGAGCGACGCCGCAGACGACGCCACCGTCACGGTCGCGTACCCGGCGACAGTGCCCGAGCTCGCCTTGACCGTATTGGTGAACACCCCGGGCGCCGTGCCCGCGGTGAACAGACCCGCCGTCGTGATGGTGCCGCCCCCGGCGACGATGGACCAGGTGGGCGTGAACGCGAAGCTGTTCCCGGCGGAGTCCTTCCCCTGGGCCAGGAACTGCCGCGTCGTCGTGGCCGGGAGGGAGTCCGGGCCCGCTGGAGTAACGGTGATGCTCGCCAGCACGGGCGAGGGAGTGGTGACGACCACCGACGCGCTGCCTGAGATGTTGCCGTCCGTGGCCTTGACCGTATTGAGGAAGGTCCCGGCCGTCGGACCCGCGGTGAAGAGCCCCGCGTTGCTGATGGTGCCACCGCTCGCCGCGACGGACCAGGTGGGCGTGATCGCGAAGAGGGCGCCGCGGGCGTCCCTGCCCTCGGCGGTGAACTGCTGGGTGGCACGGGCGGCTACACTCGTATCGGGTGAGACCTGAATGGACGCCAGACTGGCGTGGTACCCGCACGCCGCGGCCAGTAGCCCGACGACCGCCACGGTGGCAACGAGGGTTGGTGCGCGGTTCTTCCTGATGTGTGTCATAGGACTGCTCCTAACCGATTTCGTGTGATGAGAGTCTTCCGGTACAACCGCCTCCCGGACTGCTTGCGGAGAAAGGCGACCTGCGCAGCCTACCGCATGTGCGCGCGGCGAGCTATCCATCGTAGGAGTGACGGCGAAATTCTCGATGCCCGGCCGATGCGGCCGCACCATGACAGGAGGAAGGCGATGACTGAACCCTCGGAGGCGCGGGAGTATCTCGCTGACCGGCTCGCCGGCGCCCGGGACCTCTATCTCCTCGCCCTCGCGGTGGGCGTGCGCGGAGACGGCGTGACCCTGTTCGGTCCGATGATCCGCGAAGCCCGGATTCATTTCATTGCGGTGATCGAAGAGTGCCGCCTCGCCGGTCTCGACACGAGCGCGATCGCCGGCATGCTCGGCAAGCGGAACGAGGAGCTGGTGGACAGCATTCGGCCCGAGATCTGGGAACGCCTGGAGCAGCTGATCGCCCGGCGCGGGCGTCGCGGCTGAGGAGCCCTGCTCCACCTTCATCGTCGCTTTACTAAATAAGCTAAGTAATGTGCCGACATGATAGAGTGACTTGACAAACTTAGTAAATCAGTGTACCCTTCAGCAGTTAGAACGCCCAGTAGTTCACTGCGAAGGAGTCACGATATGTACACCGTTACGAAGAGGGACCCGATGCTGGATCTGCTGTACCAGCTGGAGAGCCGGATGGGCCGAAGCTTCAGCGAGCCGGTGCGCTCGTTCGAATGGCCCGTACCCGAAGCGGCGACGACCGCCTGGCTGCCGCTGGTCGACGTGTTCGAGGAGCCGGATGTCATCCGCCTGGTGGCGGAAGTACCCGGCGTGAAGCCCGAGGACGTGAAGATCACGGTGGACGCCAACCTGCTGACGATCAAGGGCACGAAGGAGCAGGTGGCGGAGGAGAGGGCCGAGAAGGTGCATCACTATGAGCGGAGCTATGGCGCCTTCGAGCGGACGTTCAGGCTGTCGGCCTCGATCGATCCGAACAAGATCAAGGCGACCTACAACCTCGGCGTGCTGACGATCACGCTGCCGAAGACGGAGACGTCCAAGCCCCATTTGATCAAGGTAGACGTGACGCCGGAGAAGGCATTGAAAGCCTGACGTCACTTGCAGTGAAAGCGGGCGGCCCTGGTTGGCCGCCCTTTTTCACGCTTGTCAGGAAGCGACCCGCGCGTACGTCTTGCGCTGCAGCGCGTTCACCCGCTTGGAGTCGTAGCAGTCCGCGGTCCAGGCCGCCGTGACCGCGAGAGCGAACGGCTTCCCCCGCTTCTTGGCACCCCGTTCCTTGCTCCGGAACCGGTAGTGGTCGAATAGTCCGATCGCCTCGACGGCGTACGCGGTGGCGATCGCGCGATCGTTGACCTCCAGAAGGTTGTCGCCGTTCTCCGCTTCACCGCCCGCGGCCAGGTTCGAGGACCCACAATAGACCACGGGGTCGGCGCCGTTGAAATCCTTGACGACGAACTTGTGGTGGATGTGCTGCCCGCCCTGCCCACTCAGCTCGGCGCGGAACGGCGGCCCGACGCCCGCCCGCAGATAGTCGAACGGGACCACTTCGGTATCGTCCGTCTCGTTCTTCTTGACCGCCTTGACGCCGGCCCTGTTCTCGGTCGTACCGACGACCAGCAGCTTCGCGCGATCCGCCAGATCCCTGGTGATGACCTTCAGGGTGTCGCCCGTGCCGGTGGGGGTCATGATGGAGAACAGCACGGATTCCTCGGTCTTGCGGAGCCGCGTGGCGGCGTTCTTGATGGAGAACGGCGGCTTCTTGTGCGGCGCGAAGCTGACGCGCAACGCCGGCAGGCGTGCGAGCTCCGTGGTCGGCGCGAACCACTGTTTCCCGATCTTCGCCGCGGCAAATCCCTTGGGGTCGTCCCAGGCCTGCTGAAACGCGGTCGCGTACCAGCCCGCTACCTCCGCATGATCCATCACGATGACGCTGTTCGACTGCACATAGAATCCGCGCACCGAGAGATTCGCCGAACCGGTGAGGACCGCCTCGGCGACCCCGTGCCGTTTCAGGACGTAGACCTTGTCGTGGGAGAAGCGCGCAAAGTGCGTCCGCCGGACAGCCACTCCCTGTGCCTTGAGCCACGTGGCGGCTTTGGTCTCGGCGCTCGAAGGAATCCCATGACCGCGCTTCGTGCTCTTCCCCGTCTTCTTGCTCTTCTTGCTGGATACCGAATCGTCGATGATGACTCGGCCACGGTTCCCCAGACTGCCGATGGCGCGGATCACGTCGGGCTCATCGAGGTCGTAGGCGAACACGTCCACGGTGACCGCGGAGTCCGCCCAGCGGCTCATGAACTCCTGCAGCAGGGTGCGGGCGCTGGCGCCGAGCCAGGCGTATTTGTCGTTGAAGGGCGCGGTGTCGAACAGCGGGAACTGCGGGCCCTTGTCCGGACGGATATCGGGCGTCGTCCCCTTCTTCTGGATGAACGACAGGTAACCCTGCGAGGATATGAACCCACGGGTGAAACCCAGGGCGAATCCCGGATAGGGTCGGGCGCGCAATCGCACGTCTACGGTCCGCGCGCTGTTCGTGTCTCGTTTGAGGCCTCCCGGACTCGCGGGATCCTGCCCCGGCACGAAGTACACCGGCCACATGGTGTATTGCAGCCGCCCCTCTGCCTTCCGGGGATAATGGACCCAGTGGAACAGCTGGAATGGCGCCACGTTGGAGGGCTGCCAGCCCGGGTTCGCCGCTTGGGGGAAGGCCAGGAAGTTGGCGAGCCAGAACGGCTGCGCGCCGGGGGTGTCGAGCTCGAGTCCCTGGACGGCGAACCCGGCGAGGTGCTGCCGCAACGCCGGCTGCGCCTCGTCCAGATCGAAGGCGAGCAGGACGCCGCGCTGGCCCACGTGAGCGGCCAGGGTGATGCCGTGACGGGAATCGATGAGCGGCATAGCTGTGGAGCGAACGCTAGCGATGGGCCGTCAATCTGCAGTCAATCGGGTCCGGTCACCGCGCCGCGATCCAGTAGCTCACTTTGAGCGCCAGGAAGTGATCGCCCGGGATGCGGAAGGCGTCCCACAACCCGTTCATACCGACGTCCTTGCGTGGGATGCCGTTGCGGAAGCGATCCTGCTGCCACACCAGGAACAGCGTGCTGCCCGGCTGCCACTCCCAGCGGAGCACGAGGTTGCTGCGCAGCGACCGCACGTCGAAGTCCGGCACGGCGAAGTCGAACTGGCTGGCACCGTCCACGACCGTATACGTCGTGTCGCCGTTGCGGGTGATGGTGGTGCCCGCCGTGCCGTAGGTCCGCAAGTCGAAGCGTCTCGGGGCGGCGAGCTCGCCGAAGGCACGGTAGCGCCCGCTCGAGGCGAACGGTTCGACGTAGGTCTCGACGGTGAAGCTCGGCGTGACGGCGTAGCTGGCGCGCAGCTGGACCACCACGTCGCTGCGCTCCAGGTAGGCGAAGATGTAGCGCCCGCCGAACGTCTCAGGGGGACCACCCGCGGTGGTGGTGACGTATTGCCGGGCGGCGGTCTCCCGCCGGAACCGTGACTCGAGCGACAGCTCCCACCGCGTGCCGGGGCGCGCGGAGAGGCTCCCCTCGGTCTCGAACACGCGGCCGTCCAGCTCGTTGCGCGCGACGGTCGCCTCCAGCCACCAGCCGGTGCGGGCGCCGGACCGGCCGGCCAGCCCGAGATCCAGCGACCAATTCGCGGCGGTTTGCATCAGCGGTCCCCCGCGGGTTTGGTCGTCGCTCAATGCCCGCAGCCGGCCGCTGATCTGGGCGCTCGGGCGCCAGAAGTTCCGCAGCGTCGCCTCCCACCACATCCCGCCCTCGGTGAACTTGCGGTTGCCGTCGAAATTCCACTCGTTGCCCTGAAACACGCCGGCGGTCCAATTATGGAAAGCGCGCCCCGGACGCGTGTGCCGGTAGTACAGATCCCAGAACAACCCTCGATCGTCGGCGGAGCCGAGCGACCCGATGTCGTTCAGCTCGAGCCCCGGCGTCTCGTGGGTATAGTCGATGTCCCAACGCCAGTTGCCGGCCAGCTTGCTGTGGTTGATCCCCGCGGTGACGCCACTGAGCGAGGTGCGGCTCGGGTCGACCTCCACGTGGCCCGCGTCGGGGCGCTGGTAGTAGCGGCGCGGCGAGCGCTGCACCCTGAGGATGGCGAGCGAGTCTCCCGCTACGCGGCTGACGCCCAGATACGCGCTGACGTCGTAGCGCCCCCCCGCCCAACGCCACCGGGCGTCCACCAGGCCCGTGTAGGCGTGGCGGGCCACCAGGCTCGCCAGAAAGGACCCCGACTCCAGGTTCCGTTCCACCGCCGTGAAGGTCGCGGCCACGGTCGAGCGGTTCCGCCCAAGCTCCTGGCGCGCCGTGGCGATCCCATACACGGTGAGCGGCGCCACCACCGCCGTCCCGTAGGTGCCGCTCGACGGGTCGAAGGTCGCGATCCGCTCGCGCTCGGTGACGGCGCCGAGGCCTCCGATGGCGAGCCCCGAGGGGAGCCGGCCCGTCAACTTGGCGGCACCCAGGATCGTGGTATTGTCGGCGGCCTCCGCATAGGGCGTGGTGGCGAAACCCGGAGGCGGCGACCCGATGCGGCGCGAGTAGAACGTGCCCCGTCCACCCAGCAGGTCCGAGCCCTCCAAGAAGAAGGGCCGCCGCTCCTCGAAGAACGTTTCGTACGCCGTCAGGTTCACTTCGGCGGGATCGGCTTCGACCTGGCCGAAGTCGGGGTTGATGGTGGCGTCCACGGTGAAATTTGGGCCCAGGCCCATCTTCACGTCGCCGCCCAGGCGCGCGCCGGTCGTGGTGCGCTTCGCGAACGGATCGTTCGCGTCGACGGCCGCCACGCGCGTCGCGTTCCCGGCGACGTACGGGGCGAGCTCCAGGCGCCGGGACGGCGGGATGTCGAGAATGCCCTCCAACCGGCCCATGCGCGACGACCAGCCCGTGTCGGTGCGGCGCACGAGCACCCAATAGTCGTCCTCGTTTCGCCCCGGCACGTGCCGGACGAGGTTGAGGCCCCAGTGCTGGTCGGACCCGGGGTTGTAGCGCAGCTGGGTGAACGGGATGCGGAGCTCGGCGGTCCAGCCGAGCGAGTCCACCGCCGTCTTCGCCTCCCACACCGGATCGAACGAATAGTCGCGCGAGCCTTCGAAGTCGGATGGATGGAAGTAGTCGGTGCGCACGCCGCCCGGGGTGATCGCGAAGCTGTACGCCGTGCGGCGGTCGGCGCGGGCATCGAACGAGATGACGAGCTGCTCGGTGGGGATGGTGCGGTCGCGCCGCGCCACCTGTGAGCGGATGGCGTCCGGCGCGGCGCTGAACATGCGCGCGCCGACGTACAGGGCTTCATGGGTGTAGATGAAGCGTACTTCGGTCGCCTCCGGGGCCGGCGCGCCTTCGGCGGGCTCGCGCTGCAAAAAGCCGGTGGCCGGCATCGCTTCGGCCCACGCGGGGTCGTCCAGCCGACCGTCCAGGTGGGGAGCCGTGGCCACGCGGACGGCGAGGACCTGCCGCGCGAGCGAGTCGGCCGGGGACTGCGTGACGGCGACGAGGACCAGAAAGAGAGGCGACATGCGGGCGCTCAGTCGGGGCGTAACCGAGAAAGGGCGTCCGCCGCACCATCCCGCACGAGGGGGTTCGGGTCGCGCGTCGCGCGCTTCAGCGGCCCTTCCGCGGTGCGGTCGCCGATGGTCCCGAGGTTCTCCACGGCGGCGATGCGCACCTGCCACCGCGTGTCGGACAGCAGGCGGATGAGGCCCGGCACGGCGGCCGGGTCGCGCAGGCCGGCGGCGGCGTAGGCGGCGTGCATGCGGACGCGCCAGTGGGAGTCCGCCAAGGCGGCGCGCACGGCGGGGCCGGCGCGTGCGTCGCCCGCCTCACCGAGCGCCCACGCGGCGTAGGCGCGCACGCGCCAGTCCCCGTCCTGGAGCGCGTGGATGAGCGGGTCCACCACGCGCTCGCCCTCCATATGGGCCAGGGCCCAGACCGCACGCTCGCGTACCAGATCCGCGTCGTGCTGGGGCTCGTGGTCGAGGCTCACTGCGAGCCGCCGCACCGCTTCGCCATCGCTGCCAGCGGCGTAGCGCCGCGCGTTGGCGCGAGCGCGGGCGGCGTCCCCGGCGCCGGACGGAACGCGTTCTGAATCTCCACCGACATCCGCGCCCTCGGTGGCGTCGGGGGAGAAGTTGCCGGGGTCGACGTTTCCTGGCTCGAAATTCCCCGGGTCCACGTTGCCGGGATCGTAGTTCGGGTTGGGGTCGGGCGCTTCACGCCGCGCCGCACGGATCGCCTCCATCGCCATGCGCACCACCTTGTCATCGGGGTGGCGGGCCACGATCTCATCGAGCAGCGGCAGCGCGACGGACGCCGGAAGTTGGCCGAGCGTCTCCGTGGCCTCCCGCCGGATGAGGGAACTGGGGTGCTCCCAGACGATGCGCTTGAGCAGCGGCGCGCCATCGACCGGCGCCAGGTCGCCCAGCCGCTCCGTGGCACCGCGCTGGATCTCCAGGTCGCGGTCGGTCATGGCGAGCCGAAACAGAACCTCATGCAGCGGCTCGCTCTGAACGCCGGAAGGGGAAGGTGATAGCGATGGCGAACCTGAAGGCGATGGAGATGGCGACGGTGTCGGCGCCGGCGTCGCCGTCGGCACGCGCCGCGAGACCGCGGGCGCGGCGGCCAGCACCGCCGCGAGCAGGGACACCGCTGCCCCCGTTCGAAGCACCCGGCCAGTGCGGGCGCCATCCCCCGCCCCGGCGAGCAGGCGTTCCACGCGGCGCAACAGCGGCGAGCCGCCCTCGGCCATGGCGAGGGTGCCCTGCGGCACCGACGGCATGCCTGGCGCCACCCACGAGGCCACGGTCGCGAGGCAACGCGCGAGGCCAAGCGCCGAGCCGGTGTGGTACACCGCCCAGTCGTCCGCCAGGTGCTCGGCGGTTTCCCGCAAGCGCAGCCGTGCGACGCGGTTCAGCGGCTGGACGAAGCACACCGCTTCGATCACTCCGGCCGCGAGCTGCCACAGCGGGTCGTGCCGGGCGAGGTGGGCCAGCTCGTGGGCCATGCCGGCGCGCTGCTCGTCGGCGGGGAGGCTGTGGACCATGCGCTGCGGCACGCAGATCTCCGAAGTGCCCAGTGCGAGCGGCGTCGCGCAATGCGTCGACGAGGTCAGACGCACCGGTCGCCAGAAACCGGCGTGCCGGCGCAGCTCGGCGAGCATCACCTGGAGCCGCTCGTCGGTCACGTCACGCCGGCTCCGCAGCAGGCGGTACAGCCGCACCTGGCGCGAGGCGAGACGGGCGAGCAACAGCACCGCGATCGCGGCCCAGACGATGGAGAGAGCGGCGGTCCAAGGGAAGGGCACTACTGGTGCTGGGTGGCTAACGGCAGGTGACTGGTGCCGGGTGTCAGGTGGAATAGCCGTCCGATACCCTGCGTCGGACGGGAGCGGGTCGCGCTCATTGGCGCCCACCGTGGGGGACGCGATCTGCGCCGTACCCGGCAGCTCCCAATGTCCCACGAGCGGCGGCACGAGCGTCAACTGCAGCGTCGTGGTCGCGAGGCTTCCCAACAGGGCGGCTTTCCAGAGTGCGTCGTGCAGCTCTTCTCGCCGCAGCGCGAAGCGGGTGAGCAACCAGACACCGCCCAGCAGCAGCGTGCTATGCACGCAGTACGTCGCCAACCAGGAGAGTAGCGCGGTCATGGGGCCTTCCCGCGCAGCTCGCGCTCTTTCGCCTCGATCAGCGCCTTGACGCGAGCCAGCTCGGCCTGATCCACGTCGCTGGCGCTGAGCAGATGACTCATGATGGCCGCGACATCACCGTCGAACAGGGCGTCGCTGCGGGACCAGAAGTCTTCGATCATGGAGCGGCGGGCGTCGGGCTCGGTGACTGTGGCCCGGTAGACGAACTGGCGCCCCTCGACCCGGTGGGTGACCAGGCGTTTCTTCTCCATGCGGCCGAGCACCGTGGCGACCGTGGATTGAGCGAGCGGCCGGTCGAGGTGCTTTTGGACGTCCTGCACGGTGGCTTCCCCTTGGCCCCAGAGGACCTGCATGACGGCGAGCTGGAGCTCGGTGAGCGAGTGGGCTGGCACCTGGTACCTCCAGGTTCGACGGCTGGGGGCTTACGGTGGTTGCGTGAGCATAAGTTCTACATGTGTAGTATTACATGTGTAGAGAAAGCTGTCAAGCAAGGTGGGTCAGGATTTCCGCAGCATCCAGTAGACCAGCCCGTTCAGGTCGGCGAGCCCGAACGTCACCGCGACCTTCTTGCCGCCATGCACAGCCGAGGTGTTGCCGGGGAGCACGCGCAAGCCGATGCGCAGCTTGTCGGCCAGCAGGTAGGCGGTGACGGGCACCGCCCACACCGTCTGCTCGGGGTTCCCGACCGGACGGTCGCGCCAGTTCCCGAAGTACTCGAGCCCGGTCTCCAATCCCGAGAAGACGGCGCTCTGGCGCTTCCAGTGGAGCGTCGGGCCGATCACGAAGTGGACCCGGTCGATACTCGTGGCGGCGCCTCCCGTCACGTGCAGCGGCGCGGCGGTGAGGCCGAGGGCGAGCGACCGGCCGACGTGCCAGGTCGGCCGGTACCCCACCTCGAAGGCCGCGTTCAAGAAACTCACGTTCGCATAGTTGGGAACGAGGGTCGCGATCCAGCCTCGGCCCGAGCCGCGCGGCACGGACGAGGTATTGGGTTCCGGGCCGCGGCGGTAGCGGTAGCCGACGCCCGACTGGTACAGGGCCTCGCTCAGGGTCGCGACATTGGTCCACGCCGGCTCGCCCGCCTGCCGCCGGGCCTGCTCCACGCGCCACATCTGATGCAGCATGAGGCCGATCTTGCCCGCCATGAACCGTTCCGGGTCGTCCACGAAGGCGAGCAGGCTCTGACTGGCGTCGCACCGCGTCGGAGACTCGACCCAATTCTCGGGCGCGCATTCCGGCCGCCGCTG
>DATICZ010000014.1:0-41647 GCA_035456525.1 Gemmatimonadales bacterium
CAGGGCCGACAGGGCGCCCAGGAAGCAGGCCAGCAGGCCGACCAGCGACCACAGGAGAGCCCCGAGGGAGCGGCGCACCATCAGAAGGCCTGCCCGATGGCGAACTGGAGCGTGAGACGCTGGAAGAACGACGCCGAGCGCCTGGGTCGATAATTCGGCCGGTAGTCCGTCAGCGTGGTGCCGGACTGCAGCTTGAGAACACCGCTCTCGAAATCGTATCCGTTATAGGCGACGTCCACCCGCACAGGGCCGAGCGGCGTGGTGACGCGCACCCCGGCGCCAGGGGTGACGCGGAGCGATTTGAACGAGAAGATCTCGTTCTGGTCCCGGTACACCTGCCCCACGTCCACGAACGCGGCGAGGCGCACGCGATCGGGCCAGATCGGAGAGCGCACCCGTACCTCGGCGTTGGCGAGGACGAGCGAATTTCCTCCGGTGGCCACCCGCCGCGCCTGGTTGTAGAGCGTGTCGCCGTTGACGATGGTGGTGTCCTTGACGGTCGAGTCATCCACCACGTAAACCTGCGGGCCCAACCCGTTCGCGGCATAGCCGCGCACCGAATTGGGCCCGCCGGCGTAGAAGCGCTGGTCAGGGGGCACGAACAGGGCGCTCTGGCCGGGCGACACCGTGATTCGGGCTGGCAACAGCGCGCCGGCGTGAATGCGCCAGGCGAGCACCCCGTACCTGCCGAAGGGGATGTAGCGGGCCACCTCGATCTCGCCGCGATTGAACTCGTACAATTTGTCCGATCCCAGCAGGCGCGAGGCGTGCAGCAGCGTGATCCCCACGTGTCCGCCACGAGTGGGGTCCAGCGTGAAGTCCTCGGTGCGGAGCGCGGCGGTCAGGGTCAGGGAGGCGAAGGGGTGCGGGTTCCGCAGGGACGTCAGGGTGGAGTCTTCGCACACGTTGAAGACACTGCAGAAGTTGGCGTCGGTCGCCTCCGTCCGCCCTACTGAGTACCCGTAGGCGAGGCCGAGCGGCACCCGGCGGCGGGCGTTGAACGTCACTCCCGCGTTGGCCCCGACCTGGATACGCGTGTAAGTCTTGAACTCCGAGCGCCGCTCGGCGAACACGCCGATGCTCGCCGAATGGCTGGGTGAGAGAAACGTGGGCTGGAGCAGGGTGAGGGCGACGTTGTAGTTCAGGGTGTCGGAGGTCGAGTCCTCGAACAGCGGACGGCAGACGTTCTCCTTGAAGCCCGTGTTCAACGGCGCGCCGGCGCCGATCTTCGATACCCGCGTACTCAGATTCAGCACCCGCGCGTCCCCGAGAAAGCCGTACGACGACCACCCACCCTGGGCCCGGAAACAATCGAGCGTGCCGTACCCCGCGCCGAGACCGATCCGTTGTCGCGGCCCCTCGGCGACGCTCACCACGAGATCCACTGTCGTATCGCCGTTCTGAGGCGGCACAGTGTCCCGCATCCCCACCGTCGCCGCGCGGAACATGCCCGCACTATACAGGTCACGCTGGCTCCGATACAGCAAATCCTCGCGGTAGGTCTCCCCGGGATGCACCGAGAGCATGCGCAGCACCGTCGTGGTGTCCAGCCGGCGCAGGCCATCGACCACGATGTCGCCGACCCGCATGAAGGGGCCCGGCACGGCCTCGAAGCTGATATCGGCCGCCAGCTCGGCCGCCTCCGCGTCGAAGTTCCGCAGCACCTGGGCATAGGGAAACCCGCGGTTGCGCAGCCATGCCGCCAGGGTGTCTGCGGATGCCTGCATCAGAAGCCGATTGAAGGGGTCCCCCACCTTCAAGGGCATCGCGCGCAGCAGCGGACGCTCGTTCACGATGCCCGCGATCCCAGTCACGTCCAGGTGCCGGACACGCACCGGCTGGCCCTCGAAGATCCGGAAGGTGATGTACGCGTCGCGGGGTGTGCGCCGCACGCTCGTGTCCACCACCGCCTGCATGTAGCCGCTCGCGTGATAGTAGATGATCAGGCGCACCACGTCGCGCCGGAACTCCAGCTCGTCGAAGTAGCGCTTGGCGCCGAGGCCGAGGGCCCGCACCAGCGCCGCCCTGGCGAACCAGCTGGATTGCGAGGTGGCGATGACGGTGCGCAGGGTATAATCGTCGATCGCATGGTTGCCCACGAAATCGAGTTGGCGCACCACCCGCTCCGACTCCTGCTGCGCCGCGAGCGGAGCGGTGAGTACGGCCGGCAGGCACAGCACGGCGAGAGCGAAAAGACGCGGGAAACGCAATTGACGGTGTATGTTGGGTCCCGTATGTTGGCCGGCCACTACCCCGACTGTCAACCTTTTCGACACCGAACTTGATGCCCCTGTTCCGGGATCTTCCCGCCGTTCTCCTGACACTCCTGATCGCGTGCACCGGCGAGCGGGGGGGTGGTGACGCGCAGGGGCCGCTGGTCTACTACGAGAGCTACGATCCGCGCTCGCTCGATCCGGCGCTCTCGACCGACGTGCCCACCGGCGAGATGGTCACGCTGCTCTACGACGGCCTCACCCGCTTCGGGGCCGACGGCTCGCTCCAGCCGGCGCTCGCCGACCGCTGGAGCGTCGATCCTGCGGGGCTCCGCTACGTGTTCCACCTGCGGCCCGGCGTGAAGTTCCACGACGGGTCGCCGCTCGACCCCGAGGCCGTGCGGCGCAGCTTCCTGCGGGTCCTCGATCCGAAATCGACCGGCGGGCGCGCCTGGCCCCTGCTCCCGATCGACGGGGCGTCCGCCTACGCCACGGGAGCGACGAACCAGGTCCGCGGCATCGAAGTCCAGGGCGACACGGGCGTCGCGCTCACGCTGACCCAGCCGCTCGCCGTGTTCCCGAAATTCCTGGCCATGCCGGTCGCGTCGATCGCCGGCCCGGACTCGGGGAAGGATCTGTCGGCCCGGCCCAACGGCACCGGGGCCTGGCGCTTCGCCAGCTGGGCGCACGACGACGCGCTGCACTTCGCGCGCAACCCCGACTACTGGGGCGGCGCGCCGCAGGCCGACTCGCTCGTGGTGCGGATCATCCCCGACCAGCTGGTGCGTGCGGCCGAGTTCGAGTCTGGCCGGCTGGACGTGGTGGAGGTCCCCTTCGGGGAGACGGCGCGCTGGCGTGAGCGCCACCCGGCCTTGCTGCAGCAGAAGCCCGCCCTGCGCGTCACCTACATCGCGCTCAACACGCGCCGTGGTCCGTTGCGCGACGTCCGTGTGCGCCAGGCGATCAACCATGCCGTGAACGTGGAGCAGATCCTGGCGACCGTGTGGAGCGGCAGGGGGATCCGCGCCCGCGGCGCCATCCCCCCCACCCTCGCGGGGGGCGATACGACGCGCCCGGCGTTCGCCTACGACCCGGCGCTGGCGAAGCGGCTGCTGGCCCAGGCGGGGCATGCGGGCGGCGTCGCGCTCCAGCTCTGGCGCACCGCGGACAACGAGACGCTGGGGCGGGTGGCGCAGGCGGTGCAGTCCGACCTCGCGGGCGTCGGCATCCGCGTGGAGATCGTCTCGCGCGACGCCCCGAGCCAGCGCGAGGCGGCGCGCGCCGGGAACGCCGACATGGCCCTGCTCGACTGGTGGGCCGACTACCCCGACGGCGACAACTTCCTCTATCCCCTGTTCGCGAGCGCCAGCTTCGGCCCCGGCGGCAACTACGCCTTCTATAGTGATCCGGTCACCGATTCCCTGATCCGCACCGCCCGCCGCACCCAGGACGACGCGGCGCGCACCGCCCTGTACCGCGCCATCGACGAGCGCGTCTATCAGGCGGCGCCCTGGCTCTACCTGTGGTTCCCGGTGGACCTCTGGGCCGAATCGCCTTCGATCACGGGGTGGGAGCTGCCGGTGATCTTCAACGGGCAGCGCTGGACCGCGGTGCGACGCGCGTCCCCGCAACCGTGACCGGCGTCCTCGCCCGCCGCCTGCTGCTCGTCGTCCCGACTCTGATCGGCGTGCTCGTCGCCGCGTTCCTGCTGCTCGAAGTCGCCCCGGGCGACCCGGTCCAGGCGATGGTGGGCGAGCGGGCCGACTCGGCCACCATCGCCCGGCTGCGCGCGGAGCTGCGCCTCGACGATCCGCTGCCGGTGCGGTTCGGCCATTACGTGTGGGGCGTGGTGCGCGGCGACCTCGGCCGCTCCTACATCACCCGGCGGCCGATCGCCCAGGACCTGCTGGAGCGGTTCCCCAAGACCGCCCAGCTCGCGCTCACCGCGATGACCTTCGCTGCGCTCGCCGGGATCTCGCTGGGCGTGCTCGCGGCCGTCCGCCCCGGGGGCGCCGCGGACCGGACCGCCAGCCTGCTCGCGTACCTGGGGGTCTCGTTCCCGGTGTACTGGGTCGCGCTGCTCATGGTGTTGCTCTTCGCCGTGACCTTGCGCTGGTTCCCGCCGTCCGGATCGGGGGGGCTCGCGTTTCTCGTGCTCCCGGCGGCCACGCTCGGCATGCGCTCCGTCGCGGTGCTGGTGCGGATGACCCGCGGCGCGATGCGGGAGGCACTGGCGAGCGACTTCATCCGGACCGCCCGGGCCAAGGGGCTCCCCGAGCTGGCGGTGGTGACCCGGCACGCGCTGCGCAACGCCCTCATCCCGGTGATTACGGTGCTCGCCCTCGACACCGGCAACTACCTGACCGGGAGCCTGCTCACCGAGTCGATCTTCGCCTGGCCGGGCCTGGGCCGGTACGTGCTGACGGCGATCGAGAAGCGCGATCTCCCTGCGGTCCAGGGCGCGATCCTGTTCATGTCCCTGGTGTTCGTGTTCGTCAACCTCGTCGCGGACCTGCTGTATGCGAAAGCCGATCCTCGTATCGCTCACGATTAGCTGCGCCCTGGGGGCGCCCTGCGCGGCCGTCGCCCAGACGGCCGCCCGGCCGAGCCGCGGGTCGCTCGCCCGGCGGCTCGATGCGCTGCTCGACCGGCGCCCATTCGACCGGGTCACCTGGGGGGTGTCGGTGGTGGACGAGCGGGGGCGGACGCTCTATGAGCGCAACGCCGAACGGCTGTTCGTCCCCGCGAGCAACACGAAGCTCGTCGTCACCTCGGCCGCGACCGCGCTGCTCCCTGCCGACTTCCGCGTGCGAACCAGCGTCTACATGAACGGCGTGCTACAGGACGGCGTGCTCGACGGCGACCTGATTCTGTACGGCCGGGGCGACCCGACGTTCTCCGAGCGCTGCTACGGCGTCGACACCCTCGCCCCCGGCGCCTGCGACTCGACCTTCACCGCGATCGACGCCATCGCCGACTCGATCCGCGCCCGCGGCGTGCGCCGCATCACGGGGCACATCGTGGGCGACGGCAGCTACTTCGAGCCGCAGCTCGTGCACCCCGCCTGGAACGTGTTCGATCTCAACTGGTGGTACGCGGCGCCCGTCTCGGGGCTCGGGTTTCACGACAACAGCGTGGACTTCTTCATCACGCCGTCGGATACGGTGGACCGGCCGCCCACCATCACCTGGTCGCCCGAGCTGGGGCTGTTCACCTTCGAGAACCGGGCCCGCACGGGCCCGGCCGGCGGACGCTCCACGATCGGCGACAACTTCTTCCGCACCCCGGGGACGATGGACATCTGGGCGGAGGGGACCGCCGCCCGGGGACGGAAGCCCTGGACCGAGAGCTTCGCCCTACCCGACCCCAACCGCTACGCCGCGCGTGCCCTGGCCTTCGCGCTCGAGCGGGCCGGGGTCCCGGTCGAAGGAGGCGCCACGAGCACCACCGACTCGCTCGCCTACCGCGCGGCGCGCTGCTGTGCCCCGGCGCTCGTGGAGTACCGCGGCCGCCCCATCGCCGACATCGTGTTCCCCATCCTCAATTCCAGCCAGAACTGGTTCGCCGAAATGCTGCTCAAGATTCTGGGCCGGGAGGTGCGCGACACCGGGTCTTGGGACGCCGGGCTCGAGGTGGAGCGCCGGTTCCTCGTCGACTCGGTGGGCATCGATTCGAGCGCCTTCTCGCTCCAGGATGGCTCTGGGCTCTCGGCGGGCAACCTGGTTTCGCCGCGCGCGTTCACCCGGCTCCTGAGTTACATGGCCGCGCACCCCAAGCGGGACCTCTTCTTCGCCGCCCTGCCCCGCTCCGGCCAGCCTGGCTCGCTGCTGCGACGTTTCGTGGGCACGCCGCTCGAAGGCGCCGTGGCCGCGAAGACGGGGAGCATCGACCGGGTCAACACTCTGTCGGGCTACATCGATCGCCCCGCGGGAGGGCGCCTGGTGTTCAGCATCGAGGCGAACGCGCACGCCGTCTCGGGGCGAGCGATGCTGGCGCAGATAGATTCGATAGTAGTGGAGATAGGAAAGACGAAGTAAGGCGCAGCGACCGGGAGCGGGGAAAGGCTCTCCAATTGAAGATCTACACCAAGACGGGTGACGAAGGGGAGACCGGCCTCTTCGGCGGCGAACGCGTCCCCAAGGACCACCGGCGGGTGGCGGCCTACGGCGACGTGGACGAGCTGAACGCCGCGCTGGGTCTCGCCCGCGCCACCGAGCCCGCGGACTTCGAAGACCCCCTGTTGCAGACGATCCAGCGCGACCTGTTCACGGTCGGCGCGGAGCTGGCGACGCCCGACCCGGCGCGCCTGGCGAAAGCCCTCGGCGGCCCGCCGCTCAGTGAAGGTGAAGTCACCGCGCTCGAGCAGGCGATCGACCGGCTCGACGCCGGCCTCGCGCCGCTCAAGGCATTCATTCTCCCGGGTGGCGCGCCCAAGGGGGCCGCCTTCCACGTCGCCCGCACCGTGTGCCGGCGCGCCGAGCGGACCGTGGTGGGGCTCGCGCGGGAGACGGCGGTTTCCCCCGCCATCCGGCACTACCTGAACCGGCTGTCGGATCTCCTGTTCGTGCTCGCGCGCGCGGCCAACGCGCGCGCCGGAGCGGGCGATCTGCCGTGGTGAGCGTCCGCGTACCGCTGCGCGAAGCGCGGGACGCCTCCTACGACATCCTGATCGACCGCGGCATCCTCGCCCGGCTTCCCGTGCTGCTGGCCGCGGATTGTCCCGCCACTGCCTACGCGGTGATCAGCGATTCCCAGGTCGCCAAGCTGTACGGCGAGCATGTCGTCAGCGCGTTGCGCGCCGCCGGCATGACGGCCGAGCTGTTCAACTTTCCCGCCGGGGAATGGAACAAGACGCGCGATACCTGGACCGCCCTGTGCGACCGGATGCTCGCCGCGCATTTCGGCCGGGATGGCGCGGTGGTCGCGGTGGGAGGCGGCGTCACCGGTGACCTCGCGGGATTCGTGGCAGCGACTTACTACCGGGGGATCCCCTGGGTGCAGGTCCCGACTACGCTGCTCGCCATGATCGACTCCTCCATCGGCGGGAAGACCGGCATCGACACACTGCGGGGGAAGAACCTGCTGGGTGCGTTTCACCAGCCGCGCCTCGTCGTGGCCGATCTCGACGTCCTGGCGACGCTGTCCCTTCCCCAGCTCGCCGCGGGGATGGCGGAGGCGATCAAGCACGCCGCGATCGCCGACGCGGAGTATTTCGCCGCGCTGGAGCGCTCGGCCGTGCCGGTCACGGCCGATGCAGCGGCGCTGGAACGGGTGGTGGCACGGTCGATCGAGATCAAGGCGGAAATTGTGGCGGCGGACGAGCGCGAGGCCGGTCGGCGGGCGGCACTGAATTTCGGCCACACGGTGGGGCACGCGCTGGAAGCCACGAGCGGGTTTGCGCTGCTGCACGGCGAAGCCGTGGCGATCGGCATGGCCGTGGAGGCGCGGCTGGCCGAGACCATGGGGGTGGCCGAGGGCGGCACGGCACGGCGCATCGCGGAGGCGCTGGAGTGGCATGGGCTCCCCGCGGCGATCCCCGAGGGAACCAACGCCGAAGCGGTGATAGACGCGATGCGACACGACAAGAAGGCTCGTGGTGGCGTGCTGCGTTTCGCGCTGCCGTCGCGCGTCGGGAAACTGGGACCGAATGCCCTTGGCGAGTGGACTGTTGCGCCTTCTGATGCGCTGTTGCGTCAAACGCTCGAGGCGGGGCTCGTACCGGATTGACAATTCGCTGCGGGAACGTCACTTAGAATCATTCCACCGGCTTTCAACAACCCTCCCACACGATTTGCACCCGCAGCGCTTTCCACACCACGTGTGGATAGTGGACAAATGACGCAGTCGCACGCAGGATAACAATTTGTGATGTGGATAACTCGGAAGATTTGCACCCATGCGGGGGCGTTCCTATATTTGCCCCGCTTTCAGGTCACTCTAGGCGGTCAGTTGCGCCGTCTCCGGCTAGAACGCGTATGCCCTGCTATGGAGTCCAGCGCATGGCTCGTGCGTCGACTGGAAAGTCCAAGTCGTTTTTCAAAGCCACACCGTCCGGTGCCTTCGACCAGTACCTGCAAGACATTCAAAAGCTCCCCCTGATCAAGGATCCCGCCGAAGAACGGCGGCTTGCGCGGCGCGTGCAGCGCGGCGACGAAAAGGCGGCGGAGCGACTGGTCACGGCGAATCTGCGGTTCGTGATCTCCTACGTGAAGAAGTACCAGGGGCACGGACTCGATCTCTCCGAGCTGGTGGCGATCGGCAACGAAGGCCTGCTCAAGGCGGTGAAGAAGTTCGACCCCGACCAGGGCGTGAAGTTCATTTCCTACGCCGTGTGGTGGGTCCGCCAGGCCGTCCTCAAGGCCCTCGCCGAGCAGACGCGCAGCGTCCGCATCCCGTTGAACCAGAATTCCCAGTTGATCCGCATGAGCCGCACCGAGACCTACCTGTCCCAGGAGCTGGGGCGCGAGCCGACCGACGACGAGATCGCCCTGGCGCTCGAGGACACGGTGGAGAACGTGCGGACGGCGCGTCGCATGACGGCGGCCGAGCTGTCGCTCGATGCGCCGGTGGACCGCACCGACAAGGACGCAGCCACCCTGGGCGAGCGGTTCGCGGGCATCGAGGGCGGCGAGATCGAAGAGCGAACCGACGGCCGGCTGATGCGCGAGTTCATCGACCGCATCTTCCAGAAATACCTCACCCCCCGCGAACGCAAGATCCTCTACCTCTACTACGGTCTCGAAGAAGGCAGCGAAGCCATGACGCTCGAGAAGATCGGCGCGCTCATGGGCGTCACCCGGGAGCGGATCCGCCAGATCCGGGAACGGGCGTTCGAGAAGCTCCGCGGGTCGCCCGACGGGAAGGCGCTCAAGGGGTTCTGGCGCGCGGCCTGATCGTCGGGGCGTCGAGGGCATCCGGGGGGTCGGGACATCATTCCCGACCCCCCGTTCTTTGACCGTATAGTATTCGGGTCATGACGGCCGCCCTCGACCCTGCCGGGTCTCTCGCCCGGGAGCTTGCACGGCTCGTCGGGCCACGTCACGTGCGCGTCGCCGCGAGCGAGCGCCTCACCTACGCCTCGGACGGCCTTCCCACCCACCGGCGCACGCCCGGACTCGTCGTCCTCCCCGGCACCCGCGACGAGGTCGTCGCGGTGGTCCGCACGCTCGCGCGGCTGCAAGTGCCGTTCGTGCCCCGCGGGGCGGGCACGGGTCTCTCGGGCGGGGCGCTCGCCGCCACGGACGCGGTCCTCGTGGTGCTCACCCGCCTCAACCGCATTCTCGAGATCGACGCGCGCAACCGGCGCGCGGTGGTGGAGCCGGGCGTGGTCAACGTCCGGCTCTCGGCGGCCGCGGCGCCGTACGGGCTGCACTACGCGCCGGACCCATCGAGCCAGACCGCCTGCACCATCGGCGGGAACGTGGCGGAGAATGCCGGGGGTCCGCACTGCCTGAAACACGGCACCACGACGCAGCACATCCTGGCGCTGGAAGTCGTCCTCGCGGACGGGTCGGTCGTGTGCTTCGGCAGTCCCGGCGGCGAAACCTGGGGTCCCGACCTGGTGGGCGTGTTCGTCGGCTCGGAGGGCAACTTCGGAGTGGCCACCCGGATCACTGTGCGGCTCACCCCCACCCCACGCGCCGTCCGCACGCTGCTCGCCGACTTCCCGTCGCTGCGAAGCGCCGGCGCGGCGGTCTCGGCCGTCATCGCCAGCGGCGTCGTGCCCGCCGCCCTCGAGATGATGGATCGGTCCTGCATCAATGCGGTGGAGGACTCGGTCTACGCCGCCGGCTATCCGCGCGACGCGGCGGCCGTGCTGCTGGCCGAACTGGACGGCGCCGTGCCCGCGGCCGTGGACGCGGATGCACGGGCGGTGGCGGCGCTGCTCACCGAGCACGGCGCGCGCACGGTCCGCTCGGCAGCCGACCCCGCCGAGCGGGAGCGCCTGTGGCAGGGCCGCAAGAAGGCGTTCGGCGCGATGGGGCGCCTGTCTCGCGACCTCGTGGTGCAGGACGCCGTGGTGCCCCGCTCGATCCTGCCCGAGGTGCTCGAGCGGATCAGCGGCATCGCGACCCGCTACGGACTGGTCGTGAGCAACGTCTTCCATGCGGGCGACGGCAACCTGCACCCCAACATCTCCTTCGACGCAACCGACGCCGCGCTGAAAGCGCGGGTCGAGATCGCGTCCGCTGAAATCATGGCCGCCTGCATCGCGGCCGGCGGGACGATCACGGGGGAGCACGGGGTGGGCCTCGACAAGCTGCGTTACATGCCGCTGGTCTTCGACGGCGACGCACTCGCCGCAATGCACGCCGTGCGGCGCGTTTTCGACCCCGACGAGCGCGTCAATCCGGGGAAAGTCGTGCCCCTGCACGCCTGCCGGGAATGGACGGGCGCCGCCCGGAGCCGATAGCTTCCGGACATGAACAGCCTGCTCGAGAAGGTGCGCGCGCTGCTCGGCGCCGACGCGGTGCTCGATCCGGGCGGCGGCGCCGCGGGGATCGCGCCGCGCATCGCCCCACCGTCGATCGAGGCCGCCGCCCTGCTGCTCGGCACCGCCACCGCCGAGGGCTGGAAAGTCCGCGTCGAAGGCGCCGGCAGCTGGCAATCGGCCGACGCCCCCGCCGATCTCGCGCTCACGACGCGCCGCCTCGATCAGGTCGAATCCATCGAGCCCCAGGACCTCGTCGCCACCGCCCAGGCGGGAATCGGCTGGGACCGCCTGCGCCAGCAGCTCGCCGAGCGCGGCGTTTGGGTGGCGTTGGACCCGCCCGGACTCGCCGGACGCACCGTCGGATCGGTCCTCGCCAGCGCCACGGCGGGACCGCTGCGCCAGGGATTCGGGGCCGTCCGCGACCAGCTGCTCGGCCTCACCGCCGTCACCGGCGACGGCCGCGTCGTGACGGCCGGCGGCCGGGTGGTGAAAAACGTGGCCGGCTACGACCTCACGCGCCTCCAGACCGGTGCGTTCGCCGCGTTCGGCGTGATCGCGCGCGTGCATCTGCGGCTGCGCGCGCTCCCCCGCGCCGACCTCACGCTGGTGCTCGAGGGGCCCCGCGAGGAGTTGAGCCGCGCGGCCGACGAGCTGCGCGAGAGCGGCCTCGGGCCGGCGGCGCTCGAGCTGCTCTCCCCTGCCCTGGCGCGACGGGCCGGGTGGGTGCTCGCGGTGCGCTGCGCGGGCTCGGTCGCCCAGGTAGAGGCCGAGGAGGCGACGGTGCGCGCCGCAGCGGGCGGCCGCTTCGCGCGGCTCGGTGCGGAAGAGAGCCACGCGTTCTGGCAGCGCGCGGCGGAAGGGCTCGCGGTGCGCACCGTGACGTTCCGGCTGGGTGGACTTCCCGATTCCACCGACGACCTCCTCGATCTGCTGCAGCACCAGCTGGGCGACGAATGGATCTCGGCCGCGCCGGCGCTGGGCGCCGTGCGCTGGAGCGGCGAGGCGACCGCCGAACACCTGCGTCGCCTGCGGCGCACCCTCGCCGCGCTCGAAGTGCCGCTGACCCTTGAGCGCGCCCCCTGGGAGCTGCGCCGCTCGGTCGGCATCTTCGGCGCCTACCGCGAAGGCATCGGCCCGCTGGTGGCCGGCCTGCGCCGCACCTTCGATCCGGCGGGGACGCTCGTGGTTCCGGTGGCCACCGACGAATGACCCGGTCGGGGCGCGGCGGCTTCGCGGCCCTGGACAATTGTGTCCACTGCGGGTTCTGTCTGCAGGCCTGCCCGACGTTCCTCGCCACCGGCGACGAGGCGGACGGGCCCCGCGGCCGCATCGCCCTGATGCGCGCCCTCGAGGTGGGCGAGCTGGCCCCGGACGACCCCGGCCTCGACTGGCACCTCGATCGCTGCCTGGGATGCCGCGGCTGCGAGCCGGTGTGCCCCTCCGGCGTGGGCTACGGTGCCGGGCTGGAAGCGGCACGCGCACGATTGGCGGAGCGACGCCCGCCGACGCTCGTCGCACGGCTGGCGCTCGTCGCCATGACGTCACCGATCGCTTCGGGAATCGTGTACACCCTGGCCCGGGCGCTGCGCGGCAGCCGGGTTCCGGAGCGGCTCGCGGGGTGGGGACGGGTGCGGTTCGCGATGGGGATGCTGGCGGCAACGGCGGCGGACAGGCGGTCGGGCGGTCAGGCGGTCGGTGTAGCGAGTCTTCGTGGGCCTGACACCCGGACCGCCCGACCGCCTGACCGCCTGACCGCCGTTTCCTTGTTTCGGGGTTGCATCATGGAGGGCCTCTTCTCCCACGTCCACGACGCCACGATCCGCACGCTTGCCGTGAACGGCTGCGACGTCGTGGAGACGCCGGGGCAGGTCTGCTGCGGCGCGCTACATGCCCACGCCGGGCTGCACCGCTCGGCGCAGGCGCTGGCGCGCGCCAACATCGCCGCCTTCGGACCGGGAGAAACGCCGATCGTCGTGAACAGCGCGGGCTGCGGAGCCCAGCTGAAAGGCTACGGCGCCCTGCTGGACGGCGAGCCCGCGGCCGTGCGGTTCGCCGCGCGCGTACAGGACGTGACCGAGATCCTGGCCGAGCGCGGGCCGGCGCCGGGGGCGCCGCTCCACCTGCGAGTCGCCTACGACGCACCCTGTCACCTGCTGCACGTTCAGAAGGTGGCCGAGCCGCCCCTCGCCGTCCTCCGCGCCATTCCCGCGCTCGACGTCCGACTCACCACGGACTCGGCGCAATGCTGCGGCTCGGCCGGCCTCTACGGTCTGCTGCAGCCGGAGCTGTCGCGCGCCGTGCTCACCCCGAAGCTCTCCCGGCTCCTCGAGGATCCGCCCGACGTCCTGGCCACGGGAAACCCCGGATGCGTGATGCAGCTCGGCGCCGGGCTGCTCGCCTCCCGCGCCCGGGCCGGCGCGCGGCATCCCGTCGAGCTGCTGGACGAGTCCTATCGCGCGGCAGGATTCTTCCGATGATGACGGTGACGGTGCGGGCCGGCGACGGCGTCGATCTCGTGCTCTACCGGCTGGACGCCGTCACTCCTCCGGCCGTTGGCGTCCGCCCCCCGGCCAAGGCCGTGCTGCTGGTCCACGGCGCGTTCTCGAGTCACACCATCTGGCTGCGAGGCGGCTCCCGCAACGCGGGGCTCGCGGTGTTTCTCTCGGCGGCAGGCTACGACGTCTGGCTGGCCGACTGGCGCTCCCACGGAGCCGCCGCCCGGGAGCCGCGCCCACACACCTGGCATTTCGAGGACACCATCACGCAGGACGCGCCCGCGCTGGCGACCTACGTCCGGGACGTCACGGGAGGCATTCCCCCGATCTGGGTCGGACACTCGGTGGGTGGCGCGATCGGACTGGCCCTGCTCGCACGCGAGCCTGAGGCGTTCAGGGCCGTCGTCACACTCGGCACGCCGGGGCCGGTCATGGGACCGCTGCGGCGCCTGTTCGCCCTCAGCATGATCGCCGTCTGCCACGGCCTTGGCCGCTTCCCCGCCCGCGCGTTCCGCATGGGACCGGAGGACGAGGCCGCCCTCATACTCGCGGAATGGATGGAGTGGAACACACGGGGACGCTGGGTCGGCGCCGGGGGCTTCGACTACCTCGCCCCGTTGCGGCACATTCGGACGCCGGTGCTGGCGGTCGCTGGAGAAGGCGACCGGATGTTCGCGCCGCCCGCGGCATGCCGCGCGCTGGCCGAGCGGGTGGGCGTCGTCCCCGCGACCTTCGCCGTCGTTGGGCCGCAGCTCGATCACCCCGGCCTCCTGTTGGACCCGAGAGCCGATGCCGAGTGCTGGCCGGTCGTGGCCCAGTGGATCGCAGCGCTCGAGCCGTATCGGCGCCCGACCTCGAGGTCCGCGTGACCAGCCCTCAGTCGCCGCCGCCCGTCCCCTCCGCCGTGTTGCGGCTGCCACCGGGCCCGTGGGCGGCGCCCGTCGTGCAGGCGCTGCGGGCCGGGGCGGTCGTGGCACCGGCCGACGTGGGCGTCGTCGAGCTCGCCGGTGGCGGCGCGGTGGCGTGCATGCAGGGCCTGCTCACCAACGACATCGAGAAGCCGGGCGACGGATCCTTCGTGTACGGCGCCCTGCTGACGCCGAAGGGCATGATCGTGGTGGACGGCTGGGCAGCGCGCATGGGAACGACGGTGCGCTTCACGGTTCCCCTGTCCGGCGGGGGCCGCGAGCGCGCGCTGGCGATCCTGCAACGATCGGTTCCCCCACGCCTGGCGCGCATCGCCGACCGCACGGGTGAGGTCGCGGTGCTGCGCCTCGCCGGGGCGCACGCCGTCGCCATCGCGGAGGCCGCGCGCATCGCCACCCCGCCCATGGCAGGACGCGTCTCCGCCGTCGCGCTCGACGGCACCCCGTGCGAGATCGCCCGTGCCGCCGAGGGAGCGCCGTTCGCCCTGCAGATCAGCGTGGCCTCGGCCGACGCCGCCCGGGTCGCCGCGCGTCTCACTCAGGCGGGGGCGTTCGCGGGCCTGTCCCCGGCGCTCGAGCTGGCGCGCGTCCTCGCCGGCTGGCCGGCGCTCGCCGCCGAGGTGGACGAGCGCACCCTGCCGCAGGAAGTGCGGCTCGACACCATCGGGGGTGTGTCTTACACGAAGGGCTGTTATACGGGACAGGAGACGGTGAGCCGGCTGCACTTCCGCGGTCACACGAACCGCGGGTTGGTCGGTCTCGAGTTCGACGGGGAGCCGGGCCCGGCCGATCCGTTGCCGGTGTTCTGGGAGGACCGGGAAATCGGCCGCGTGTCCACGGTCGCGTGGCTGCCGGAGGGCGCGACCCTGACCTCGCCGGGTCGCTGGATCGGTCTTGGGCTGTTGCGGGGGGAAGCCGGCCCTGGGACGCTGGTGCACGCCGGAGGTGCGGCGGCGCGCGTGGTCGCGCTGCCCTTCGCGCTGCCGCGCTGGGATCCGGCGTGACGGTTCTGGTCACCGGCGGCAGCGGCCTCGTGGGCAGTCACGTCATCGAGGCGCTGCGGGCGCGCGGCGTCGCGGTGCGGGCGCTGTCGCGCGCGGCCTCGGCCCCGGCCGTGCGCGAGCTGGGAGCCGAAGTGACCACGGGAGACGTAACCGACGCGGCGGCCTGGAGGCGCGCCGCCGACGGCGGCCTCGAGGCGATCGTGCACGCGGCGGCGATCGTGCAACGGCCGCACACGACCCTGGCCGACTATGAGGCGGTCAACGTTGGGGGCACACGCCTCGCCGTGGAAACGGCGCGTGCGACACGGGCGCGGCTGATTCACGTGTCGTCGGTCTCCGTGTATGGCGGCTCGTCGGATTACCGTCCGCAGCCGGAACGCCGCACGGAGGAGTACCCGTTCCGCCCGCTCGCCGACCGGGATTTCTACGCCCGTACCAAGCGCGCGTCCGAGGAGCTGGTGCAGGCGGCGGCGCAACGCGGCGACGTCGTGGCGACCGCCATCCGCCCGTGCGTCATCTACGGCGAGCGGGACCGGCTCTTCATCCACCGCGTGGTGCGGGCGATACGCGCCCGCGTCGTCCCCCAGATCGGTCCAGGCACCAATCATCTCGCCTGCGTCTACGCGGGCAACGTCGCGGCGGCGATCGTCGCCGCGCTGACGGGGACGCCGCCGGCTGGCGGATTCCGCGCCTATAACGTCACGGCCGACGCGCCGCCTCCGCTCACGGCACGGCAGTTCTTGGAGACGGTGGCCGAGGCCTGCGGGGTGCGCGTGCGCTTCGTGCCCCTGCCGATTCCGGTGGCGCGCGTGGCGATCGGACTGTGGAGCGGGCCCGCGCTGGCGCGCGCGGCGCTGGCGTTCGCGACCGGAGAGAACCCCTATTCGATCGATCGCGCGCGGGCCGAGCTGGGATGGACCCCCTCCGTGACGACGCGCGACGCGCTCGCGCGCACCATCCGGTGGGTGCTCACAAACGAAAAGCCCGGGTGAGTCCCGGGCCTCGCTCCACTCACAGCGGACCGCGAGTGGCTTAGTGCTTGGTGGTGTCCATCATCTTGCTCGTGTCCGACATCATCTTGGAGCTGTCGGACATCATCATGCTGCTGCTGTCGGCTGCGGCGGCGGGGGGCTGCTCGGCCTTTTTGCACGCGCCGACGGCAGCAACTAGTGCCAGCGCGAAGACGAGACGCTTCATGCTGTCTCCTTAAGGTGGTGAGCGGTTGACGGGCAGACGCGCGCAAAACTAGTGGCAGGGGCGCTGGCGTCAAGGCCGCCGTCTTCCTAACGTCCACACACAGATGAGCGACCGCCGAACGTTTCTGGGCCGTCTCGCCGCCGCGGCCGCCGCCAGCGGGCTGCGACAGTATCCCGCCACCGCCGCTGCGCTGGCGGACCCGACCATCGAGGTGCGGCCCAGCGCCCTCTACCAGCAGCCCGACGGACGCAAGAATCTCGTCCGGATCACCGTGTCGGGGCTGGCCGCGCCCGCGGCTCGCGCGACGGTCACCGATCGTCACGGGGCGCTGGTCGGTGCCGCCGGCCTGCTTCCGTCTCGGGATGGGACGACGCTCGCCGGTGAGCTGTGGGTGCCGCTCTCCCAGCCAGCCGACTTCCGCATCGAGCTCGAGGTGGGCAAGCGCTCCGTCGGGCGGCGCCGGCTGCGACTGGTGCCGCCGCGCCGCTGGACGCTCTACTGGCTGTCCACCAACCACACCGACGTCGGGTACACCGATCTGCAGGAGCGCAGTCTCGAGATCCACCGCCGCAACCTGGACGCGGCCCTGGCGCGCCTCTCCGCACATCCCGCGTATCGCTGGTCCGCCGAATGCGCCCTGCAGGTGCTCTCCTACGTGGAGAACCGCGACCAGGCGGCCGGGGACGCGCTGCTGCAGGCGATTCGCGACGGCAAGATCGGCTTCCACGCGCTGTTCGCGAACCTGCTGACGGGGCTGCTGGATCACGAGACCGCGGCGCGCATGGTGTGGCCGGCCGGCCACCTGGCGCGCGAGCGGGGACTCACCTACGTGACGGCCCAGATCACCGACGTGCCCGGGCAGTCGCTGACCTTTCCCATGATTCTGGCGGCGAGCGGCGTGCGCTACCTCGCCAGCGGTCCGAATCCCGAGCGCGCCCTGCCGCTGCTGCCCCGGTCCGAAGCGGAGCCGCACGGACTCGCGGGCGACTGGACGGCGTACCCCCAGCTCTACTGGTGGGAAGGACCTGACGGCAGCCGGGTGCTGCACTGGCGCAGCTACCATTACGGCGACGCGCTCCGCTTCGGCTTCGACCGCGGCGCCGACGAGATGGGGCGCCGGTTGTCGGACTGGCTGCTCGGCAACCCGGCATTTCAGTCGCCCGCCTGGCCGTACGACGTCGCGCTGCTGTACGGCGCCCAGTGGGACAATGCGCCCATGGACGAGGCGCTGATCGCCAACATGGAGGAATACAACCGCCGCTTCGCGTTCCCCCGGATCGTGCCCGGCCGCGCGGAGGAGTTCTTCCGGGAGGTCGAGCGCCGCTACCCGGCGCAGATCCCGGTGCGCCGCGGCGACACGGGGATGTACTGGGAAGACGGCGCCGCGTCCACCGCCGCCGAGCTGGCGCGCTTTCGCGCGGCGCAGCTCGTGGCGCGCGCGGCCGAGATCGCGTCGCTCTGGGACACGCGCGTGGAAACCCCTGGTGGCGAGCAAGCCGACCGGATGCGGGCGCGCGCCGAGGAGCGGCGCCAGATGTGGCGCGACCTCCTGCTGTTCGGCGAGCACACCTGGGGCGCCGCGGAAAGCGTCAGCGCCCCCGACAGCCGGCAGGCCGTGGAGCAATGGGCGTACAAGCGCCGCTACGTGGAGGGGGCGGCGGCGGCGGCGCAGAGCCAGCTCGATGCGGCGCTGGAGCGGATCGGCCGGGCCACGAACGCGGGCGCGGGCCGGATCGTGTTCAACGCCGCCAACTGGCCCCGCACCGACGTCGTCCGCGTGACCGGCGCCGCCGGCACCGCCTTCGCGTATGGCGGGCAGAGCGTGCCGAGTGTGGACCTCGAGGGCGGCGACACCCTCCTCCTGCTGCGGGACGTACCGCCGCTCGGGTACCTCGCGCTCACCACGAGTGCCCGCACGCCCGCGCCCCCCGTGGAGGAAGGCGATGCGCTGGAGGCGGCGGCCGGCGGATTCCGGGTGAAACTCGACCCGCAGTCCGGGGCGATCGCCTCGCTCGCCGGTCCCGACGGGCTCGAGCGTGTGAAGACGACCGCCTGGCCGGGATTGAACCAGCTGCTGCACGTCCGGGGCGGCGAGCGCAGCGCGCTGTGGACCTCCGGAGACCGGGAGACGCTGCGCACGGCGCCGTCGTTGGACGTGTCCGGCGCGGCGCGTGTCGCATCGCGGCGCCGGCGACTCCCCGGTATCGGCGTCGCGCTCGAGTCCTCGCGGACGCTGCGCGGCTGCACCGCTGTTACCTCGCGCGTCACGCTGTACGACGACCTCCCCTGGGTGGACATCGAGAACCGGATCACCAAGACCGCCACGCTCGACAAGGAGGCGGTGTACGTCGCCTTCCCGTTCGCCTTCACGCAGCCCACGGTCGAACTGGAAGTGCCGCTCGGTCGCATGACCGTGGACCGCGACCAGCAACCCGGGAGCTGCCGTGACTGGTATTGCCACACCCACTGGGTGTGGTTGCACGAAGCAACGTCCGGCGTGCTGTGGAGCGCGCCCGACGCCCCGCTCGTGACGCTCAACGACCTGGTCCGCGGCGCCTGGCGTCGCACGATCGCGCCGGACGGCACGCTGTTCTCCTGGGTCATGAACAACTACTGGCACACCAACTACGCCGCCCGTCAGGGTGGCGACCTGGTGTTCCGCTACCGCCTCTCGCTGCTCGCGCCGGGGGACGCTCCCGAGCCGGTGCGGCGCGGCTGGGCGGCGTGCGAGCCGCTGTACGTCGGTCCCCCGTACACCAACGTCGCTCCCGGTCCACTCGTCTCCCGCGATTCGGCCCTGTCCATTCCCGACCGTGGTGTGGCCGTGATCGGCGTCAAGCCGGCCGACGACGGCGAGGGAGCGATCGTCAAGTTGCTGGACGTTCGCGGCACGCGACGCACCGTCGGTCTGTGGCCCGCCGCGTACGCCTTCCAGCAGGCGCGGCGCGTCAACCTGGTGGAGATGAACGGCGCGCCGCTCACCGTGAACGCCGATCGCAGCGTGAACGTGGAGGTGGCGGCGTGGGGCGTCGCGGCCGCGCGGCTCTTTACACCGCGAGAGACGGCGGGTTAACGTCCGCCCATGAGCGCTGCCAAACCGGCCACCCTGGGTGAGCTGAGACAGACCGAATGGGCCTCCCCGGCCCGCATCCATCGCACCGTCAAGGACGAGCTGCGGGAGAATCTGATCTGCCTGCTGGAGAACGGATCCCCGCTGTTTCCGGGCATCGTGGGCTACGAAGAGACCGTCGTGCCCCAGCTCGTGAACGCCATCCTGTCGCGCCACAACTTCATTCTGCTGGGCCTGCGCGGACAGGCGAAGAGCCGCATCGTGCGGCAGCTCGTGACGCTGCTGGACGAGGAGATCCCGTTCCTCGCCGGCAGTGAGGTCAACGATCAGCCGTTCGCGCCGATCTCCAAGTATGGGCGCGAGCTGGTGGCCGAGCACGGCGACCGCACGCCCATCGCCTGGCTGCCGCGCCACGCGCGCTTCGTGGAGAAGCTCGCCACCCCGGACGTCACCATCGCCGACATCATCGGCGACGTGGACCCGATCAAGGCGGCGCGCGGGGGGCACCTGCTTTCCGACGAGCTGACGATGCATTTCGGCCTGCTGCCACGGGCCAACCGGGGCATCTTCGCGATCAACGAGCTGCCCGACCTGGCCGGCAAGATCCAGGTGGGGCTGTTCAACATCATGCAGGAGGGGGACGTCCAGCTGAAGGGCTACCCGGTGCGGCTGAACCTCGACGTGGCGCTGGTGTTCACGGCGAACCCCGAGGACTACACCGCGCGCGGCAAGATCATCACGCCGCTGAAGGACCGCATCGGCTCGGAAATCATGACCCACTACCCCCACACGGTGGAGCTGGGCGCCACGATCACCGGGCAGGAAGCGTGGCTGACGCGCAATGGCCGCCCGATCCGCGTGCCCGACTTCATCGCCGAGCTGGTGGAGCGCATCGCCTTCGGCGCGCGCGGCGACAAGCGCGTGGACAAGAAGAGCGGCGTGTCGCAGCGGCTGCCGATCAGCGTGCTCGAGAACGTCGTCTCCAACGCCGAGCGGCGGGCCATCGTCACCAAGGAGAAAGCCGTCGTGCCGCGCGTCTCCGACGTGTACGCGGCGCTCCCCGCGATCACCGGCAAGCTGGAGCTCGAGTACGAAGGCGAGCTGCAGGGCGCCGATACCGTCGCCAAGGACCTGATCAAGCGCGCCGCGGGCGACACCTTCGAAGCGCGGGTGGGCGGGGCGAACGTGGACGACATCGTGCACTGGTTCGACGAGGGCGGCGCGCTGAAGATCGCGACCGACGAGCGCTCCGAGGCGCTGCTCAAGGGATTCAGCGTCGTGCCGGGGCTGCTCGACCTCGTGGACCGGGTCGGCCTGGCCGGCAGGAAGGACCCGGCGCACATGGTCGCCGCGTGCGAGCTGGTGCTCGAGGGCCTCGTGGCGCTGCGACGCATCTCCCGCTCCGAAGATCTGGGCTACGTGCGAGCGCGTCCGGAGCCGAGAAACCCCGGGTATGGGAAGCCGGGAGGTCCAGGAGCGGGGCCGAATCTCTTTACGTGATGTTGTCGGCTATCGGCTATCAGCTATCGGCCAAACTGATAGCCGATAGCTTATAGCGCCTCTCCAGAGAGGCTTCTGCCATGGCCAAGCTCGTCGTCGGTGCGCTGCTGCTGTTCGTCGGGTTCGTCCTCCGGCTCGCCGGCGTCACGGTGGGCGGGGGTGGAAGCCGCGGCCCGGGCGTGACACGGGCGGTCTCGTACGGCTTCCTCTCCCTCGGCGTCGTGCTGATCCTCTTCTCGGCGATCATCGTGATCGCGCCGGGCCAGGTGGGGGTACAGCACTACTTCGGCTACGTCAACCAGACCGCGCTGCTGCCGGGCGTCCGGTTCGTCTATCCCTGGTCGTCGATCGAGCGGTTCTCGACGCGCGAGGAGCAGTGGCCCGAGCTGAGCGACCAGGTCGAGCGGATCGAGGCGCTGTCGTCGGAGCAGATGGGGACGTCGGTCGAGGTGTCGATCCGCTGGCAGATCGACCCGCAGCAGGCGCCGCACATCTTCACCGAGATCGGCGACGAGGACCAGATCCGCGGCGCCGTGCGCAACGCCGTACGCAAGGGCGTACGCGACGGCATGGTCCAGTTCTCGATCAACGACATCGCACAGCGCACCAGGATCGCCTCCACCATGGAGAACCTGGTGGATTCGGCGCTCGTCACGCAGCCGCGCGCGGGCGGGGGCACGTTCCGGATCGCCGCGGTCACCGCCTTCTTCCTGCGCGACCTGCAGCCGCCGCAACAGGTCGTGCAGGCGATCAACAACAAGATCGCGCAGGAGCAGCAGATCGAGACCGAGCGTCACCGCGTCGAGGTCGCACGGCTCCAGGCCGAGCAGCAGCGGCTCTTGAACCAGACGCTCACGGCCGAGGCGCTCACCAAGCAGTGGATCGAGGTGCTCCACGACATGCGCACGTCGAGCAACATGATCCTCTTCGTGCCGACGGAGGGCGGGATGCCGTTGCTGAATATCGGGGACCTGAGGCGAAATCTGCAGCAGCACTAGAGGCTATCAGCTATCGGCTATCGGCTACTAGGGAATCGGCTTCCGGCTCAGCCGATAGCCGATAGCCGATAGCCTGGTTCTATTTCTCGCCATGCCTCCCCCGCTCATCACGATCACCCGCCAGTACGCTTCCGGCGGGTCCGACATCGCCCAGCGCGCGGCCGAGGCGCTGGGGTGGACGCTGATCGACAACGAGTTCGTGGACGACGTGGCGCGGCAGGCGGGGTTGCCGGCCGCGGAGGTGGCGCAGCGCGAGGAGCGGGCGCCGGGGTTGCTCGAGCGGCTGGCGCGGACGCTGGCGATCGCGTCGCCGGAGCTGTTCACCGGGCCCGCGGTGTCGGACGCGGAGCGCGACGAGGCGACGATCCACCGGCTCACCGAGCGGATCATCCACGAGGCGGCGGCGCTGGGGCGGGTGGTGCTGGTAGGCCGCGGCGCGCAGGCGATCCTGGCCCAGCGGCCCGACGCGCTGCACGTCTATGTCGTGGGGTCGAAGCCGTGGCGGGCGCGGTTCGCAGTGGAGCGGCTGGGGATCGAGCCGGCGAAGGCCGCAAAGCTGGTCGAGGAGACCGATCGCCAGCGCGACCAGTACGTCAGGACCTACTACGGCCGGACGCGGGAGGACGCGGCGAACTACGATCTGGTGGTGAACGCCGAGCGGTTGGGGTTGGACGGGGCGGCGGCGCTGGTGGTGGCGGAGGCGAGGAGGAGGGGGTGGGGGTAGTCGCGTCGGATCTACGGATGCTCGAGCTCCGACAAAGAAGCCCTGACCCGCGCAACCTCCACTGCGATACGCGACTCGGGATACAGCCGCAACGCTAAGTAGTGCCGGTAGGCGCGAATGGCGCCGTCGCTGTCCCCGACAGCAGCGGAGAGGCGACCCTCCTGCCTCAGGTATGATGCGAGGAATGCCGTCCCCGCACCGATGTACGGGCGTTTCCGTACGGCAGCAAGCGCGCCCGCGAAATCTCCAGCGCTCTCGTGCAGCCGCGATGCGAGCAGATTGCCAAAGACAAAGCTCCGGAAATAGCCGGGCTGTACCAGTTCGAGCGGACGAGGGCCGGTGGCGAGTAGCGAGTCCAGGGCGTGTTGCGGAGCCGCCAGTTCAGTTGGGGATCTCACCGAGGACAAGACCGCCTGGAGGGTGATGGCGCACCAGTGGCTGTAGGCTTCTGTTTCCGGGGAGTCGTGCGGAGTGGAGGACGCCAGCAGTCGCGCGATCGTACCATCTGCCGACCGTGTGTCTCCATGGGCCAGTCGCCATTGCTCCACGGTACAGGCATCGTCGTACTGCTCGGCTCGCTCCTCCCGGTCCCCGGACAGCGCGGCTCCCAGCGACCCAGCCAGCTCATCAGTTGCCGCCCGAGCAGCGGCGGTATCCCCACTGCCGTAGAGCGCGTCCGCGACGCGAATTCGCAGGTGAGCATGCGATCGAGGCCACACGGTGTGGAGCGAATCGGTAATGGCCATCGCCGCGCTCGGCGCTCCGCGGTTCAGTAGGAGATCGTGGTATCGCAGCAGCGCGAACCACCGCTCCATTGGCGTGTCACTAGCACGAACCCACGCAGAAGCGGCCCGCTCGGCGTCCATGGTGGGGATCCCATCGAGCTGGGCCGCAACCAAGATTCGCCTCAAGCTCTCCTTCGGTATCCCCGGCATCCGCGCGGCGAGCCGCGCCAACGCCGATCTGTTGCCCAGCGCTGCCGCTGTGCGCCACTGCAAGTAATCGACGATGTCTCCGACACTGTCCTTCATGAAGTACAGCGCGCTCAGGGAACGCAGCGAGACTGCATCGTCGTCCCGTGCGGCAAGATCGATCAGGTGGACGATCGGAGCGGTGAACTCAGAATCGAGGCGAGCGGCACGATGGAACGCGTCGATGGCCCGGCGGTGCTGGATGTCCTCGCCCAGCACTGCTCCAGCGTGGTACAGCGCGTCCCCCAGCTCGTACCAGGCCTCAGCTTCGGCCGGTGCTGCCGTCACCGCGGCTTCCCAGGCTGCGAGAAAGTCCCGCTCCGACGACAGCTCCGGGTACCGCGGACCCAGCAATCCCACGAGCACGGTACGGTCTCTGGCGCTCAGCCGGCCACGCAGTGCCCACGCGGGACCGCTCTCGGGATTATCGGCGACCCAAGCTGTGGCTGACCGGAGCCCGAGCGCCGCCAGCGCGAACAAAGAGTCCGCGGCCAAGGCGTCCCGAAACTGCGCGACGGCCTCTTGATACCGGCCCCCGCGATAGGCTGCCTGACCGCCGAGGTAAGACCGCAGCGCAGCCAACGAGGTACTTGTCACGTCGGCCAAACGTGGCTCACTGACGCCGGCTTCGCGGGCCAGGAGCTCGCCGGTGAGGCGATCGACAAGCGTGAGTAGACTGTCGGCCGGGCCCTCGACCGTCGCCCTGCTCAGGCTCCTCCCGCTGGGCACGTGCAACAGACTCACGCTTAGGATCAACCCATCGGCGGTTCCCAGGATACTCCCGAGTAGCGCTTTCCCGGCGCCGAGTCGCGTCGCGAGTCGCAGTGCGGTCGCTCGCGGCAAGTCCTCAATTTGGGATCCTCCGAAATGCCGCCAACCGTGCATGACGGCTTGGGGGTCAGCCGTCGATGGCCCATTTGCCCCTGTGAGCTTCGCCGCCAGCAGATCGAGCATACCTTCGCGGAGGTAGCTGAGCGCGGAGTCGCCCGCGAAATGAAAGGGGAGAACCGCCACGATGTTGGGGTCCAGCCGAGCAGGCCGCTGCGACAGCCAGTAACCCGCCATCGCCAGAAGGATCAAGACGGCGGCGGACATCCTGAGCCAGGTCGAGCGGTGGCTCGCAGCCCGCAGCTGTCGTTCGGGATACGTTGCGGTGAGCGCGTCCGCGAGCTCGCCTGCCGTCGCAAACCGGTCCGCCGGCATCTTCGCGAGCGCCTTGAACACCGCCCGCTCCACCCCGACCGGCACCGTCGTCCGCACCGTGCGCAACGGCGGCACCGGATCGGCCAGATGCCGCGCCAGCACCGCCTGCGCCGTCGGGCCCGGAAACGGCGGCTGCCCCGCCAGCAGCTCGTACAGCACGCACCCCAACGCGTAGATGTCGCAGCGGCTGTCCACGTCTCCGCCCGACGCCTGCTCCGGCGACATGTAGGGCGGCGTCCCGGGGGAAAGGCCACCTCCGGTGAGGCTGTCCGAGTCCGCGGCCTGGTTGATCGCGCGCGCGATGCCGAAGTCGGCCACTAACGCCAGGCCGTCGGAGAGCAGGATGTTCTCGGGCTTCACGTCACGATGGATGAACCCCTGGCGGTGCGCGTAGTCGAGCGCCAGCGCCACCTCGCGCGTGATCGCGAGCGCATCGGCGATCGGGAGCTGCGTCTCCCGGTCCAACCGGTGGCGCAGCGATTCCCCCTCGACGAACGGCATCACATAGAAGAGAAATCCCCCGGCGTCGCCGGAGTCGAGCAGTGGCAGGATGTGCGGATGGTTGAGATGCGCGAGGATGTCGATCTCGCGCAGGAACCGCTCGGCGCCGAGCGCCGCGGCCAGCTCGCGGCTCAGCACCTTCACCGCGACGCGCCGGTTGTAGCGCAGGTCCCGCGCCAGGTACACGGTCGCCATCGCCCCGTGCCCCACCTCGCGCTCGATGTCGTACCGGCCAGCGAGCGCGCCCCGGAGCCCCTCAACTCCGGTCATCACAAGGTGGGAAGATGCAGCAATGCCGGGAGTCCGTTAGGGCCCCCGGCCGTCCTGCCATGCCAATGCGGGCCGCCGGTTCTCGCGCCTCATCATCTCGCGGTGTACGTTGCTTCGCATGCCCCGCACGGCTCCGCTGCTTCTCGCCCTGCTCGCCGCGCTCCAGCCGGCTGCACCGCTCGCCGCCCAGGGCCCGTCCGGCACTGATATCTGGTTGGCCGATTTCACCTTGCACGAGGGCCGCGTGACCCTCGGCACGCCGGTGAACGTCACCGCCCGCGCGGGCTACGACAACCAGCCGGCCTTCCTCCCTGATGGCTCGGGGATGCTGTACACGCGCATCGGCAACGACGCCCAGGCCGACGTGTGGCGCTACGACTTCGCCGCGCACTCGGCACGTGCGATCATCACAACGCCCGAAAGCGAATACTCACCCACGCCCATCCCGGGCGGCGGCATCTCGGTCGTACGGGTCGAGCGCGACTCGACCCAGCGCCTCTGGCGCTTCGACCCCGACGGCACCAACCCGGCGCTGCTGCTCGACCGGCTCAAACCCGTCGGCTACCACGCCTGGACCGGCGAGCGCACCCTCGCCCTGTTCGTCCTCGGCAGTCCCAATGCGCTGGTGCTCGCCAGCGCCGGCGGGGACCGCGCCGACACGGTGGCCCGCGACATCGGCCGTTCGCCGCAGTCCATTCCCGGCCGTCACGCCGCGAGCTTCGTACAGCGCGTGGACTCGACGGAATCGTGGCTGGCGGACGTGGACGGCGAGACTCGTGCGGTGCGGCGCCTGGTGCGGCTCCCCCGCGACGCGGACTTTCACGCCTGGACGCCCGGCGGACTCGCGCTCACGAGCGACGGCGCGACGCTGTATCAGTGGGACCCCCGCCGCGGAGGACCCTGGACACCCGTCGCCGATCTCTCGGCCCTCGGCCTGCGCGAAGTGACCCGGCTCGCCGTGAGCCCCAGCGGCGACCGGCTGGCGTTGGTCGCCCGCGATCCAACACCCTGATCGACCCTCCCATCTCTCGAGGATTCCCATGTACGCCCGCACGATTTTCCTCTTCACGCTGGCCGGCACGCTCTCCTCCACGGACGGGTTCGCCCAGCGAGCTGCGCAACGCCCCTCCCCGGCCCCGCGCGAGATCGTGGCCCGCGCTGTCGCCGCGATGGGTGGCGAGCAGGCGTTGCGGGGCATCCGCGCGGTGACGACCGAGTTCTACGGCGTGACGTTCGCGCTGGGCCAGGAAGAGACTCCGGGCTCCCCCGCGCGGGTCACGGCCACCGTCGCACGGATCCTGGCCGATTACGCGGGCGGTCGTCGCCTCAGCACGCTGGAGAGCCGCACCGTGCAGGGGCAGGTGATCCGGCAGCGCCGCGTGATCCAGGGTGACCTCGGGATGGTCGAGACCGACGGGCGGCCGGCGGCCGCCCAGCCCGCTCTTGTGCGCACCGAGCAGGGCAGCCTGCGCCGTCCGGCCGAACGGCTGTTGCTGGCCGCGCTCGATAATCCGGCCGCCCTGCGGCCGCTCGCGCCGAAGCCGTGGCGCGGCGAGCCGATGGACGGTGTGCGGTACGCGGCCAGCCCCGACACGCTGGATCTCTGGTTCGATCGCCGCAGCGGCCTGCTCACCGTGACCGAAACGCTGTCCGACGATCCGATCCTGGGTGACCGCCGTACGGTGGCCTGGTTCACGCGCTGGCAGCCGGCGGGCGGCGTGCGATTCGCCCGCCAATACGACGTCGAGGTCAACGGGCGGTTGCAGACGCATTCGGTGTTCACCGCGGTGACGGTGAACCCGGAGACCCCCGATTCGTTGTTCGCCATCCCGGACTCGATCCGCTCGCAGGCGCAGCCCGGATCCACGCCGCCGCCTCGCATGAGCGTGACGCTGGTCGAGCTCGCGCCGGGCGTGTGGCGCGCCGAGGGCGGCTCGCACTTCTCCCTGGTGGTGGACCAGGGCGCGCGGCTCCTGGTCGTCGAGGCGCCGCTGGGTGCAGCGCGGTTTGGGGCGGTGCTCGACACGCTGCGCTCGCGCTTTCCGGGGAAGCCGGTCGGCCTCGTGGTGATGACGCACCACCATTGGGATCACAGCGGCGGCATCCGGGCGGCGCTGGCCGCGGGGCTGCCGGTGGCGGCACACGCCCGGAACGCGCGCTTCGTGCGGGAGGTCGCAGCCGCGCGGCACACGCTCGAGCCGGATCCGCTGAGCCGCACGCCACGGGCGCCGGCGCTACGGGCGGTGGAGGACAGCCTCGTGCTGGGCGACGGGGCGACCCGCGTAGTGGTCTACACGCTCCCCACGGCGCATACCGAGGGGATGCTCGCCGCCTACGTTCCCGCCGCGCGGCTGCTGTTCGTGAGCGACGTGCTCTCGCCCGCGGCCACGCTCGCGCCCGCCGGGAGCGCGGAGCTGGCGGCGTTCGCGCGGGCCCGCGGGCTGGAGATCGGGCGGGTGGCGGGCGGGCACGGCGGCGTGGCCGAGTGGGCCGACGTGGCGCGCGCGGCCGCGGGTGCGGGCGGCAACTGACCGGTCCGCTTCGGGCGGCTCAGGTCCGTCGCAGCTCTGGGACTCGCCAGGCGGCGGCCGCGACGGCCGAGGCGCACAGCAGTCCGCCGACGCCGACGGCCAGCGGCGCGCCGAACCGTTCCGCGAAGGCGCCGGCCTGGAACGCTCCCAACGGCGACAGCCCCACGAAGACGAAGGAATAGAACCCCATCACGCGTCCCCGCAGCGTGTCGGGCACGATGGTCTGGATCATCGTATTGGTCAGCGCGTTGTTGACGATCATGGCACACCCGGCCAGCCCCAGCAGGACGAGCGAGAGGATGAAGTTGCGCGACAGCGCGAACGCGAGCACGCACAGACCGAAGACGCTGCCGCCCAGCGTCATGAGGCGGCCGCGATGGACGATGCGCCGGGAGTTGACGGCGATGGCGAGGGCCCCGAGCATGGCGCCCACGCCCACCGCGGCGGTGAGGGCGCCGTACCCCGCCGCGCTCACGTGCAGGACATCGCGGGCGAACACCGGCACCATCACGAGAAACGGGAAGCCGAAGATGCTGAGCGTCGCCGTGAGCAGCACCAGCGTGTTGACGCGCCGATCGCTCCGCAGGAAGCCCAGCACCTCGCGGAACCCGCTCCAGGCGGAGCCGGCCGACTCGGGCCGCCGCTGGAACGGCGGCAACCGGATCGCGAGCAAGGCGGCGAGCACGGCGAGGTAGCTCACACCGTTGAGGAAGAAGCACATTCCGATCCCGACCACGCCGATCAGCGCCCCCGCCACCGCCGGACCCACCACCCGCGCCGCGTTGAACATCGACGAGTTGAGCGCGATGGCGTTCATCAGGTCGTCCTTGCCGACCAGATCCACGATGAACGCCTGCCGGGTCGGGATGTCGAACGCGTTGACGACGCCCACGAACGCCGCCAGCACCATGACCTGCCACACGGCCACCACGTGCGTCCAGACCAGCACCGCGAGGGCCAGGGCCTCGACCATCTGCAACGCCTGCGTGAGGATGACGAGGCGGCGCTTGTCCACCCGGTCCGCGACGATGCCGGCGTACAGAGTGAACAGCAGTACGCCCAAGGCCCGCAGCGCCGAGTTGAGCCCCACGGCGAACGGCGAGTCGGTGAGCGTCAGGACCAGCCATCCCAGCGCCACCGTCTGCATCCAGGTGCCGACGAGCGAGATGCCCTGACCGAGGAGGAACAGCCGGAAGTTGCGGTGCGCGAGGGCGCCGAGACCGACTCGTGCTGCGCTGCGCTCCGGCGCCGCTTCCGTCATGGGCGGGAAATTAGCATCTTCCGGCATGCGCTCCACGACGTACGCGAAGTACCTCCCCGAGCTGGCGGACACGATCAACCTCCAGGGCCTGCTCGACCAGCTGGCGGATTTCCTGCTGCAATCCGGGTTCGCGGGCGGTCCCTACAATCACCCCTTCTGGGGGGAGTTCGGCGGCGACGACAGCGACCGCTCGATGGACGCCTTGCGCCAGGCGATCCTCCAGGCCCTCATGGATTCGGGGCAGCTCACCCCGGAGATGCTGAAGGTGCTGCGCGGCGAGTCCACGGGCGACGCGCAGCGCGACGCCGAGCTCGAGGGCCAGCTCGCCCAGCTGCTCGACAAGATCGTCCAGCGCCTCATGGAAGAGGGCTACCTCAACGTCTCCGAGGCGCCCAAGATGCCCGGCGCGCAGCAGCCGATGTTCGGCCCCGGCGGCATGGCGCGCGAGGCGGCGCAGCAGGTGCAGTTCTCCCTCACCGACAAAGCGATCGACTTCCTCGGTTACAAGACGCTCAAGCACCTGCTGGGGAGCATCGGGAAATCGAGCTTTGGAGCGCACGAGACCGAGCATCTGGCGACGGGCATCGAGACGGAGGGGGCGAGCAAGGCGTACGAATACGGGGACACGCTGAACCTCGACGTGAATGCGACGCTCTCCTCCGCGATCGAGCGCGAGGGGCTGGGCGTGCCGATCAACCTCGAGTACGAGGACCTGAAGGTGCACCAGGCCGAGTACCGCAGCTCGTCGGCGACGGTGCTGATGCTCGACTGCTCCCACTCGATGATCCTGTACGGCGAGGACCGCTTCACGCCGGCCAAGAAGGTGGCGCTCGCGCTCACGCACCTGATCCGCACCCAGTTTCCCGGCGACAGCCTGCGCGTCGTCCTGTTCCACGACACGGCCGAGGAGATCCCCCTGGCTCGGCTGGCCCACGCCCAGGTGGGACCCTACCACACGAACACGGCGGAGGGGCTGAAGCTGGCCCGGCGCATCCTGCTGGCGCAGCGCAAGGACATGCGCCAGATCATCATGATCACCGACGGGAAGCCGTCGGCGCTGACGATGCCCGACGGCCGCATCTACGTGAACTCGATGGGGCTCGATCCGCAGATCCTGCAGGCGACGTATCGCGAGGTGGCGGAGTGCCGCCGCGCCGGGGTCCTCATCAACACCTTCATGCTGGCGCGCGACCGCAGTCTCGTGGAGTTCGTGAAGAGGGTGAGCGCCATCTGCCGCGGCAAGGCGTATTTCACGAACACGATGACGCTGGGACAGTTCATCCTCATGGACTTCATGCGGAGGAAGACACGACGTGTCTCCTAGCCTGCGCGTTGGACTCATTCTCGCCTTCGTTGCCCCCGCGACCGCGCCCGCCCAGGCGCGGTTTCTCATTTCCTATCCCGCCTCCGTGCACGCCGAGGCGATCACCGGCCGAGTGTTCGTGTTCGTCAGCCGCGACTCGAGCCCGGAGCCGCGCCTCAACGGCCATCCGTTCGGTCGCGGCACGCCGCTGTTCGGCGCGGACGTGAGCGCCTGGAAGCCGGGCGACCCAGCGACGATCGCCGACACGACGCTCGGCTGGCCCTTCAAGCGTCTCAAGGACCTGCCGGCCGGCGACTACTACGTGCAGGCGCTGGTGAACGTGTACACCGAGGTGCATCGCGCCGACGGCCACACGCTCTGGGTGCACTGGGACCAGTGGGAAGGACAACAGTTCAACCGGTCGCCGGGCAATCTCTATTCGACGGCGACCCGGGTGCACCTCGATCCGGCCGTGAGCCAGGACGTGGCGCTCTCGCTGACGCAGGTGATCCCCCCGATCCCGCTCCCGCCCGACACGAAATGGGTGAAGCACGTCAAGATCCAGAGCGACCTGCTGACGAAGTTCTGGGGCCGACCGGTGTTCCTCGGCGCCGTGGTGCTGCTCCCCAAGGAGTACGACGCGCACCCGGCGGTGCGCTATCCCGTGATCTACGAGCAGGGCCACTTCGGACTCGACGCACCGCTCGGCTTTGCGGAGGACACGACGCCGTGGCCCGCGGTGATCCGCGACGCGATGGCGGCCTACAACCTCGAGACGGGCCCGGAGTTCTATCGCGCCTGGACGGCCCCCGGTTTTCCACGCATGATCGCCGTCACCTTCCAGCACCCCACACCGTTCTTCGACGATTCCTACGCGGTCAATTCGGCGAACAACGGGCCGTACGGCGACGCGATCATGACGGAGCTGATCCCCTACCTCGAGTCGCACTTCCGCATCATCGCGCAGCCCTGGGCCCGAGTGTTGACGGGCGGCTCGACGGGCGGGTGGGAGTCGCTGGCGCTGCAGGTCCATCACCCGGACTTCTTCGGCGGCACCTGGACGCTCTACCCCGATCCCGTGGACTTCCGCCACTACGACCTCGTCAACGCGTACGAGGATACCAACGCCTTCGTGTTCACGAGCCCCGGTGGGTTCTTCCTCCAGCCGAGCACCGAGTGGCACCACCCCGAGCGCTACATCATGCGTGCCGGCGACGGCCAGCCGCTCTATACCGTCCGCGAGTACAGCCAGTGGGAGGATGTGCTCGGAAGCCACGGCCGGTCGGGCGACCAGTTCGAGGCGTGGGAGGCGGTGTACGGCCCCGTGGGCGACGACGGCTACCCGAAACCGCTGTGGGACAAGCGCACCGGCCACATCGACCCGACGGTCGCGCAGTACATGCGCGAGCACGGCTTCGATCTGCGCGACTACCTGGCCCGCAACTGGGCGAAGATCGGTCCTCGGCTCGTGGGGAAGATCCACGTGGACGTGGGCGACATGGACAACTTCTACCTGAACCTGGCGGTGTACGACCTGCAGGCCTTTCTCGACGCGATCACCGAGCCGCAGGCCCAGGCCACGTTCCATTTCGGGCGGCCCGGGAAGGGACACGGCTGGCAACACGCCACTCGGAGCCAGCTGGTGCGGGAGATGGCGGCGCAGATCACGAAGCACGCGCCGCGGGGGACGGATGCGAGGGGGTGGAGGTACTAGGCTATTCGTACCTCAGCGCCTTGACCGGGTCCACCTCCGACGCCCGCCGGGCCGGCACGTATCCCGCCCCAAGCGCCACGATCGCGAGCGCGAGGACGGCGAGGGTGAACACGACCGGGTCGTACCCTTTGAGCTCGTAGAGCAGCGAGCGGGCCGCGCGCCCCAGTCCCAGAGCCCCGGCCACGCCGATCACGCCCCCCACCACCATCATCCCGGACACCTGCCGCAGCACCATGGCGCGCACTCGGGCCCCGTCGGCTCCGAGCGCCATGCGCACCCCGATCTCGCGAGTCCGCTGCGCCACCGTATAGGCGAGCACGCCGTAGAGTCCGATCGCGGCGAGCAGCGTGGCGAGCACCGCGAACGACGCCGACAGGATGCTGATCATCCGGTCGAGGAACACGTTCTCGCGAACCTGCTGCGGCATGGACTTCAGCTCTTCCACCGGGATGCCCGGATCGATGCGTTTCATGACGCCCGCGATCTCCCGCAGCATCGCCTGCGACCGTGACGACCGGACGTAGAAGTTCAAACGCGAGACGTGGGTGTCCTGCCGCCACGGCAGGTAGTACACCGGCGGCACGGAGTCTTTCACGTCGCTGTACTTGATGTCCGGAATGACGCCCACGATCTGGATGTTGAGCGAATCGGGGCCGCTCGTGGACATGAACTTCCCCACCGCGTCGTCGCGCAGGTTGAACTTCTTCGCGAAGGCCCGGTTTACCACCGCGACCTGCGTCCCGCCCAGACGGTCGGCGATGGTGAACTCCCGGCCGGACACGAGCGGCACCCCCAGCGTCGCGAAGTACCCGGCGCCGATCTCGTTGAAGCGCGAGTTGTTGTCGACGTCCGGCCCGCCCGGAAAGCCCTGGACGTGGACGCTGTTCCCCCAGTTGCTCCCCGCCAGCAGCGGCACACTGGAGCTCGACACGCCGTTCACCCCGGGGATCGCCGCCAGCGCCTCTTCGACCTGACCGTAGAGCTGCAGCGCACGCGTGCTGTCGTACCCGGACCGTTCGGGCGCAAGGCTGAAGGTGACGACGCTGTCGATGCGGACGCCCAGGTCCACCTGCGTGACGTTGACCAGGCTCTTCATGAAGAGCCCCGCCGCGATGAGCAGCGTCATCGCGAGCGAGATCTGCACAGTGGCCAGGGAGGAGCGGAACCGGGCCGCGCTCCGCGCCCCCAGGATCTGCCCGGCATTGGAGCGAATCGTCGTAACCAGATCGCTCCGGGTGTTGTGCCAGGCGGGGAACATCCCGAAGACGAGCCCTGTGGCGATCGCCAGAGCACCGGTGAAGAGCAGGAGCGCCGGTTGGAGCGTGAACTGGAAGATCTGCTGCGCGTCCGTCGGCAGCAGCGCGGCGATGCCATCGAGCGTCCACTTGGCCACCACCAGACTCGCCACGCCGCCGAGGGAAGCCAGGATCACCGACTCGGTGAGCAGCTGCGCCAACAGCTCGCGCCGGCTCGCGCCCAGCGCCAGGCGCACGCCCATCTCCATCGACCGCCCGGCGCCCCGGGCGAGCAGCAGGTTGGCGATGTTGGCGCAGGCGATGAGCAGCACGATGCCGGTGACGCTGAACAGCATGAACAGCGGCGTCTTCGCCTCCCGCTGCATCGAGCTCTGACCCCGCCATCCGGGGGTGACCTCGACGCGTCTGGCCTTGAACCGCGCGAGCGTCTGCTCGCTCATACCGCTCTGGAGCGGTGCCTCCACGTCGTTGAGGATGGGATGGTACAGGGCATTGAGGCCCGCGTCCGCCTGGGCCAACGACACCCCGGGCTTGAGGCGGCCGAACACGTACGCCCAGTAGCTGCGGCGGTTTTCGAAGCCCCGGAACCCGATCGAGAGCAGCCCGCGCATGCTGATGGGCACGAACACGGTCGGCCGGCTCCCCAGCGTCGTCCCCACGAAGCCGTGGGGGGCGACCCCCACGATGGTCAGCGGCTGCCCGTTCACCACGATGCTCCGTCCCACCACGCCGGGGTCGGAGCCGAGACGGGTCGTCCAGAAGTTGTAGGAGAGGACGGTGACGAAGTTGCTGCCGATGCTCTGGTCGTCGGTGGGGGCTAGGAGACGGCCCACGGCGGGCCGGAGGCCGAGCGTCGGGAAATACGATCCGGAGACGTACATCCCGTCCCCGGTCATGGGATCTCCGCCGAACGACAGGCTGGCGCCGAAGCCGACGTGGGCGGCGAGTCCGCTGAGCACCGTCTGGCTTCGCTCCAAGTCTCGGAACATCGGGTAGCTGAACACGTCCTCGCAGCTCCCCGCCTGGCCGCACGACGTGGACCCCGGCTTGGGGCCCGGCGCCGAGAGATTCACCAGCCGGTCGGGCTCGTGGACCGGGAGGGAACGCAGCATGATCTGGTCGAACAGCGAGAAGATCGCGGCATTGGCGCCGATGCCGAGCGCCAAGGACAGGACCGCGATCCCGGTCACAAAGGGGGTTCGGAACAGGGTGCGGAAGGCGAGCTTGATGTGCCGCATGCGGGGTCCCGGCCGGTGGTGGACCTGGATAGGACGCAAGCTGGGTCGATCCGGTTTCCGGATTCTGATGCCCGCCCGGGGGAAATGGTTGCGCCGGTGCCGCCGGCTCCCCGGCCCCCTACCCCAGCGACTGGAGCCGCTGCTCGAGCTCGCGCGCCGTCTGCACCCGGTCCTCGGGCTTCTTGGCGAGGAGGCGCAGCACCAGGGCCGAAAAGGCCGGCGGGACCTCGGGATTCACCTCGGCCGGGGGGCGGGGCGTCTCGGTGAGGAGCTTCGCCACCAGGTTCATGACCGACGGGGCCTGGAACGGCGGCTGGCCCGTGAGACACTCGTACAACACGACCCCGGCGGCATAGAGGTCGCTGCGGGCGTCCACGGCCTCCGCCATGAGCTGCTCGGGCGGCATGTAGGCCGGCGTCCCCACGACGAGCCCCGCCTCGGTGATCGAGGTCGAGCGTTCGGCCAGGCGCGCCACGCCGAAGTCCATCACCTTCAGCACCCCCAGGTCGTCGAGCAGCATGTTCTGCGGCTTGATGTCCCGGTGGATGACGCCGTGCTCGTGCGCGACCGCCAGCGAGTGCGCCAGCTGGGTTCCGATCGCGAGGGCCGACGAGACGCCCAGCCGCCCCCGCGTGTCGATCAGCTCTCGTACCGTGATCCCTTCCACGTATTCCATCGTCAGGAAGCACACCCCCGACCACTCGCCGAAATCGTGGGTGCGCACGATGTTGGGATCCGAGAGGCGGCGCGCCAGCCGGATCTCGTCCTTGAAGCGCATCAGGAGATTCAAGTCGCTCACGAACTCCGGCCGCAGCGTCTTGATCGCGACTTCCTCCTCGAGCTCCTGGTCCCGCGCCCGGTACACGGTCCCCATGCCGCCCCGGCCCAGCACGGCCAGGATCTCGTAGCGCTGCGCGAAGTGGTCGCCGGTTTTCAGGTTGCCACCATCCAGGGCGACCGCGAACTCCTTGGAGTCGCGTCGCGCCCACTCGATCTCCTGGCGCAGATCGCGCACCCGATCGCGCAGCCGTTCCTCCCGGGCCTTGATCTCGCCCACCATGCTGTCGAACACGCGGGCCAGCTGGCCCAGCTCGTCGGCGCGCGCGGCGACCTCCGACAGCGCGCCGGGGCGATAGCTCCCCGCCTCCACCGCGGTCGCGGCCGCGGTGACCCGACTCACCTGCTGGAGATACTCCACTTCCAGGTCGCGCAGCCGCTTCTTCTCGAGTGAGGCGTTGATCCGCGCGCGCAGCAGCACGGGGTCGAACGGCTTGTGCAGGTAATCCTCGGCGCCGTGCTCGATGCAGCGCACGATGCCGGGCAGCTCGTCCAGCGCAGAGAGCATGATCACGGGGATGTCGCGGGTCGCGGTGTCGCCCTTGAGCGCGTCGAGCACCGCGTAACCGTCGAGCTCGGGCATCAGCACGTCGAGCAGGACGAGGTCGTAGGGCCGCTGCGCCACGAGGTCCAGCGCCCGTCGACCGTGCTCGGCCGTCTCTACGGCATGGCCTTCGCGCTCGAGGCGGCGCCGCAGCACCTCCCGGTTGTCGGCGACGTCGTCCACCACGAGGATGCGAGCCTGGCGCGGTTGGGCGTGGTCGCTTCCTCCGTTGCCACCGGATGCCGGCGGCGCCGCGCGCGGTGCGTCAGGCGCCGGCGCTGGCGGCTGCACAGGGCTCGCCGCCGCCGGGTGAGGCACCGGCCCGCCGAGGCGCTCCGCGGCCGAGAGGATGCGGCGCAGATCGTCGCCGAGCGAGGCGTCGAGCCGGGCGTCGGGAGTGGCGAGCAGCGCCGTGATCGCCGTACTAACGCGATCGCGCGGCTCGCGCAACGACTCGTACAGCCGAAGCACTTCATCCTCACCGACGTCGGTGCGCGCCGGGGCGAGCGTGGCGTTGATCAGCGCCAGGGCGTCGCGCGCGCCCGCGAGGGTGATCTCGAGGCCGGCGCGCCGCGCGGCGAAGGCCGGATCGGCCGCGTCCTCGAGCAGCATCTCGGCATAGCCGACGATGTGGTTGACCGGCGTGCGCAGCTCGTGGCGCAGCTCGGCCAGAGCGTCCCGGGAGAGAGGAGCCGTGGCACTCATGGCTTGGCGGGGAGCAGCGCTTCGATCTTGCCGAGCAGGCGGGGCAGCTCGATCGGCTTGGTGTCGTAGTCGTTGCAGCCCGCCTCGAGCGCCTTGTCGCGGTCGCCCGCCATGGCGTGCGCCGTGAGCGCGATGATCGGCACCGTCCTGGTCTCCGGTGCGGCGCGCAGCTGCCGCGTGGCCTCCCAGCCGTCGATCTCGGGCAGGCTCATGTCCATGAGGATCAGATCGTACCCGCCGCTGCGCGCCATGTCCACGCCCTGGCGTCCGTCCACGGCCATCGTCACCTCATAGCCCTTGCGCTGCAGGCGCCGCGACAGCATGTCGCGGTTCATCTCGTTGTCTTCCACGAGCAGAATTCTCGCCATCCATCCCCCAGTGAGGATTGCTCCGTCCGGCCCCTCAGCGTGACGCCGGCCGCGCCGCGATCAGCTCGCGCACGTCCGCGAGCAGCGCCTCGGGTCCGCGATCGCGCTTCTGCACCACCCGCGCCACGCCGCCGTTCAGGCGGCGGCGGTCCTCTTCGGTCAGGTCCTTCCCCGTCAGGACGACGACGGGGACGCCGCTCCCCCCCGCGCTGCCGCTGCGCCGCAGCTCGTCGAGGAACTCGAAGCCGTCCATCTCGGGCATGACGAGATCCAGCAGCACCAGCCCCGGACGGTGCTCGGCGAGGCGTTCCAGCCCCGCACGGCCGTTCGCGGCCTCGACGACGTTCCACCCTTCCTGCTCCAGCGCCCGTCGCAGCACACGCCGCGTGCCCGCGTCGTCTTCCACGAGCAGCACTTGCCGGGCCGCAGCGGCGTACTTCGAGAGAACCCCGGCCAGCCTGTTCCGTTCGATGGGCTTGGTGAGGTATTCGGCGACCCCCAGCGCGAATCCCGTAGGCTTGTCGTCCACCACGGTCAGCATGATGACCGGAATGCTCCCCAGGCGTGGATCGCGCTTCAACTCCGTCAGCACGGCCCATCCGTCCATCTCGGGCATGAGGACGTCCAGCGTGATCACATCCGGCACGACCTCCCGGGCGCGCCGCAGTCCGGTGGCGCCGTCCGCCGCGGTTTCCACCTGGAACCCTTCGCGACTCAGGAAGCGACCCAGGAGGTTGCGGACACTGGGATCGTCGTCCACCACCAAGACGGTACCGGCGCGCGGTGTACCCACGGCGGGCCAGCTGGCCTGCTCATCCTCGGCGCGCGTCGTGGCGGGGAGCCGGACAGTGAAGGTCGAGCCGGCGCCGGGAGTGCTCTGGACGGTGACGTCGCCGCCCATCATCCGGCAGAAGAGGCGGCTGATGGTGAGACCGAGTCCGGTGCCGCCGTACTTGCTGGCGATGGTGGCGTCCGCCTGAGAGAACGCCTCGAACAGCCGGCTCATCTGGTCGGGGGTCATCCCGATGCCGGTGTCCACGACGCGGAACAGCATCTCGGCGCCCTCTCGCTCGACGGCCAAGGTGATGGTGCCCGCCTCCGTGAACTTGGACGCGTTGGACAACAGATTCAGGAGCACCTGACGCAACCGGGTCTTGTCACCGTGCATCGTGCCCAGGCCGTCCGCCGCGACGACGTCGAGCCGGTTGCCGCGCTTCTCCACCAGAGGCCGCACGGTGGTGGCGACCTCGTCGACCAGGGGCCGCAGCTCGAACGTCTCGAGGTACAGCTCCATCTTCCCCGCCTCGATCTTGGAGAGGTCGAGGATGTCGTTGATCACCGACAGCAGGTGCTGTCCCGCCGAATGGATCTTGCCGAGATCGGCGAGGTACTCGGCGTGGCCGTCCTCCGTGGCCTGCTCGACGAGCATCTCGCTGTAGCCGAGGATCGCGTTGAGGGGCGTGCGGAGCTCGTGGCTCGTGCTCGCCAGGAAGCGGCTCTTCGTCTCGTTGGCGGCTTCGGCATCCCGGCGCGCCTGCAGCAGCTCGCTGATGTCGTGATAGAGGCCGATCATGCCGACCCGCTCGCCGGCGACGGTGATTGGGACCGAGGCGATCTCGACGTCCACGATCGATCCATCCTTGCGGCGGCGTCGCCCGATCCCGCCCGTGACGCTCCCGCCCTGCATCGCCCGATCGGTGTAGGCCTGCGCCTCGCCCAGCGTCTCCTCGGTCGTCACCAGCTGGTCGAGGTTGCGGCCGATCACGTCCGCGTCGCGATACCCGAACAGCCGCTCGAACGCCGGATTGCAGGAGGTGATCCGCCCATCGAGATCCACGTTGACGATGGCGACCGGGTTGTTGCGCATCAGACTCTCGAAGTACTGCTGGGCCGCGGCGTAGAGCCGCGCGTTCTCGATGGCGATCGCCGCCTGCGGCGCGAACAGCTGCAGCAATCGCAGGTCCTCGGGTCCGAACTGCCGCGACGGGTCGGAATGCACGCTCGCGATGGCGCCCACCAGCCGGGTGCCGATCAGCAGCGGCGCCGCCATGACGGACTGGATACTGCCGCGCTCGTACTTCGTGGAGTGCCCAACCCACTCCTGGTACCGGGGGATGATCAGCGGCTCGTGCGTCTGGGCGACCCGGCCCATCGCGCCTTCGCCCAGCGCCATGCGCACCCCGACGGCGTTCGTTTCCAGGTTGTGGCTCGCCACAATCAGCAGATCCTTGCGGGACTCGTCGTAGGTGGCCAGCTCGCCCCCGGTGACCCCCAGCAGGCTGACGGCCCGCTCGAGCACCCGGCCCAACACGCGCCCCAGCTCCAGCTCACCCGAGAGATCCTGCATCGTGTCGAGCAGGGCCTGCTGCTCGCGGGCGCGGCGCCGCTCGGCCGTGAACAGGCGGGCGTTCTCGATCGCGATCGCCGCCTGCGGCGCGAACATCATCAGGCGCCGCAGGTCGGTGTCGCCAAACTCGCGCGACGCGTCCGCGTGCACGCTCGCGATGGCGCCCACCAGCCGGTTTCCGATGAGCAGCGGCCCCGCCATGACCGACTGGATGCTCGACCGCTCGTACTTCGCCGAGTGGCCCTCCCACTCCTGATAGCGGGGGATGACGAGGGGTTGCAGCGTTTCCGCCACGCGGCCCATCGCCCCTTCCCCCAGGGCCATGCGGGTCCCGGTGGCGTCGGTTTCCATGTTGTGGCTGGCGACGATGAGCAGATCCTTCGTGCTCTCATCGTAGATGGCGAGCTCTCCACCAGTGACGTCGAGCAGGGTCACGGCACGCTCCAGCACGGTCCGCAGCAGCTTGTCGAGCTCGAGCTCGCCCGAGAGGTCGGAGAGCGTGTCGAGCAACGCCTGCTGCTCGGTGGCCCGGCTGCGCGCGTCGCTGTAGAGCCGGGCGTTCTCGATCGCGACGGCGGCCTGGGCGGCGAACAGATTGAGCTGCCGCATCTCGCCCTGGCCGAAGGTGCGCGCCGGGTCGGAATGCACGCTCGCGATGGCCCCGACCAGCCGGTCGCCGATCAGGAGGGGCGCGGCCATGACCGTCTGGATCGCGCTGTGGGCGTACTGCGCCGAGCGGCTGGCCCACTGCTGGTAGTGGGGAATGATCAGCGGCTCGTGGGTCTGGGCGACGTGGCCCATCGCGCCCTCGCCCAGCTCCATGCGCGTGCCGATGGCGTTGGTGCCCATGTTGTGGCTCGCCACGATCACCAGCTGGTGCGAGGCCTCGTCCACGATGGCCAGCTCGCCGCCGGATACGTCGAGCAGGGTGACGGCCCGCTCGAGCACGGCCTGGAGCAGGCGGTCCAGCTCCAGCTGTCCGGAGAGATCAGCCAGCGTGGCGAGCAACGCCCGCTGTTCGGCGATGCGCTGGCGGTCGGCGGCGAGCAGCCGCGTGCGCCCGATGGCGATGCCCGCCTGGTTCGCGGCCGCCGCCAGGATTTCGAGGTCCCCCTGCTCGAACGCCCCTCCGCGGCTTCCGGCGCGCTGCACCACCACCTCGCCGATGGCGCTCTGCTCGACCCGTAGCGGCAGTTTCAGCTCGGCGCGCGTCCGCTCGCCCGCGGCGAACGCACCGGCGCTCGCCCGCAATGCGGGCTCGAACGCGGTCGAGCCGGCGAGATACAGACCCACGCCGTCGAAGCCGAACGCCTCATGGCACAAGCTCTCCACCACGGCGCGGCACACGGCCTCCTCGTCCTGGGCCTCGGCGATGCGGTTGCTCAACGCCAGCAGGGCGGAGCGCAGCGAGGGCGCGCTCACGCGTCGCTCCGCGGAGCGGGGGCGTGGGCGGGTGTCACGGCGGGCAGCCAGATCGTGAACGTGGACCCCCGGCCCGCCTCGCTCTCGACGGACACGTCGCCCCCCATCATGCGGCAGAAGCGCCGCGTGATGGCGAGTCCGAGCCCCGTGCCGCCGTACTTGCTGGCGGTCGCCGCGTCGGCCTGGGCGAACGCCTCGAACAGGCGCTCCATCTGGGCCGGGGTCATCCCGATGCCGGTATCCGTCACGCGCAGCAGGATGCGGTCGCCGCCCGCTCCCGGACTTTCCACGCTCTGCTCGCGCGCGACCGCCAACGTGATCGTGCCGTTACGCGTGAATTTGCAGGCGTTCGACAGCAGGTTGAGCAGCATCTGCCGGACCTTCGTCAAGTCGGCGTGCATTGCGCCGGCGTCCGGTGCGCAGCGGACCTCCAGCCGGTTGGCGTTCTTTTCGACCAGCGGCCGCACGGTGGTGGCGACCTCGTCGATCAGCGTGCCGACCGCGAATCGCTCCAGGTACAGATCCATCTTCCCGGCCTCGATCTTCGAGAGGTCCAGGATGTCGTTGATCAGCGACAGCAGGTGCTTGCCCGCCGTCCGGATCTTGGTCACGTCC
>DATICZ010000015.1:0-3004 GCA_035456525.1 Gemmatimonadales bacterium
CGTCCAGCGGTTCGACCCGGACAAGGCCGAGTTCAGCGCCGCCATAGAGGAATTCGCGCCATGGGCGGTATCGAGAGATTCCTTACAACAGGATCGGCCAAATCGTTGACGACGCAACTACGTCAGAAATGGGTCAATGAACGAACCCGCTCACGCGGGAGCGCGCTGCGCGCAAGATGGTGCTCTGGGAGGGGTCGAGCCCGAATTGAGATGAGGTGACGGGCGGGGCGCTCCGTCTTGAGGATCGAGGGGTCCAAGCACTCCAACCTCAAGACAGGAGACCCCGATGAGCGAGACGCCCATCAGCCCGCTGCGCCAGCGCATGATCGAAGACATGACGGTGCGCAAGCTTGGGGCCGCCACCCAACGCAACTACATCCGCGCCGTCAAGGCCCTTTCGGAGTTTCTCGGCCGCTCGCCGGCGACGGCGGCAGCGGAGGACCTGCGCCGCTTCCAGGTGCACCAGAGCAAGGCGGGCGCCCAGCCGTCGGCCATGAACGCCACGGTGACGGGGCTGCGCTTCTTCTTCCGGGTCACGCTCGACCGGCCGGAGATGGGGCGCCACCTCACCCTCGTGCGCCAGCCGCGCAAGCTGCCCAATGTGCTCAACGAGGAGGAGGTGCTGCGCCTGCTGGAGCACGCCAGCGGCGTCAAGTACCGGGCCGCCCTCGGCGTGGCGTACGGGGCCGGCCTGCGCGTGTCGGAGGTCGCCAACCTGAAGGTCTCCGACATCGACTCCAAGCGCATGCTGATCCGGGTCGAGGAGGGCAAGGGCAGGAAGGACCGCAACGCCATGCTGTCGCCGCGGCTGCTGGAGCTGCTGCGCGACTGGTGGTGGGTCGGGCGGCCGAGCACATGGCTGTTCCCGGGCCGCGACCCGCTGCTCCCGGTCACGACGCGCCAGCTCTACCGCGTCGTGTGCGAGGCGGCGGAGGCCGCCGAGATCAAGACCCGCGTGTCGCCGCACACGTTGCGCCACAGCTTCGCGACACACCTCCTGGAGCAGGGCGTCGACATCCGCGTGATCCAGGTGCTGCTGGGCCACGCCAAGCTCGACACGACCGCGCGCTACGCGCAGGTGGCAGCTAAGGTGCTGCGCGAGGTCACGAGCCCGCTCGACCGGCTCACGCCGATCGGTCCGAGGAGGGGCGAGCCGCCCAAGTAGTGCGGGGCGGTGGCACGGCCAGCTCTGGAGGTCGCGGACATCTTCCGCGACCACGGGGCCGCCTGGCGTGACGCCAACCGCGGCCATGTGAGCCTCGCCCAGATGAAGGTGATGAGCGCCATCGAGAGCTGCCGCACGGCGGCTCTCGGCGGGCACGTTGCGCGCTGTGAGGACTGCGCTCACACCACCATTGCCTACAACAGCTGCCGCAACCGGCACTGCCCCAAGTGCCAGGGCGCCGCGGCGAGAGAGTGGATGGAGGAGAGGCAGAGCGAGCTGCTGCCCGTGCCCTACTTCCACATCGTCTTCACGCTGCCGGCGCCGGTCGGCGACATCGCCTACCAGAACAAGGCGGCGATCTACGACCTGCTGTTCAAGGCCTCGGCCGAGACCATGCTGACGATCGCCGCCGACCCGAAGCACCTAGGTGCCAGGATCGCCATCACCGCGGTGCTGCACACCTGGGGGTCGGCCATGACGCATCACCCGCACGTGCACATGATCGTGCCGGGCGGAGGTATCTCGCCCGACGGCAAACGCTGGATCACGACCAGGCCCAACTTCTTCCTGCCCGTGCTGGTGCTCTCCAGGCTGTTCCGCCGCCTGATGCTGGAGAAGCTCGCCGCCGCCCACAAGGCCGGCAAGCTCGCCTTCTTCGGCGAGCATGCGCATCTGACTGACGGCAAGGGTTTTGCCGCGTTCCTGGCGCCGCTCAAGAAGAGACGCTGGTTCGTCTACTCCAAGCGTCCCTTCGCCGGCCCCAAGGCGGTGCTTGCCTATCTGTCGCGCTACACCCACCGCGTCGCCATCTCCAACAGCCGCCTGATCGCCGCCGACGCTGAGAGCGTCACCTTCAAGGTCAAGGACTACCGGGTCGAGGGACCACGCCGCTACACCACCATGACGCTCGGCGCGCACGAGTTCATCCGCCGCTTCCTCATCCACGTCCTGCCCAAGGGCTTCCACCGCATCCGCCACTACGGCTTCCTCGCCGGCGGCGCGCGCGACGAGCGCCTGGCGCAGGCTCGCGAGCTTCTGGAAGGTGCCGCGGGCACCGCCGCCGATACCGAGGACGAGGCTGCCGCCGACGACGCAACCGCGTCCGCGCTCGCGACCCCTTGCCCCTGCTGCGGCGGCCGCATGATCGTCATCGAGACCTTCGAGGCCGACTGCCAGCCCAGGCACGCCCCGACCATCAGGATCGACACGTCATGACGCCCCCGTCCCGCAGACGCCGTAGTGCCGGTCGCCGTTGGCGCTGGTCATGGGCCGGCTGCGACGGCGCCTGTCCGCAACGACACGCTCCGCGTCGGATGCAGCCTCGCTCGCCAGCGGATCGCAGATGCCAATGCAGCTCGGCGCGGCAGCCTCACCCCATCGGCAGCCCACCCTCCTCTGCACGCCGCCGCTCGCCTCAATCGAGCAACCCGTCCACGACCGCGAAATCCCCATAGGACTCGCGGCACCGGCGTGCCCTACGACTCGCGGGTTCCTTCCCTGGAGGCTTTCGGACGCCGGCCCCGGCGCCTGCCTCACCCTCGCGATGGGCCGGCATCCGAAACCCTTCACATCTTCCTCCGGTCCCGCCACCGCCTCGGCAGGGGGATGTTACACTGTGCTTAGACGTGATCGTTCTCCTGCGGGCACGGCGCGGAAGTGCCAGGAGGAGACTATCCGCGGGCGAGCCGTCACCGTCTTATTCTGGTCTGCTGTTGAAGGACGAACGTCTGTGCCTCGTCGAGTCGATCGAATCTGAACCGAGATGATGCCGATTTGGGGGAGGTGGCCGGCAACGCAACGCGCACTCGCCATCTCCTTGCATGCCGTCAATCCGGGTGC
>DATICZ010000016.1:0-7641 GCA_035456525.1 Gemmatimonadales bacterium
CTCGCGCTCGGAGACGGGCGCGGTGCAGTCGCGCCGCGACAGATCCGCCACGAGGAAGTTGTCCTCGTTGTGGTCGCGGGCCTTGCCGACATCGCTCTTGGCAAACACCCGGATCGTGATCGGCTTCGCGCGTCCGAACATGAGCCTAAGGTTGGGGGTCCGGGTTCTGTTCGACGTCCTGACAGGACCGCATGGTGCTGTTGAGTCCGAGCCCTATCCGGGCCCAGCGTAACGCGGCCTCACGGTTTCGCAGGGTCCGTTGTGCCTGAGCGATGAGACATGCCGCCAGCGCCCTGTCCTGGGTCGACACCCCGCGGGTGTTATAGACGCTCTGGGCGGAGTCGACAATGATCGCAGCAGGACTATCGAACAGCGCCTCCAGAATATCCCCTGCCTTGGCCGGGTCGATGGTGGACGCACCGCCTCCGCCAAGCTGTCCAGGTGTCGTGCGCGGCGTATCCCCGCGGCTCAGCGACACCGGGTTCGTCCTCGTGGGCGTAACCGCCGGCGCCTGCTTCGTCGTGTCCGACATCTGCACGGTCTTCGATGTTTCGGGCGGCGTCACGGCCAGCTGCGTCGAATCGTTCGCCGCCGGGGATTCCGGCGCCCCATGGCCGCCGAACATCACCCACGCGCCGCCGCCCAGTCCCAGCACCAGCACGAGCCCCACGAACAGCGGCACGAACGAGCGCCGCTTCCCCTCCGCCCGCGGAACCGACTTCCTCGCCCGCGTCTCGTGCGAGTCGATGACCTGCGTCTTCGCCTCGATCTCGGCGCGCGTCGCCGGGGTCGCGCCCTGCGTGCCGCGCCGCAGCGCCACCACCCCCAGCACGTCGTCGGCGAACTTCGCCACCGTCTGGTAGCGGTTCGCCGGCGTCCGGGCCAGCGCCGTGTCGAGCACCTGCTGCAGCCCGTCGGGGAAGCGCAGGTCGGGCCGCGCCGCCGCGAGCGTCTCCGGCTCGTCGGTGAGGCGCTTGATCATCGTCTCCTGCACCGAATCGGCCTGGAACGGCAGCTGCCCCGTGAGCATCCGGAAGTAGACCAGCGCCAGCGCGTACAGGTCGCTGCGGCCGTCCACCTTGTCGCCGGAGAGCTGCTCGGGGCTCATGAACTCGGGGGTGCCCACCACCAGGCCGGTCTTCGTGACCTTCTGCCCGGTCTCGTCGCCGCCCACCGCCTTGGCGATCCCGAAGTCCACCACCTTCACGACGTCCGACCCGTCGCGCCCCCGCGCCACCATGATGTTGTCGGGCTTCAGGTCGCGGTGCACGATGCCCAGATCGTGCGCGGCCTGCAGCGCGTCGGCGGTCTGCTTGAAGATCGTCGTCGCCCGGGCGAGCGGCAGCGCCCCCTCCTGCTCGATCAGGTCGGTGAGCGGCACGCCCTCCACGAACTCCATCGCCAGGTAGATCAGCCCCTCGGGCGTCTCCCCGAAATCGTAGACGGCGCAGACGTTGGGGTGCGTGATCCGGCTCGCGTTCGACGCTTCACGGTTGAAGCGCGCGATGGCGTCGGGGTCGTGAATCATCGCCGGGCTCATCACCTTGATGGCGCTGCGGCGTCCCATCTTCACGTGCTCGGCGAGATAGACCTGCCCCATCCCCCCTTCGCCCAGCTTCTTGATCACGTGATAGCGGTCGGCGATCACCTGCCCCACGAGACTCGACGCCGGCGCAGCGCCGCGCAGCGTCGTGCCGTCGTCCTGACAGAAGCGGATCTCGTCCGAGTACTCCCGAGAGCACACCGGGCAGATTTTCACGGGATCTCGATACGCAGCAGCTTGTCCCCCACCAGGATGCGCGAGCCGTCCTTGACCGGGATGGCGCCCCGCGCCGCCACCGCAATGCCGTTGCGGCTCCCCGCATCCACCACGACGAAGTCGGCGTCCTCGGAGCGTATCAGCGCATGCTGGCCGCTCATCGACGGATCGTAGGGGAACACCCAGTCCCCCTGCTCGCGGCCGATCTGCACGTCCCGGCCCGGCGACAGCTGGATCACGTCGCGCGAGCTGCCGTCGGCGCGCAGCTGGGTGAGCGACGCGATGTCGGCCGCGGGCGTGAGGCTCCCCATCCGTTTGGTCGCGTCCGCCTCGGGGGCGTAGGGCCCGGGGTACCCGAGCCGGCGGAACCGCACCACCTGGGATCCGATGAGCAGCAGGTCACCGTCGGTGAGGCGATAGGGCTCCTCCAGGAACACCCAGGTGCCGTTGCGGCTGCCCAGGTCGCGCACCACCAGCCGATCATCCTCCCACGACAGCTTGGCGTGCAGCGGCGACAGGAACGGATCGTCGGGGAACCGCACGTCTCCGTCCGCCCGGCCGATCGTGGTGTCGACGCGCCGGCTCTCGTAACTCTCGAGCGAGCGGCCGCCCTCGTCCAGCAGCTGCAGGCGGAACAGAAACTCGGTGCGGGGCGCCGGACGCTCGGACGGGCGGGCGAGCCCCACCCCCGGGACCTCGATCGTCGCCCCGCAGGTGGCGCAAAACCGGGCCGCGTGGTCGACCGGCGAGCCGCAGCGCGCGCACGCCGGACCCGAGCCCGGCGCCGACAGCCGGCGTCCACAATGCGGGCAATACGGATGGACACCGTCGATGGCCGTCCCGCAGAAGGGGCAGGCCGCCGCCGCTCGCCCCGCAGGGGCGTGCCCGAGTCCGCCCTGAGACGCGGCGGCGGGCTGCACGGCCGAGCCCTCCCCCCCCTGGGGCACGGGCGTCGGGACCGCCTTTTTGGCCGCGGCAGGCTCCCCGGAGAGGGGCTTTCCGCAGTCCATGCAAAACAGTGCGCCCGGATCGTTGGCGCGTCCGCAATAGGCACAAGTGGTCACGGGCGGCCCATCTCCTCGGGCGCAGAAGTTATGGCATGCCAATCTATTGCGCAAATTGGCGGGTTGGAAGGCCGCCTGGTAGCTTCGCTCGCGATGCGACCCACGGCACTGCTCCCGGTCCTCGCAATCGTCGCGTGCCGCGCGGGCGGGGCAGGAATCGCGCCACGCGTACCGGCACCGACCCTCGGTCCGCTGCGCATCGACGTCGTGTATCCCGCGCCGACCGACGTCGTGGCGGCGGTGGAAAGCACCTTCATGTTCGGCAGCGTCGGTCGCGGCGACGCGACGCTCACGGTGAACGGCTCCGCGGTTCCGGTGCAGGCCAACGGGGCGTGGATCGCGTGGGTGCCGCTTCCCGACGACACGGCGGCCGACGTCGCGCTCGTCGCCGCGGCTGCGGCGGACACGCAAGCTGCCGTGGCGCACCTGCGTATCGCCCCGCGATTCCACCCACCGGCCGGCCGGGCGGCCTGGATCGATACCACGAGCTTCACGCCGGCGGGGACGATGCGCTGGCCGGCCGGCGCCGGGATCCGGCTCGCCGTGCGGGCCGCACCGGGTGCGGCGGTGCGGCTCTTCACAATGTCCGGCGCGGTCGTCCCCTTTCTGCCGGACACCCTGCCCGCCGAGCCCGAGTGGGGAGTCCGCGCCTTCGCGACGGACTCGGCCACCTACCATTTGCCGCCGCGGGCGGACCGCTACGTCGGGTGGCTCTCCGCCACACCGCTCGACCGCAGCGCGCTACTCGAGGTCGCCGTCGGCGCGGACACCGTCCGGGCCACCTGGCCGCTCGGCGTGTCCACCATCGATCCCGCCCGCCCACCCGTGATCGTGCTGGACGACGACACCGCGCACGCCGGCACCACCGATTCGCTCACCGTCGGGAAGGCCGTGCCGGGCGGCACGTACCAGTGGTTCTTCCCGACCGGGACGACGGCCGCGGTTTCGGGAGCCTTGAACGGGGAGGTGCGGCTCGCCCTGTCGCGCGGCGCCGCGGCCTGGGTCAACGCCGTCGACGTGCACGAGCTGCCGCCGGGCACGCCGCCGCCGGGCGGCACCGTGGGCTCGGTGCGCCTGCACCCGGAGTCGGGATGGGTCACCCTGCGCGTGCCGTTGCCTGCCCGCTTGCCCTACCGCGTGGAGGAGGGGGACCGGTCGCTGACGCTGCGGATCTACGGCGGCGCCTCGGACGTGAACTGGATGCAGTACGGCGGCACCGACCCGCTGGTCACCCGCATGAGCTACCGCCAGGAATCGGTGGACGAGCTGACGATCACGCTCGAGCTGTCGGGGCGCGTGTGGGGGTACCGCAGCCGTTTCGACGGCCGGGATCTGCTGCTCGACGTGCGGCGGCCCCCCGTCATCGATCCGCGCCGCCCGCTGCGCGGACGGACCATCGTACTGGACCCGGGCCATCCGCCCGTCGGCGCCACCGGCCCGACGCGGCTGTGGGAGCCGGTCGCGGTGCTCGCCGTGGCGCAGAAGGCGGAGCAGCTGCTCGCGCGCGCGGGCGCGACGGTGCTGCTCACGCGCAGCGACATGACCCCGGTGGATCTCTATCCCCGCACGCGCTTCGCCGAGCAGCGCAACGCGGACGTGCTGGTCTCGATCCACGCCAACGCGCTCCCCGACGGCGTGAATCCGTTCGTCAACAACGGCACGAGCGTCTACTACTTCCAGCCGCGCAGCGCCGACCTGGCGCGCGCGCTCGATCGCGCACTGGTGCGCGAGCTCGGGGTTCGCGATCTGGGGATGGGGCGGGGAGACTACGCGCTGGTGCGGCCCACCTGGATGCCGGCGGCACTGACCGAGGGGCTCTTCATCATGATCCCCGAGCAGGAGGAAATGCTGCGCAGCGAGGACGGGCAGTGGCGCTACGCCCGCGCGGTGGCCGAGGGGATCGAGACGTTCCTGCGGGAGCGGGCGCGGGACTAGTGTGTATAACTCGTTCTGTAAGGGCTGACTTCTCGAGCCAGGTTGACACATCCCGTCTACCGGGGAGGGCTGTCAACATGAAAAGCCGACTCGAATTCCTGGTCAAGGTCGCCGGATTCAGCTTTCTGTCGTTAGGGATAGGTGCCTTGTACGCCGCTCACCTCATCAAGTCGTCTGTCAGGTAGTCGATTTGAGACGGCCGGTGCTCCGCCGGTTCACTTCAAGCCAGTCAGCTCGGCGATCCCGATGTCGCTTTGCCGGTCGTTGATGGTGAAGTAGAAACGCCGGCCGTCACTCGTCCATGACGTGTAGTAGGATGGCTTTGCCGGGTCGTCAAACCGCACCAGCGTGTGGAGGCGGCCCCCAGTGACGGCGACTTCCCAGATCCACGACCGTCCCGCGCGGTCGCGGGACTTGCAGTAGATCGTTCGGCCGTCCCGCGACCAGTACGCCCACGGCGGCTCCCGGTCGCTGACGGTCTCGGGAGGTGGAGAGGCGCGCCGAGCCACACCGCCCGCGGCCGGGATCAACCAGAGGCCGTCGGTCCAGGCACTGACCAGGGTGCGCCCGTCGGGGGACCAGCGACCCAGGTTCGCTCTGTTCCAGACTTGCCGGGGCGTTCCCCAGCGGCCGCTCGCGTCCCGCGAAATCACATACAGCCCGTCGCGTGCGTCGGCTCCGGTGAGTGTGTAGGACAGGGACCGCCCGTCCGGCGACCAGCTCGGAAACCGCTCCTCCCCGGAGTCGTCCGTTACGCGCTGCGCCTCTCCGCCGTCGGCGGGCATCACGAAGATGTCCCGGCTGCCGCCGCTGGTCGAATACAGCGCCATCCAGCGGCCGTCGGGGGAAATGTCCGGTCCGAAATCGTCGGCAGGGTCCGTGGTGAGCTGCTCCGTCTCCCCCCCGTTCACGGGCATCCGGTAGATGTCCGCGTTCCCGGAGCGATTGGAGTCGAAGTAGAGCCAGCGCCCGTCCGGCGAAAGTGTCATCTGTTCCACGGTCTGGTTGCCCGTGGTAATCTGGGTGGCGCGGTCCACCGAGACCGGCCCGTCGGTGGGGATCGCGATCGTCCAGACGTTCGCGCGCGACGTGTAGACCGAGTACGCGAGCCGCGCCGCGGAGGCGGAAATGCTGATCGAGTGCGCGTTCAGTCCGGTCGTGATGCGCGAGGGGGTTCCAGCCGGCGTGCCCGAGCTATTTAGGCGCACCGCGTACACGTCGCGTGCGCCGTCGCGGTCCGACACGAAGAGGAGGTGGCGACCGTCCGGGGTCCACGCTGGGCTCACGTTCAGCTTCGTGTTGTCGGTGACCGGCACGGGCGTCCCCCCGGCGGTCGGAACGACGAAGATGGCGCTCGGCCCCGTGTTTCCGAACAATGCCGTGCCCACCGCGAATTGATCGTTCCCCGAGACGAGCGCAAGCCACTTCCCATCGGGTGACCAGGCGAGTGAATGGGGGTCGAAAACCACTGCGACGAAGCGCGGCGCCCCGCCGTCGGGCGGCCGCACGAAGATCGACTCGGGCCGCTCAAAGCTGCCCGGGCGCCGGGGCGACCCCACATAGGCCACTTCCCGACCGTCCGGGGACCATGCCGCGCAGCACGCACGGCGTGCCATCAGACGTGGCACGCCACCAAGTGAAGGGACGAGGAAGAGGTCCTCGTCTGTCTCGAACAGGATGCGCGTGCCGTTCGGTGACCACAGCGGGCGCCGCTGCGGCGGACCGGAGTCTGCCGTGAGCGCCACGGGGCGACCTCCCGGCTGGCGTATATAGATCCGGGTCTGGGACAGCGGACCACCAGCGTACGCCACCAGCTTCCCGTCAGGAGAGATCGCCGGCTCGATCTCGAGCCCCGGTTCGAAGGTCGTCTGCGAGACATTGCCGAGCGCGATGATCTCAAGCCGGGGACGAGCGAGGATCACGAGGACGGCGGCGACGGTTACAAGCCCCGCCGTTCCGAGCGCCCATTTGAGCGATCGGGGCAGAGTCCGTCTGGCGACCGCGCCGCGCGCGTCCAGCGCCGCGGCGAACTCGGCGGCCCCGTGGAACCGGTCCGCGGGCACCTTGGCCAGCGCCTTCGCCACCGCGTTGTCCACGGCTTCGGGGACCGTGTCCCGCACGGTGCGCACGCGGGTGGGCCGCTCGGTCAAGAGCTTCGCGATCACCGCCTGCATCGTCGCGCCCGTGTGCGGCGCTTCACCCGTCAGCATCTCGTACAGCACCGCGCCGAGCGAGTACACGTCACTGCGCGCGTCGAGCTCCCGTTCGCCCGTCGCCTGCTCCGGGCTCATGTACTGCGGCGTCCCCAGCTTCTGCCCCGACTCGGTCAGCCGGCTTCCCCCAGCCTCCCGCACCGCCATCGCGATGCCGAAGTCCGCCAGCATCGCCTCGCCTTCGTGCAGCAGGATGTTCTCCGGCTTGATGTCGCGGTGGATCACCCCTTCGCGATGGGCGTAGTCGAGGGCGCCGGCGATCTGGCGCGTGATGGTCAGCGCCTGCCCGAGGTCGAGCTGCCGCTCACGGGTCAGCGTCTCCCGCAGCGACTCGCCGTGGACGAAGGGCAGCACGTACCAGAGGAAGCCGTCGGACTCGCCGGAATCGATCAGCGTGAGGATGTGGGGATGGTCGAGCCTGGCGCTGATACGGACTTCGCGCAGGAACCGCTCAGCGCCGAGCGCCGCGGTCAGCTCGGGGCGCAGCACCTTGAGGGCGACCGGTCGATCGTACTTCAGGTCGCGAGCGAGATAGACCGTGGCCATCCCACCGTGACCGAGCTCGTGCTCGATGGCGTAGCGGCCCGCGAGGGCGGTGGTGAGGCGCTGGGTGTTCTCCAAGCAGTCGTCTTCGCCCGGCTGATCCTAGCATAGAGCCGTCCGGTCGCGG
>DATICZ010000017.1:0-17371 GCA_035456525.1 Gemmatimonadales bacterium
CGCCACCTGGTCGTAGCTGACGTAGGTCGTGCCCCACCCCTTGTCCGCCGCCACCTTCGTCAGCGCCGCCGTCAACGTCGTCTTCCCGTGGTCCACGTGCCCGATCGTCCCCACGTTCACATGCGGCTTCGTCCGCTCGAATTTTGCTTTCGCCATTGGTGCACGTTCCTCGTGTCGAAAAAAAAACGCTATCGGCTTTCGGCTATCAGCCAGGCTCTCACTCGTCCTCTCGCGCTCATCGGACAACGGTCTCAGCCGACAGCCGATGACCGATAGCGCAGTTCTCAGTTCCCCAAGCTCGCGACCGGGATTGAACCGGTGACCTCGTCCTTACCAAGGACGCGCTCTACCGACTGAGCTACGCGAGCGACATCCCAGCATCACAGAGCGGGCGACGGGGCTCGAACCCGCGACCCTCAGCTTGGAAGGCTGATGCTCTACCAACTGAGCTACGCCCGCGCGCTCCCGCGCGCCCCGATGGTGGGGGAAGGATTCGAACCTTCGTAGGCCGAAGCCGGCAGATTTACAGTCTGCTCCCTTTGACCGCTCGGGCACCCCACCTGGCCCTGCGTCGTCTCGGCCGGCTCGCCGCTTGGTGCCTCCCACTGACGACGCACCCCGCGCCTTGCGCCGCGGGGTGAATTGTGTTTCGAGTTGCGATCTCCGCTTCGGCCTTCGTGAGCTGACGAAGGGACTCGAACCCTTAACCTGCTGATTACAAATCAGCTGCTCTACCAGTTGAGCTACGTCAGCTGGCCATCGTCAAACTTTACAGACTCATAGCTTAACCGCCCGGGGCGTCAAGGGCAAGGGAAGGAGCCGGAACGAGTTAGCCCTTGGGCTTCAATAGCTCCCGGAACGGCCCGTAGTCATCGAGAGAAGCGAGCGCCAGGTCGGCGTGCACCGACGAGAAGTCCATCCCTTGCAGGATGGCGGTTTGCAGCAGGTCGACCGCGGTTTCCCGGTCACCCAGCAACGCGTGAATACGCGCTCGCTGGTAGCTGTTCCCGCCGCGCATGTACCGCTCGGGACTCGCCTTCAGCAGGCTGTCGAAACGCACCGCCTCCGCCCGTTTCCCCTCGCGTGCCGCGATGGCCCCGAGAGTGCCGAGGGCCGCATGCCGACCCATGGCGCCGATGGCCCTGGGGGATGCCACGAAGCCCTCGAGTAGCCCGCGGGCATCCTCCAACCGCCCGGCCTCGAAGTACGCCTGCGCCAAGCCGAGCCCGCCATCGTCCTCCCGCCCCAGCTCCGCCCGCCGTCGCTCGTACCAGGTGACGGCTCTGGTGACCGCGCCGCGGGCCGCTTCGGGATACCCGTGCGTCCGCAGCTCCGCCCCCGCCAGCAGCGCCACACTTCCGGGTGTCCAGGAATCCTGGGACCCGACCTGCTGAGCTTCGTCCAAACGTTGCCAGAGGTCGTCCAGGCGGCCGAGGGCCGCCAGCGCACGCACCTCGGGGACCAGCCCCCCAAGCTGCCCCGGTGCACGGCGGCGACCCGCCGTCGCCTCTTTCAGCTCACGCCGGTGTTCGCCGAGCAAGTGCAGCGCCGTCGTCATGTCCCACGCGTAGACGTAAGTCCCCCGAAACAGGCCGCGATCCGGATCGACTCGCTCCATCGAGGCGAGCGCCTCTTGTGGGCGATTGAACGAGATCGCCCCGTTGGCGAGCAGGTACTCGGCATCGGAGCCGGGGGCGACGCGGGCCAGCTCGCGCGCGGCCTGGAGGGCGGCCGGACCATTCCCGCGCACGACGCCGGCCACCCAGGCGAGATAGCTGCGATCGGCAGGGGCGAGCGGTCGATTCGATCGCTCGAGTCGGCGCACGATGGAATCCGCGCCGCCATGCTCTCCCAGATTGAGGCGGGCGGCCGCCGACCAGATCATGGCCACACTGAACGTCGAATCGCCCGCCGCCGCCCGGTCGAAATGGTCGCGGGCACCCGGATAGTCGAACCGGGCGAAGCGATCCAGTCCCTCGACGAACTCCTGATAGGCCGCGTAATCGGGCGGCTGACTCGCCGCGGCCGCCCAGCCGGCCAGCTTTGGGTTGAAGAGCGTCCCCAACGCGATCATCACCCGCTCACGCAGCTTCTCGACCGCAACGAGAGGATTGGCAACGGGCCCGACCACCGGATCGAGGGCCCGCATCACTTTGCCGTCCCGGGCGTCCGCGATCTCGATCTGAAACCGGAGGCTGTCGCCCTGCCGGTAGTACGCCCCCGATACGACGGTCCGGGCCTGCGTCTCACGCCCCAGCGCACGGATCCCGGCGGCACCGCCGGCTCCGGGGACCGGGGAGGTCGGCGTGGCGGTCGTGGCTAACACGGTCACCGAGGGGACAACCTCGACGAGCCCGGTCTCGGTCAGTCCCTGCGTCACCCAATCCGCTGCCATGTGACCGAGGGGATCGAGTGCCGCATCCCCCGTGCGGTTCTCGATGACATCGACGACCACCCGTCCAGGGACGAGTGCCGAGCCGCGTCGCCCGATCAGCGCGAGTCCGATTGCGCCCACGATCAGTCCCAGTGCAAGGACGGCACCCCTCCAGCTCCGGCGACTCGCGAACCTGCTCCTTCTCGGCAGACTCGGACGGTGCGCCGATCCGCCGAGCGCATCGGCGAACTCGGTGACCGTGGCGAAACGATCCGCAGGCAGGGGCGCGAGCGCCCGGGAGATCGCGTGCTTCACGGCGCGCCCCTCGCCGGTGCTGGCACCGCGCAGCGCACCGCTCGTTCCCAGGACATCCCAATTGGCCACGTCTCCGAACCCGGCCCGCGCGGGCAGCTCGCCGGTGAGCAGCTCGAACATCAGGCAGCCCAGGCTGTAGATGTCCGAGCGCGCGTCCACTTCTCCACCCATCGCCTGCTCCGGGCTCATGTATCCCGGCGAGCCGACGGCATGCCCCGTCTGCGTGAGCGTTTCGCCGCCGGCGGCGCTGATGGCGCGGGCGACGCCGAAATCGGCCACCACGGGATGGCCGCCCGACATCAGGACGTTCTCGGGCTTGATGTCGCGGTGCACCACCCCCTGGGCGTGGGCATAGCTGAGGGCGTCCGCGACGTCGAGCACGACGTGCACCGCCTCCTCGAGCGGCAGCCGCCCCTGCTTGACGAGGCGGTGGCGGAGGGATTCGCCCTCGATGTACGGCATGATGTAGTACAGCAGGCCGCCGGCCTCGCCGGCCGCGAAGATCGGAACGATGTGGGGGTGGGTGAGCCGGGAGGACAACTCCACCTCCCGGATGAAACGGTCGTACATCAGGCGGCTGGCGATGTCCGGCTCCAGGACCTTGATGGCCACGGAGCGTCGCGGATGTTGCTCGGTGGCCAGATACACCCGCGCCATGCCCCCGGCCCCGATCTGCCGTTCCACCTGGTAGCGGGGAGCGAGATGTTCACGCAACTGCTCGATCACCGAAACCATGGCGTCAACTTAGCGGACGGCTGACAGGCAGGCGAGTGTGATCGGGTGAAGTCCTCGCCCTCTGGCCGAATCCATTGCGCACGATAGTATGAGCAGGATGACCCTGCCCCGCGGCTCGCCGATCGTGCGGCTCTCCGCCTACTACATCCTTCTGGCGGGTGCGGTCTGGGCGCTGCTCTCGTTGTTCCCCGGGATTCCCGAGCTCGAGCAGCGGTTCCGGGAGGTATCGGCCCTGGGCGCCGGGAGCCGCGGGCGCAGCTTCACGGACGTGAGCACCGGTCTCGAGACCCTGTCGCAGGGCGACCTGGTGCTGATCACCCTCCTCGCCAGCCTCGCGGCTCTCGCGCTGGTCGTACCCGTCGCCTACGTCTACATGGTCACCAAACGGCGCCGGGGCTACGACCAGTCCGTAGTCCAGACGGTGATCATCCTCCCCATGGCCGTCTCCGGCACCGTGATCCTGGTCCAGAACAGCATCGCGCTGGCGTTCGCGCTCGGGGCCGTGATGGCCGCCGTGCGGTTCCGCAACACGCTCAAGGACACGAAGGACGCGGTCTACATCTTCCTGGCGCTCGCGGTCGGCGTCGCGGCCGGCGTGTTCGCCCCTGCGGTGGCGGCGACGATGTCCGTCGTGTTCAACCTCGTCGTGCTGGCGCTGTGGCACTTCAATATCGGAAACATCTATGTGGACCAGCGCGGGCGGGTCGAGCCGCTGCGCCCCGGCGAAGCCCTGCTGGGTCCGGGGAAGACCGGCGAGTTCCTCGCGCGCGGAGATCCCCAGCTCCTGGCGGCCCTGACCCCCGCCGAGCTCGACGAGGTGGCAGACCGGGCGGCACGGCTCCAGGCGTATATCGCCGCCCGGTCCGGGGACACGAAGAAGAAACGTTTCACCGCCGTGGTGCTGGTGCACACCACCGACCCGAAGTCGGCGCAGCCGCTGGTCGAGAGTGTGCTGGAGGAACAGACGAAGCGCTGGCGACTCGCCGAGATCCTGCCCAGTGCGGAGGGAACGACGACGCTCGAATACATGGTGCGGACAAAAGAAGACTCGGAGTCCGGCGCCCTGCTCGAGCAGCTCCAGCGCCGTGGCGCGCCGAGCGTCGTGGCGACGGAGTATCGCTCGCTGCGGGGGCTCAAGCCGGCCGAGCAGTGAGCGCGACACGGTGGGTCCAGTGGATCACGCTCGCCTGGGCGGTCCCGGGAGCGCCGGTCCCCGCCCGCGCACAACACACCGATACGACCCCGCCAGGGGCGCGCGTGCGGCTGGCGGCGGGCGAGCGATATCGCGCCGGCTGGCTGCACCGCCTGCTGCTCGGCGCGCACTACCGCGATCTGTGGGCCACGCCGCTGAGTGTCGAGGTGCTCGATCTGGCGACGTTCGCCGGCGGATTGACGCCGGACACGTGCGGGGGCCGGCGTCAGACCAAGTCCGTGCGACTGCGCGGCGCCGACCGGCACGAATACGTCTTTCGGTCGGTGGACAAGGACCCGACTTTGGCCCTCCCACCGGACCTGCGCCGCACCTTCGCGCGCGACGTCCTGCAGGATCAGATCAGCTCCGCGCACCCAGGAGCGCCGCTCGTCGTCGCCCCGCTGCTCGAGGCGACCGGCGTCCTCCACGCGACCCCCTCGCTCTACGTGCTCCCACACGATCCACGGCTCGCCGCACTCGCGTGCGTTCCCGCCGGAACGCTCGGCATGATCGAGGAGCGCCCGGCAGGCGCATCGGATGAGGAGCCGGGATTCGCGGGGGCGGTCGACATCGGGAGCACGCAGAGGCTCTTCAATCGGCTCGAGCGCAGTGCGACCGACCGGGTTGACGCCCGCGCGTTCCTGGCCGCACGCCTGGTCGACGTCTTCATCGGCGACTGGGACCGCCATCAGGACCAGTGGCGCTGGGCGCGCTTCGACGAGGGCGGGCTGCGCTGGTGGCGGCCGATTCCGCGCGATCGCGACCAGGCCTTTGCCCGTCTCGACGGGCTGCTGGTGCAGCTCGCAGGGCAGTATTTCCCGCAGCTCGTCGGGTTCGACGACGACTATCCGAGCGTGTTCCGGCTCACGTTCTCCGGCCAGGTGCTCGACCGCCGCCTGCTCAGCGGGCTCGAGCGTGCAGTGTGGGACTCCACCGCCGCGGCGCTCCGTGTTCGGCTCACCGATTCGGTGATCGATCTCGCCGTGGGGCGGCTGCCGATCGAATACCGCAGTGGAAGCGGAGGCGGCATCGCCGGGGCGCTGCGCCGGCGCCGCGACCTCCTGCCCGAGGCAGCGCGGCGCTTCTATCGGCTGCTCGCCACCACCGTGGACGTCCACGCCACCGATGAGGCCGATACCGCCGAGTTCGGCCGGCAAGACGACCGGTACACGCTCCGCCTGATCGCGGGCGGGAGGCAGTATTTCTCCCGCACCTTCGACCCCCGGGAGACGAAGGAGATCAGGCTCTACCTGCACGCCGGCAACGATCGGGTCGTCGTACGCGGGCCGGCGGATAGTCCGCTGGTGCGCGTCATCGGCGGCGGGGACGACGACGTGCTGATGGATTCCACATCGGGCGCCGCGGTGCGCTTCTACGACGACCGTGGCAACAATCAGCTCGTGCGGGGGCGCCGGACCGGCGTCGACACACGCCCCTACCAGGCGCCGCCGGCGGACACGGTCACCCTGGGGCGGCCCCGCGACTGGGGCGCCCGCGTCATACCGCTCGCCTGGGTCTCCTTCGGGTCGGACCTCGGTCTGTTCGTTGGCGGCGGGATCGTGCGCACCGGGTATGGGTTCCGGCACTTCCCTTACCACACGCGCCTCCACCTCCGGGGCGGATACGCGAGTGGCGCAGCGAGCTACCGGGCTGAGCTCGTGGAGGAAGTCCGGGATTTCCCCGGCCGGGCCTCCACCAGCCTCCGCCTGCGCGCGTCCGGGATCGATGTGGTGCGGTTCTACGGGCTGGGAAACGAAACGCCCGACACCGGATCCACGCGGTTCCACAAAGTCCCGCAGCAGCAATACCTGATCGCCCCGACGGTCACATGGTCCGTGTCCGCCGCGACGCAGGCGTCGCTCGGCCTCGTCTTGAAGGACGCGGAATCGACGCCGGATTCCTCCCGCCTCATCGGGGTCCTGCGGCCCTACGGGGTCGGGTCGTTCCAGCAGCTCGGCGCCGCGGGGGGACTGCGCGTCGATACGCGCGACCTCCCGGCCTGGGCGACGCGCGGCGTGCTGCTCGCGATCTCGGGCAGCGCCTACCCCGCGACGCTCGACGTGACCCGCGCGTTCGGCGAGGTCACGGCGCAGGCCGCGACCTACCTGACCGTCCCGCACGGCCCGACCCTCGCGCTGCGCGCCGCCGGCTCGCGGGTGTTCGGCCCCTACCCCTTCCACGAGGCGGCGTTCGTCGGTGGCGGCACGACCGTGCGCGGCTACGCCGAGCATCGCTTTGCGGGTGACGCGTCGCTGGCCGGCAATGTGGAGCTGCGTGCGCACGTGGGTCAGTTCTACGCGTTCTTGCCGATCGAATTCGGCGTGTTCGGGCTGGCCGACGCCGGGCGGGTGTTCCGGTCCGGCGAAACGTCGGATGTGTGGCACGGCGCCGCCGGTGGCGGGCTGTGGTTCGCCTTCCTGAACCGCGTGAATACGCTGACGGTGGCCGCTGCGCGCTCGCCCGAGAGCACGGGCATCTACGTGCGCGCCGGCTTTGCGTACTAGTCCGGTGAGTGCGGCGCCGTTCCTCGAGTGGCGCGGGGAGGTCCCCAGCCTCGATCTCCTGAACCGGATGGTGCTCGAGCCGCTGCCCCTGGGGCTGCGCGGCGGACCCGTCGACCGGACCTTCCACCGCGACCTCTATTTCGATGCACCGGACTGGACGCTGCGGCGCCGGGGTGTGTCGTGCCGCTTCCGGGTGCAGCTCGACGACCGCCGGCTGCTGACGGTGCGGAGCCTGGGGCGGACGGAGGACGCCGCGATGGTCGTCATCCCGCAGACCTTCGAGGCCGAAGTCGAGGCGCTCACGGGCGAACAGGCGATCGCGGGAACCTCGGAGCCGGCGCGACGACTTCGTGCCCTGATCGATCCCACCCGATTGCTCCCCCGGCTCGAGTTCGAGACCGACCGGCGGCTGCGGCGCTCGCGCCCGGGGTGGTTCGCCCGCGCCCAATTCGAGTTCCTCTACGACGTCGTGACGGTGCGCAGCCAGGAGCTGTCGCAGACCCTGCAGGAAGTGACGCTGCGACAGGTGCGCCCCGGCCGGCCGGCCTTCGAGGCGGTGGTGAACGCCCTGAGAGACATGTACGGTCTGCGGCCCCTGCTGGTCGGCAAGTTCGAGCGGGCGGAGAAGCTGCGGCAGCAGCTCGAGGCGGAGACCGTTGCGCGATCCACGCGGGGCCAGCGCGAGATCGTCTTGATCGCCCTCGAGGAATCCACGATCGCCCTGCGACACGACCGCGGGACCTTGTCCCTGCCCACCACCCGCGGCAGCGGGGAGGAGGGCGTTCGCCACCTGCTGCGCACCACCTTCGGCAGTGGCGACGGGCAATTGCGCTTCCTGGGGTTGGCCCCGACGGTCGGCGACAGAGCGCCACTTGAGGTGTGGCTGTCCCGCCGGGTGAGCGCGCACGGCGCTGCGAACGGCGAGTGCCGGTGGCTGCCGCTCGACGAGGTCCTGGCACGCGTCGGCTCCCCGGCGCTGCGGGAACCCCGGACACTCGCCGCGCTCGCGGTCGCCGCACGGGCCGACGTCTTCCCGGACCGTACGCCTGTGCCGGCTCCGGCGGCCCCGACGCCGCTCGCGGCCCTGGTCGAGGTCCCCGAAGCCACCCCGCTGGCGGGCGATGCCTCGGAGCTGGCTGCGGAACACCTGCTCAATGAAGACCTGTCCACGCTCGCGTTCAACGCGCGGGTGCTCGAACTGGCCGAGGATCCCCAGGTGCCCTTGCTGGCGCGCGTGCGGTTTCTCTCGATCTTCAGCGCGAACCTGGACGAGTTCTTCATGGTGCGCATGGGAGCGCTCGCCCGGGCGGCCGCCGCCGGGTCCACCACGCGTAGCGACGACGGGTTGACGCCCCGGGGGCAGCTGGAAGCGATCGCGCTGCGGCTCCGCCCGCTCATCGAGCGCCAGGAGCGGTGCTGGAGCCAATCGTGCGCTCCGGCACTGGCCCGGGAAGGCATTCGGATGCTGCGGTGGGCGGAGTTGAACGACGCGCAACGGGTCGCGATGCGCCGCTACTTCACCGATCTCGTGTTCGCCACGCTCACCCCGCAGGCCATCACGCGGGCGCCGGGCCATCCGTTTCCGGTGTTGCCGAACGCCCGCCTTTGTCTCGCGGTGGTCGTCCGGGACCCGCGCAGCGGCGCCCAGCACTTCGCCTGTGTGAAGTCGCCGGATGGTCTCGGCCGGTTCGTCCCACTTGAGGACGGGCAGTTCGTACCACTCGAGGACGTGATACGGGAGAACCTCGAGACGCTGTATCCCGGCCGCCAGGTGGAGGCCGCCCACACGTTCCGTATCACCCGCAACGCCGATCTCGATCTGCCCGAGGTTGGTGCCGCGAGCCTGTTGCAGGTCGTCGACGAGGAAACCAAGCGGCGCCCCTATGGAGCGGTGGTGCGCATCGAAGTGGAACAGGCGATGCCCCAGGCCATCCGGGATCTGTTGTTGCGCGAGCTCCAATTCGACGACGCCGGTGAGGTCAGCACCCTCGGCCCCGGCGACCTCTACGAGGCCACGCCGCTCGTCGATCTCGGCGCGCTCCGGGAGCTCGCGTCGTTACCGCGCGCCGAGCTGCAGTATCCGCCATTCCGTGGGCAGGCCCCGCTGCCCACCGGCCAATCGATACTCGAGCTGCTCCAGCGCGGCGACGTGCTCGTGCACCACCCGTACGACTCGTTCGAGGCGACGGTCGAGCGTTTCTTCGCGGAGGCCGCCGACGATCCCGCGGTGCTGGCGATCAAGCTCACGCTGTATCGCGCCGGGGGACGCTCGGGAATCGTCGATGCGCTGCTGCGCGCCGCCGCAGCGGGCAAGGAGGTCTTCGTCTTCGTCGAGCTCAAGGCACGGTTCGACGAGGAGCGCAACGTCGACTGGGCCCGCCGGCTGGAGGAGGCCGGCATTCACGTCGTGTACGGCCTGGTGAAACTGAAGACCCACTGCAAGACGGCCCTCGTGGTGCGTCGTGAGGGCGAGGTTGTCCGGCGCTACGTGCATATCGGCACCGGCAACTACAACGCCGCGACCGCCGCCCTGTACACCGACCTGGGCTTGCTGTCGGCCGATGAGGAGCTCGGCGCGGATATCAACGACCTGTTCAACGAGCTCTCGGGCTCGTCGCGGGCGCCGGAATCGCCGTACCGGCAACTTCTCGTCGCGCCCACGCACCTGCTGCCCCGGTTCCTCGCGATGATCGATCGCGAGATCCAGCACGTCCGTGGGGGACGGGGCGGCCGAATCCGGGCGAAAATCAACGGTCTGTCTGACCGGGAGATCATCGTCGCGTTGTACCGGGCGGCGCAGGCCGGCGTCGAGGTCGCCCTTTCCGTTCGCGGGCTCTGCCTCCTCCGACCGGATGTTCCCGGGTTGTCCGAGCGCATCCGCGTGGTCAGCGTGCTTGGCCGCTTTCTCGAGCACGCGCGCGTCTTTCATTTTGCGAACGGGGGCGCTCCGGAGTACTACATCGGCTCGGCCGATTGGCGCCCCCGGAACCTGCGACGTCGCGTCGAGGTCGTGGCGCCGGTGCGGGATCCCGAGAACCGGCGACGCCTCGACCAGATTCTGACCGCGGATCTCGAGAATCCCACGGCGTGGGAGCTCCGGTCCGACGGCACCTACGAGCGGCGCCGGCCGCGCCGTTGACCCGGAGCGCCTGCGTGCGTGCGGTCCTGCTCACCCTGTGTGCGCTGGGGGCCCTCTCCACGGCCGGCGTCTCCCAGGGCCAGCCCGCCGAACCCCGCTACAGCGTGGGCTGGGCCGACCTTGCCGCCGTCAGCGCGGCGGGAGTGACGACGCTCGTCCCGAAGCTCCTGCTCTTGCCCCGCGGGGCTCCGTCCTGCGCCCCATGCAACCCGGCGGAGCTGCCCGGAATCGATCGGTGGGTAGTGGGCGCGAATTCGTCCGTCGCGCGCCGTGGCAGCGACGTCCTCCTGATCGGGATCAACGGCCTGGCGGCGGGACTGGTAGCCGTCGATCGCTCGCCCGGGCAGGCCCGCGGGAACCTCGCGGTGCTCGCGAACTCGGTCGGCTGGACCGCGGCGTCGACTGAATGGCTCAAGGTCCTCGTGCGCCGCAAGCGGCCCGTCCTCTATACCGACGCCGCCGCGGCCGCCGCACCGCATCGCAACAACCAGCAGTCCTTCCCGTCCGGACATACCGCTACGGCGTTCGCGGTCGCGACGTCATACCTCGCGATCGCGCAGCGTGAGCGCCTCCCGCATCGCGCCCGCAATGCCACGGTCCTGTTCGGGAGCGCCACCGCCATCGGCGCGCTGCGGATGGCCGGCGGCAAGCACTTCCCGACGGACGTCATCGGCGGTGCGATCCTGGGCAGTGGAATCGGCTGGCTGGTGGCCGCCGTGCATCCAAAATCACCGTGACCGGGGGGACCGGCGCGTGACGCAGGCTCCGACGCCGGCACTCACGCGCGCCCTCTCGCCGCTGGAGTACTTCGCCTTCGGCTTCGGCAGCATGGTCGGCGTCGGCTGGCTCGTCGTCATGGACGACTGGCTGGCCCGCGGCGGCCCCGCCGGCGCGATGCTGGGCTTCGCCCTGGGCGGGCTACTGCTCCTTCCGGTCGCCCTGACCTACGGACGTCTGGTCCGTGACATCCCTGACGCCGGGGCCGAAGTCGCCTACACCGAGGGGGTCTTCTCGCGGCGTGCGAGCTTCGGGACCGGCTGGATCATGGTCCTGGCCTACGCCATCGTCTGCCCGTGGGAGGCGGTGGCGATCGGCAATCTCCTGGCGAGAGTCTTCCCGGCACTGAACAGCTATCCGCTCTACGCAGTCGCCGGGAAGACGATCTTCCTCCCACGCCTCGCGGCCGGGCTCGCCCTCACCGCCCTCATCGCCCTCGTCAACTTCCGCGGCATCCGTCCCAGCGGCCGGTTCCAGGCCGTCACGACGCTCGGCCTGCTCGCCTGCTTCGTCGTGTTCGTGGCCCTCGGCTTCGCGCGCGGGTCGGCACGCCATCTCGAGCCGCTCTTCGCGCGCCCCGGGACGGCCGGCGCCCTCGGGTCGGTGCTGCTCGTCGCCCAGATCGTGCCGTACTTCATGACCGGCTTCGAGTCGGTCGCCAAGGGATCCGAAGAGGCGGCCCCGGGTTTCGATCCGCGGGGGTTCGGGCGGGCGATGACGCGGGCGGTGCTCGTGGGAGCGGCGTTCTACGTCCTCATCATCGCCGCCGTCTCCTTCGTCTTTCCCTGGCGCAACCTCGTCGCCGGGCGGCTCGGCACCGAGACGGCGTTCGCGCGCGCCTTCGGCTCGGACGCCATCGCTCGGCTCATCCTCTTCGCGGCGTTCCTCTCGCTCCTCAAGGTCTTCAACGGGAACTTCGTGGCCGCGACGCGGCTGCTCTACGCGATGGGACGGCGGCACCTCATCCACCCCGGGATGGCGCGCATCCACCCGCACTGGGGCACGCCGGCCGTGGCGATTGGCCTCCTCACGCTGTTCACGATCGCCGGGGCGTGCCTCGGCGACGCGCTGCTCGTGCCGATCAGCGAAGTGGGCTCGCTGGCGGCGGGCGTCGGCTGGTGCGCCGCCTGCCTCGCGCTGATCATGCGCGCGCGGCGCAGCAGCGCGCGGCCCTCGGGCGCCGGCGGGCTGCGCCTCGCTGCCCTGGGCGCCATCGTGAGCGCCGCCATCGTCCTGATGAAAGTGGTGCCGGCGGTGCCCGGGAGCTTTACTGGAGCCGAATGGGTTGCGCTGGGAGGGTGGGTTGTGCTGGGCCTGGCACTGTCAGGAGGTCGGTGGAGGACGGTGGAGGACGGGGGAAGGCGGTAAAGGACCTCCACCGTCTTCCCCCGTCCCTCAGCTCAGCGCGGCCCCGCGGGCAGATGCTCCAGCAAGTACCGGGTCAACAACGTGTAGATGTGCAGGGTCGTTCCGCGCCCCTCGCAGATGCAGTGGGAGCGATTCGGGTACACCATGAAGTCGAACTGCTTCCCGAGCGAGACCAGCCGGTTCACCAGCCGCTCCGACCCCTGGTAGTGCACGTTGTCGTCGCCAGAGCCGTGCACGAGGAGCAGCCGGCCGTGCAGGCCGTCGGCGAAGGTGATGGGCGACGCGAGCCGATAGGCCTCCCCGTTTTCCTGGGGGATCCCCATGTAGCGCTCCTGATAGATCGTGTCGTACAACCTTTGGTCGGGGACCGGCGCCACGGCCATCCCCACGGCGTAGATCTCGGGGAACCGGAACATCGCCTGTAGCGTGCTCGACCCGCCGCCGCTCCAGCCCCAGATCCCGACCCGGGTGGAATCGAGGTAGGACCGGCTCCGGGTGAGGGCGCGCACGGCGTCCGCCTGCTCGCGGCTCGACAGCACGCCGATCTGGCGGTACACGATCTTGCGCCAGGCGCGTCCCCGCGGGGCCGGAGTGCCGCGATTATCGACGCTGGCGACGACGTAGCCCTGGTCCGCCAGCATCCGGTGCCACAGTCCGGACGTTCCCGACCAGCGATCGAGCACCGTCTGTCCCGCCGGCTCGCCGTACACCTGCATGAGCAGGGGATAGGTCCTGGTAGAATCGAAGTCGCGCGGCCGGATCATCCAGCCGTCGAGCGTGACGCCGCCGCCGACCTGCACCTTGAAGAACTCCGTCGGCCGGGGTGCGAGCGATTCCACCACGGCGCGCAACGCGGCGTTGTCCACCAGCGTACGGACCACCTCGTGCGTGGGCAGCCGAACGAGATCCGTGACCGGCGGCGTATCGAAGCGGGAGACGGTGTGAATCGCCCAGCGGGCGTCCGGCGAGACGGTATAGCTGTGCGCGCCCGGGGCATCCTGCGGCGTGATCCGCTCCGGGCGGCCGCCGCCGCTGAGGCGGATCCGGTAGAGGTACCGCTGCGTCGCATTGTCCGGCGAGGCGATGTAGTAGAGCCAGCCGCCGGCCTGATCCACCGCGGCGACGTCGATCACGTCGAAGGAGCCGGGCGTCAGGAGCTGCGTCGCGCCGCCCTGCCGCGACACCGCATACACGTGGCGCCACCCGTCGCGCTCGGAGATCCACAGAAACCGCGTGCGCCCCGCGAGCCAGGGGACGTTCTCCACCAGATCCACCCACGCGTCGTCCTGCTCGGTGAGGACCGTGCGGGTGCCTCCGGTGACCGCGTCCGCCAGCATCACCCGGTCGGTGTTCTGCTGCCGGTTCATCCGTTGCAGCAGCAGCTCGTTGTTGCCGGCCCACTCCATCCAGGGCAGGTAGTTGTCGCGCAGGTCGTCCTGGAGGAAGATCCAGGTCGTTTGGCCGCCGTCGGCGCTGATCACGCCGGCGCGGACGGCCGAATTCGGGGTTCCCGTCTTGGGATACTGGATTGGGATCGTGAACGGGTACAGCGAGTCGGTGTCGTTGATCAGCGTGAACGTGCGCACGCCGGTCATGTCGAAGCGCCAGAATGCGATCCGGGTGCCGTCGGGGGACCAGCGGAAGCCATCGCGCAGGCTAAACTCCTCTTCATACACCCAGTCGGTCATCCCGTTGACGTGGAGCGAGTCCGCGTCGGTCGTGAGCCGCGTGATCGTGCCATCCGCCAGCCGCTGGACGTAGATGTCGCCGCGGAGCACGTAGGCGACGCGATCGCCCGAGGGAGAGAACTTCGCGTACATGAGCGAGCCCTCGGGCACGCCCGGCCCGCCGACCTGGCGGAGGGTCCCGCTCTTCGTATTCAGGACCCAGTAGTCGCCGCGCGTGTTCTGTCGCCACACCCGGCGCGTGTTACTGAAGAGGAGCAGCAGCGTGTCGCCGGGACCGAAGTCGTAGTCCTCGACGTCGAGCGGCTCGGAGGCGCCCGACGGGATGAGCTGGCGCGCGGTAATCAGGATGCTGCGGGTGCCGGTGGCGGTCTCGTAACGCACGAGATCGGACGAGCCGGGAACGAGCGCCGACGGCTCGAGCGTGGCAAAGCCCGCTCCGCCGCTCATCCAGTGGACTGCCCCGCCCCCGAACGACTGCCCGGCGAAGTCGCGCGTCGCGAACAGCCGCCGCAGCATATCGCTCGCGGCGGGGGGAACCTGCGCCGGCGCCTCCTGAGGCATCGACAGGACGGCGAGGACCACGACCAACCCGATACGGCGCATCACCACACTCCTGGTCTCATCGGAAACGGGAAGATGGCCCGGGCGCGCCGGTGGCGTAAAGGGGCGTGCCTTGCGGAATGGGTCCCGGAGAGGCAAGGTGGTGGGCGCAGTGCACGGCTTCAATCGTGTCACAAGCCACCCGAGCCGGAGACACCATATGGCACTGATGGACCGGGCGAAGAAGATCCTGCTGACGCCGAAGGACGAATGGCCGGTGATCGACACCGAGCAGGCGAGTGTCGGAAGCCTCTACACCGGATACATCATTCCCCTCGCCGCGATCGGACCGATCGCGTCGGTCATCGGGTGGTCTGTGTTCGGGATGCGCGTACCGTTCGCCGGCTCCATACGCATTCCCATCGGCTCCGGCATTCGCAACGCGGTGGTCGCCTATATACTCGGGCTGGTCGGTGTCTTCGTCCTCGCGCTGATCATCGACGCGCTCGCCCCGACGTTCGGCGGCCAGAAGAACCAGATCCAGGCGCTCAAGGTGGCAGCGTACTCCTACACCGCCGCCTGGGTCGGGGGGATCTTCGGCCTCATTCCGGCATTGGCCATTCTCGGCCTGCTCGCAGGGCTCTACAGCCTGTACCTGCTCTATCTGGGGCTGCCGGTCCTGATGAAAGCGCCGCAGGAGAAGGCGGCCGGCTACACGGCCGTGGTGATCGTCGTGGCCCTCGTGCTGTACTTCGTGATCGGCATCATCGTGGCCCAGTTCGCCTACCGGCCAGCCATGGGAATGCCGGGAGTCTAGCCTAGACCCGCCGCCACTTCGTGCCGCCCGGGGTGTCCTCGATCTCAACGCCCCGGGCGCGCAGGTCCGCCCGGATCCGGTCGGCCTCCGCAAAATCCCGCCCCGCGCGGGCCCGCGTGCGTGCGGCGATCCGCTCCTCGACCCATCGCACCAGCTCGTCGTCCGCCGGCGGCCGTGACGGGCACAGATCCAGCACCTCGTCGACCCATCGCCAGGCGGCCAGCACGCTCTCCCCCGGTCGCGCGCCGGCGTCGAGCAGCCGGTTGCCTTCCGTCACGAAGTCGAACAGCGCCGCCACGGCCCGTGGGGCGTTGAGGTCGTCGTCCAGCGTCTCGGTCACGCGCGTCTTCAGGGTCTCGGCGAGGGCGCGGAACCGCTCGTCTTCCGGCGACCCACCGGCCGTCCGCAGCCGCTCCCGGAAGATGTCCAGCCGGCGGGACCCATCCCGAGCCGAAGCCAGCGCCGCGTCGTTGTAGTCCATTTCCTTGCGATAGTGCGTCTGGAACACGAGCAGGCGTAACGTGCCGGCGTCCACGCCTTCCTGCTGCAGGTCGCGCACGGTGAGGAAGTTGCCGAAGCGCTTGGACATCTTGGTCCCGCCCACCTGCATGAACGCCCCATGCACCCAGTAGCGCGCGAACGGCTCGCCCGTCACGGCCTCGGACTGCGCGATCTCGTCCTCGTGATGGGGGAAAACCAGATCGATGCCGCCGGCGTGAATATCGAGCGTGCGCACGCCGAAGCGGCGCCCGATCTCGTCGAGCGACATCGCCGAGCACTCGAGGTGCCAGCCGGGACGACCGCGCCCAAACGGCGCATCCCACGCCGCGCCCACCTGCTCGTCCAGCGCATCCGCCTTCTTCCAGAGGGCGAAATCGCTCGGGTTCTCCTTGGCGTATTCGTCGCTCGCCACCCGCGCGCCCACCTTGATCTCCCGCGTGTCGAGGCGCGACAGGCGTCCGTACGTCGGGAACTTGCCGATCGCGAAGTACACTGAGCCGTCGTCCCCCTGGTAGGCGACTCCCTTGGCGAGCAGCTGCTCCACCAGCCGCACCATCGCCGGGATCGAGGTCGTGGCGCGGGGGTAGACGTGCGCCGGCTTGATGCGCAGGAAGTCGCGGTCCTCGAAGAAGGCGCGGACGAACGGCTCGGTGTGCGCCACGAGCGAGGCCTGCGCCGCCGCGGCCGCCTTGATCGTCCGGTCGTCGACGTCGGTGAGGTTCATGATGTGAAAGACCTCGTACCCCGACTGCTCGAGCCAGCGGCGCAGCAGATCCTGGAACAGGAACGTGCGGAAGTTGCCGATGTGGGCGTAGTTCCACACGGTGGGGCCGCAGGTGTAGAACGTCACGCGCGGCGCGTGCAGCGGCGTGAACGGCTCCATCGCGCGGCTCAACGTGTTGTGGAGGACCAGGGTCATGGCGTGGCTGCCTTCGGCTCCGCGCCCGCGACCATGCGCACCACCCGTTGCGGCACCGGGATCTCGATCCCTTCCTTGTCGAAGCGGTTCTTGATGCGCCGGCGCAGCTCCCGCTCGGCATCGCCGTGCGCGCCCGGGACCACGTTCACCCACGCCCGCAGCTCCACTCGGGATTCGCCTAGCGCCTCCACCCCGGCCACCGTGGGCTCGCCCACCACCCGGTCGCGCCACGACGCATCATTCCCGAACTCCCGCAGCACCTCGCGCAGCACCTGCATCGCCCGGTCCACGTCCTCGCGGTAGGAGACACCCACGTCCACGACGGCGCGCGACCACTGGCGCGTCAGATTGGAGACCACCCCGACCTGTCCGTTGGGAACGAAATGGACCACGCCGTGCCCGTCGCGCAGCACCGTCGAGCGCAGCGTGACTCGCTCCACTGTGCCCTCGACGTTGGCGATGCGGACTACGTCGCCCACGCCGTAATGATTCTCCAGCAGCA
>DATICZ010000018.1:0-9328 GCA_035456525.1 Gemmatimonadales bacterium
CTATTCGACCAAGGCCGGTGGGACCGGTCTCGGACTCTCCATCGTGCGCCGGCTGGTCACGGACGCGGGGGGCCGCCTGCGGGTGGAGACCTCGCCGGGAGCGGGGTCCTGCTTCACCGTGGACCTGCCGCTCGTGGAGACCGGTGCATGAGCCTGATCCTGATCGTGGACGACGCGCAGCCGCTTGCCGAACAGTACGCCTACGATCTGAAGCGCCTCGGCGGCCATGACGCCCTGACGGCGGCCGAGGGGAAAGCCGCCCTCGACACACTCGCCCGGGAGCCGGTGGACTGCGTGCTGCTCGATCTCGAGATGCCCGGCATGGACGGCTTCGAAGTGCTGCGTCAGCTGGCGCAGCGCGGCATCCACGTTCCGGTGATCGTCTACACCGGGACGGGGAACTTCGACCGCTGCGCCCAGGCGATCCGGCTGGGGGCGGTGAGCTTCATCGACAAGGCCGAGCCGATGGAGCGGGTGGTGCAGGAGATCACCGGTGCGCTCGAGCGTCGTCGCCTCGAGCTGGAAGTGGAAGCGCTCCGACAGGACCTCGGGACCGACACGCCGCTCGTAGGCTCGAGCCCGGCGATGCAGCAGCTCAAGGACGCGCTGGCGCGCATCGCACCGATTCCGTCGCCGGTCCTCATCACCGGGGAGAGCGGTTCGGGCAAGGAGGTCGTGGCGCGCACGGTGCACCGCATGAGCGGGGTGAAGGGGCCGTTCCTCGCGATCAACTGCGCGGCGCTGCCGGCGGACCTGGTGGAGAGCGAGTTGTTCGGCCACGAGCGCGGCGCCTTCACCGGTGCGGTCGCCATGCGCAAGGGCGCGTTCGAGGCAGCCGCGGCCGGCACGCTCTTCCTGGACGAAGTCGGCGAGCTCCCGCTCGCGGCCCAGGCCAAACTGTTGCGCGTGCTGGAGCAGCGCGAGGTCACACGGGTCGGCGGGACGCGCACGATCGCGGTGGATGCGCGCGTGCTCGCCGCCACCAATCGCGATCTCGCGGCGGAAGTCGCTGCGGGACGGTTCCGCGAGGATCTGCTCTACCGGCTCAACGTCCACGTGCTCGCGGTGCCGGGTCTGCGCGACCGGCTGTCCGACGTGCCCGAGCTGGTCCAGCACCTGCTGGCTTCGATCTGCGCCAGATTCCGCATGCGCCCGAAGCCGCTGACCGCGGCGGCGCTCGAGTGTCTCATGGGCTACGACTGGGCGCGGAACAACGTGCGCGAGCTGCGCAACGTGCTGGAGCGGATGCTGATCGCATCCGACGCTCTGGAGATGGGGGAGGACGACGTCCCGCCGGAGATCCGGGAGCACGGGGCGGCGCGCCGCGTCAGCGGCGGCGCCGAGCCGCGCACGTTCCACGAGCGCAAGGCGGAAGCAGAGCGGCAAATCATCGTGGCGGCGCTCGAGCGCCACGACTGGCACATCACGCGCACCGCCGAGGCACTCGGTCTCGCCGACCACGCGAGCCTGCTCAAGATCATGCGGAGGCACGGAATCAGCAGAGGGTAGTCGCGCGCCACGGTCGGGCGCCCGCTCGTTTTCGCGAGTAAACTCGCGACTCGGCTGAACTCTCGCTTGAGAGCGACTCGTCACTTCACGTGACAGATAGCCGAGTCGCGGCTCTTAGCCGCGATGAATCCGCGTGTCCACCCAGACACACCCCCCCCTTGCCTGCTGTGTCCGTCCGAGCACAACTCCACCTGCCTTGAGTGTGACGACTCCGCCAACTGTCCGTCCATCAATCGCTTGCATCGATGCCTTGGGCCTCCCCCCGCCTGGTCCCCCTCCTGCTTTACCGCAGGGCGCTGGCAAACCACAACCGGCGCGCGGCGCCCCTGATGGAGGAGGAATCGATGATCACTACCCTGCGGTTCACCCCGACCTGGCTCGCGGCCGGATTGTTCGTGTTGGCCGGCTGCGGCGACAAGTCTCCCAAGCAAGCGAGCGCGAAGGAGCCGGGCGCTCCGGAGCCGACGGTGAGCGTGGCATCGGAGTCGACGCCCGCACCGGCGGAGCCCGTAACGGTGAGCACGGCCCCCGTGTCGTTCGAGACCGCGGAAGCGGCCTTCCGGGAGCGGCGCTATGCCGACGCGGTGCGCGACTTCACGGCGTATACCGCCGACCGTCCCGGGAACGCCTGGGGTTTCTACATGCTGGGGCTGTCGTCCTGGAAAGCTGGGAATCTCACGGCGGCCGAGGAAGCGTTGCGGCAGGCGCTGTCGATCGACCCGACGCACGTGAAGAGCTACGTCAACCTGAGCCGGGTGCTGCTCGATGCCGGGCAGCCGGATTCCGCCATCGCGATGCTCGACACCGTGCTGAAGATCGACGACAGTCTGGGTGAAGCCTACCGGCTGATCGGTCGCGCGCACGATGCGAAGGGCGAGCGCGACGAGGCGGTGACCGCCTATCACGAGGCGCTGGTGCTCGATTCGACCGACGTGTGGTCGATGAACAACCTGGGTCACACGCTCATTCTGCAGGGCGCGTTCGACGAGGCGCTGCGCCCCCTCGCCCGCGCGGTGGAGCTGGTCCCCGAGGTGGCGACGTTCCAGAACAACCTCGGGATCGCGCTGGAGCGGACCGGGCATTTCACGCTCGCGGCTGAGGCGTACCGGGCGGCGCTGGCCGCGGATTCGGGGTTCACGAAGGCGTCGGTGAATCTGCAGCGGGTGGAGACGCTCAAAGAAGACCCGAACATCCCGCCGGTGGACCTGAAGTCGCTGTCGCAGGAGTTCGTGCAGCAGATCAGTTCGTGGGCGAACGAAGGCGAGTAGTCGACGCGCCGTCGTGATGTCGGCGGGCGGTCCCGGCGATCCGGGGCCGCCCGTCTCATTTGGTGTCGGCCTCGAGCTCCGCTTCCGCGTCCACGCGGGCGGCGAGCTTGCGCACCGCCTCGAGATTCTCCGTCAGGCCATCGGTCGGGCCGATCCCGGCCCGCAGGCGCAGCAGGTCGAGGCGCAGGTTCTCCATCGCGCTCACGGTCGTGCCGAGGCGCTCGGCCGCGGTGCGGCGGGCGGCCTCGAGGTCGCGGGCCAGGGCGTCGCGACGGGGAGACGCGGCACCGCCCACCTGGGCCGCTGCCTGGTCCAGCTCTCCCATCCGGCGCCGCAGCACGGCGGCATCGGCCTCGAGGCGGGAGAGCAGCTGCTCGACGCCTGCCAGGCGGCGATCGGGATCGGGGAGTGCGCGCATCAGGTCACGGGCGGCGTCGGCAATGAGCACTTCGGTGTGCTGGTCCGGGTCTGCGGTGACTGGATTGCCCCGGGGCTTCCGCCGCAACCGGGCGAGCCAGAAGAACCCCTTGAGCTTGAACTTCATGACGAGGCGGCTGAACAGACCCGGGCGGCCGTCGTAGGGCGCCTCGAGGCGTGCGCCGAACCAGCGGCCCCACGCCACGGGCGCGATGAGCCCGATGAGCTCGAGCGCCCAGGCGATAGGTCCCTCGAGCGTGTTCAGGCCCAGCTCCTTTGGACCGAGCCAGTACGCCACCAGCGCCGCGAGGCCGGCGAGGAAGACGGCCGCCGCGGCCGTGCGCCCCGGCCGTGGCAACCGTGTCGTGGCCTCGGCGACGCGGGCTTCGCGCTCGATGGCCGCCGCCAGGTCTCGCTCCTCCCACCCCTCGGCCACCGCCTCCCGCACCAGGCGCGAGATCGACATCCCCCGCAGCGCCGTCAGGGCGACGAGCACGAGGGAGATGGCGAGGGTGTACACGTAGCGCATGCCGAGGAAATCCTGGCCCTTGATCAGATCCACGAGGATCGCGACCGCCGCGAGCGTGCCGTACCCCGTGAGATCCACGGCGAACGCCGAGACCTCTCGCGTGATCCGATGCAGCATCGCAGGAACGGCGTTGCGCTCCCGCACGGCGGCGACGGCGTCGGCGAGATCCGCCGCCGAGGCGAAGCGGTTCGCCGGGTCCCTGGCCAGGCAACGGTCGATGGCCGCCGCGAGCGCCGCCGGCAGACCGGCGCGCACGGAGCCGAGCGGCGGCGCGGGCAGCGTCTGCCGCTGCACCAGCAGCGCGTGCGCATCCTGTGCGTCGAACGGATAGCGGCCGGTGAGGGCGTAGAATGCCGTCACACCGAGCGAGTAGACGTCGCTGCGTCCGTCCACAGACTCACCCGCGGCCTGCTCCGGTGACATGAAGCGCGCCGTACCCAATACACGGCCCGATCCCGTGGGCGGCGTCGCCTCGGCCAGGCGGGCAATGCCGAAATCGGCGACCAGGGCCCTGCCCGTTCCCCGCTCCAGCAGAATGTTCTCGGGTTTGATGTCGCGATGGATGACGCCGTGCTGGTGGGCATGGGCGAGCGCCCAGGCGACCTCCTGGACGAGGCGGGTCGCGGCGGAGGGATCGAGCGGTCCCTGGGTGCGCACGCGCTCCGCCAGCGTCGTACCGGCGATGTAGCCCATAACGAAGAAGACGAGATCGCCGTGCTGCTCGACGGCGTGGATCGGGACGATGTGGGGATGGGCGAGGCGGGCGGCGGTGCGCGCCTCCTGCAGGAACCGCCCGCGCTGCTCCGGGGTCGCCAGCGCCGGGGGAAGGAGTTTGATGGCGACGGGCCGGTCGAGTGCCACGTCCCGCGCCAGGAACACCACGCCCATGCCGCCGCGCCCCAGCTCGCGCTCCAGCACGTAGCGGCCCCGCAGGGCGGCTTCGAGGGCCGCGAACTCCGGGGAAGGCGAGCCCTGGGTCATGACGCCTTCAATGTAGCGCTGGGGGAAGTCCAGGATGCTAGAAGGCGACCGCCTGAGGCTGTCGTGCATCCGCGAACGCGCCGCCGCCGAGTTGCCCGAACGCGCCGTATCCCCAGCAGTAGACTGTCCCGCCCGTCGTGACGCCGCAGGTGTGCCCGAAGCCCGTGCTGACGGATGCGAACGCCAGCTCCCCGGCGACCGGCGCGGGAACCGCGCGGGAGGAATCGCCCGTGGCGCCGAGCTGCCCGAAGGCGTTCGCGCCCCAGCACCACGCGACGTGGGTCGACGTCACTCCGCAGCTGTGACTCGGACCGTGTGCACTGAGCGCATCGAACACAATGTCTCCGGAGACCGGCACGGGCTCCGGCGCATACTCGTGCGTGCCGTCTCCCACCTGCCCGCTCACGTTCTCTCCCCAGCAATACGCCCGGCCATCGACCCCGAGTCCGCACGCGTGTTTGTGCCCGGCGCTGATGGTCCGCAACGTGGCGCTGCCGCTCACCGGCTGGGGTTCGGCTGTCGACGGAACACTCGAATCGGCGAACGTCACGCCAGGCGGGTAGAGACCCCAGCAGTAGGGAGCGCCCGCGGCGGTGATCGCGCACGCGATCTCGTAACCGGAGCTCACGTCGGCGAAGGTGGGGCCGGTGAGCGGCGTCGGGCTCAGCTGGTTGGGGAGCACGCCGCCGCCGGGCGCCGGTCCGATCGGCGCTCCCCAGCAGTAGCTGGCGCCGTCGATGGTGACGCCGCAGGTGTGCGCCTCGCCTGCCGAGAGCGAGCGGAAGGCGAGCCCGCCGGTCACCGCGACGGGGGTCGAGCGATGGGTGGTGGTGCCGTCGCCCAGCTGACCGTTGAAGTTGTCGCCCCAGCAATACGCGACGCCGCCCGCCGCGAGGCCGCAGCTGTAGTCAAAACCGGCGATGATCGCGACGAAGTGGGTGGAAGTGGCGACGCGGACGGGGACGGCGCTCGAGTGCGTGGTGCCGTCGCCCAGGGCTCCATTGGTGTTCCGCCCCCAGCAGTAGGCGGTGCGGCGCGCGGTCAGCGCGCAGGTGTGGTAATTGCCGGCGGCCACCGACGCGAACAGCCTCTCGGGTGTGGGGCCGGCGCTTTCGGTGCACCCGAGCGAAAGCGCGACTACGGCGGATGCCGTGAACCAGGCGGGATCAGGGCGGATGGGCACGTCGGAAATATGACCACCATGAGCCCGGGATGTTCCCGGGCGGTATATTCGCCCCCCGTGGACCGACTGGAAGGGCTCGCCAAACTCACGGGCCGGGAGCGCTACGTCGACGACCTGCCGCTCGACGATTTCCTCTGGGGGGCGACGGTTCGCAGCCCGGCCCCGCGCGGCCGGATCACGGACGTGCAGTTCGGGCCCGGCGTGGACTGGACGCAGTTCACCATCGTGGACCACCGCGATCTCCCCGGACCCAACGTCATCGCGCTGATCGAGAACGATCAACCGGTCCTGGCCGTGGATTCGGTGCGGCACGTGCACGAGCCGGTGCTGCTGCTCGCCCATCCCGACCGGCAGGCGCTGCGACGCGCGGTCGCCGCCGTCACGATCACGGTCGCCCCCGAGCCCGCCGCCCTCGACTTCCGCCTCCCGCCAGCCCCGGAGGTGATCCAGTACGGCTCCGACAACATCCTGAAGCACCTTTCAATCTCCAAGGGAGACGTGGAGCGCGCGCTCGCCGCGGCGCCGATCGTGGTGGAGGGCACCTACGAGACCGGGGCGCAGGAGCACGTGTATCTCGAGCCGCAGGGGATGATCGCGCAGCCCGATGGCGACGTGCTCGTGCTGCGCGGCTCGATGCAGTGCCCCTACTACGTACTCAAGGCGCTGCGCACGGCCCTCGCCCGCGACGAGCGGCAGCTGCGGGTGGTGCAGACCCCCACCGGGGGCGGGTTCGGCGGCAAGGAGGAATACCCATCCACCATCGCGCTGCACGCCGCGCTGCTCGCCCTGAAGAGCGGCACACCCGTGAAGATGGTCTACGACCGCTCCGAGGACATGGCGGCCACCACCAAGCGACATCCCGCGCTGGTGCGCCATCGCACGGGCGTGGGCACCGACGGCCGGCTGCTGGCGCAGGACATCGAAGTGATCATGGACGGCGGCGCCTACGTGACGCTGTCGCCGGTCGTGCTGTCGCGCGGCATCATCCACGCCGCCGGCCCCTACGCGTGCGACCACGTGCGGATCGACGGCCGGGCGATGTTCACGAACGCGGTACCGTTCGGGGCGTTCCGCGGTTTCGGCGCGCCGCAGACGCATTTCGCCAACGAGCGCCACATGGACCGGATCGCGGCCCGGTTGGGCCTCGATCCCGCCGAGCTGCGGCGTCGCAACCTGCTGCGCGACGGGCAGTCCACGGCGACCGGCCAGGTGATTCGCGACGGGACCGACCGCGTGGCGCTGCTCGACCATGCCCTCTCGCTCGCCGATTACGACTCGAAGCGGGCCGCCCACGCGATCCACAATGCGGCCAGCGTCACCACGCGGCGCGGCATCGGCATCGCCACGTTCCATCATGGGGCGGGATTTACGGGGAGCGGCGAAGTGGCACTCGCCTCGCGACTCCACGTCGCTGGACTGCCCGACGGGCGCGTCGAGGTGCGGTCGGCCAACATCGAGATGGGGCAGGGGACGCTCACGGTATTCACCGCGCTCGCGGCCGAGCGGCTCGGGCTCGAGCACTCCGACGTCGTGATCGCCGAGGCCGATACATCGCGCGTGCCGAACAGCGGCCCGACGGTCGCCTCGCGTACCGCGATGGTGGTGGGGCACCTGGTGGAGCTGGCCTGTGATGCGCTGCGCGCGCGCGTGGGCCTGGACGCGGGCGCAGCAGGAGACGCCGTGCGCGCCGCGGTGCGACGGTGGCACGAGCGTCACCCGGGAGAGGACCTCGTTGGAGAGGCTGTGTACCAGCGTCCACCGGGGATTTCGTGGGACGATACGACCTACCGGGGCGACGCCTACGCCACCTTTGGGTGGGGGGCGTACGTGGCGGAGGTCGAAGTGGACCTGCGGACGTGGCAGACCCACGTGACCGACTTCGTGGCGTTGCAGGAGGTCGGGCATGTGCTGAACGACTGCCTGGCCCGGGGGCAGATCCAGGGTGGTGTGGCGCAGGCGATCGGCTGGGCGCTGCTCGAGGAGTGCCGCTGGCAGGACGGCGCGATGGCCAACGCCCAGCTCACCAACTACCTCATCCCCACGAGCGACGACCTGCCGCCGATCCGCGTGGCGTTCGTCGAAAACCCCTATCCCCTCGGCGCCCAGGGGGCCAAGGGATTGGGTGAGCTGCCGATGGACGGCCCGGCGGCAGCGATCCTGAACGCCGTGTCGGCGGCCACCGGCGCGGACCCGTGCGCGATTCCGCTCACACCGGAACGACTCATGGAGGCGCTCTCGTGAACGTCTCCTTCACCCTGAATGGCGCGCCAGCCTCCATGGAGGTCGATCCCGCCGACCGCCTCCTCGACACGCTGCGCTATCGCCTGGGCCTCACCGGCACCAAAGAGGGATGCGGCGAAGGGGAATGCGGCGCCTGCACCGTGTACCTGGACGGACTCCCGGTGAACTCCTGCCTGGTGCCGATCTACCAGGTCCGCGGGTGCCGGGTCGAGACCGTGGAGTCGCTCGATCCCGCGGCGTTGCAGCCGCTGCTCGCGAGCGGCGCCACGCAGTGCGGCGCCTGCACCCCGGGGGTCGCGATGACGGCCTGCTGGATTCGCGAGCACCGGGAGCTGCTCGCGACCCATTCGATCCGCGAGCTGCTCGCCGGCAATCTGTGCCGTTGCACGGGCTACGACGGCATCGTGGACGGCATCCGGGCATCGCTCGAGGCGCGCGCGTGAAGCTGCTGCTGCCGGAGTCGCGTGGCCAGGCGCTCGCCCTGCTCGCCGCGACGCCCGCTGCGATCCCGATAGCCGGCGGCACGGATCTGCTGGTCCACTGGCCGCTGCGCACCGCGGAGCACGACCGCACCTACCTGGACCTCTCGCCGCTGCGCGATCTCAGGGGCATGCGCTGGGAGGACGGCGCGCTGGTGCTGGGGGGGCTCGCCACCTACTGGGACGTGATCCGCGATCCGCGAGCGGTACAGGACCTTCCGCTGCTCGTCGCGGCGGCTCGACAGGTGGGCGCCGTGCAGATTCAGGCCCGCGGCACTTGGGCCGGCAACATCGTGAACGCGTCGCCGGCGGCGGACGGCGTGCCGGTGCTCATGGCGTACGACGCAGTCGTGGTGCTCGAGTCGGTGCGCGGCCGGGTGGAGGTTCCGTTGGCCGAGTTCTATGTGGGTTACAAGCAGATGCGCCGGGCGGTGGACGAGCTGGTCGTGGAGATCCGGGTCCCGCGCCGGGCGTACGCGCTGCAACGCTTCTTCAAGGCCGGCGCTCGTCGCGCGCAGGCGATCGCCAAAGTGGGTCTCGCGGTGACCCGATCGACGGCGGGATGGCGTGTGGTGGCCGCGAGTATGGCGCCGACGATCCGTCGCTGCCGGTCGCTCGAACGCCTGCTGGAGGACGGCGCCGACATCCGCTCGCCGGACGATCTACTTCCCTCACTCACCCAGGATGTGTCGCCGATCGACGACATCCGCTCGAGCGCGAC
>DATICZ010000019.1:0-8139 GCA_035456525.1 Gemmatimonadales bacterium
CGTGGTGCGGCTGATACCCAGTCGTCGCGCGGCCTCCGCCAGCCTGCCCCCAGTGAGGGCCAGGGCGTCGAGAATCGCCTGACGCTCCTGCTCGGCCAGCGTCACCGTACCGCCGTCGCCGCCGACGAGCACCGCCTCCCCCAGGGTCGTGTCACCATCCCGCAGCGGGACGCTTCGACCCTGGCGCGCCAGCAGGGCGCGCCGGGCTTCCAGGGCGCTCCCCTTCGAGGCGGCGAGCAAGCGCCGCGCGGCGGTATTGGCGTACACCAATCCGCCGCCGACGTCGAACACCGCGATTCCCTGCTCGAGCGACTCGAGTACCGCGCGAACGAGCGCGTCCATCGGCACCCCTTACCATCGGTACCACCGAAAGGTTTCATCGGCGCCGGGGGCGCCGCCCCCCGCGCACCAGCCGGGCGCGCTCGGTTCGGGGGAGCTCCGTGAGCTGCCGGCGCATGTCCTCCAGCGAGTCGGCCCGCACCGCCGGCCGCCGGCCGCGCAGCACGCTGAAGCGCAGGGGCCGATCCAGGTCCGGCAGGTCCTCGGCCCGCAGTCGACGCGCCTGCCCCTCTTTGAGGCGCAGCCGCACGACCCCCCCACCCGGCTCCAACTCGTAATCGAGCGGCACTCGGTCCCCGTACAGGTGGTGCGAGGACGGCATGGCGTCCAGGCGCTGGCGTTCCTGCACCGGGACGATCGCGTCCACGTCCAGCGCCAGGGTCCGACCGATGAACGCGTCCCAGCTATCTACCCCTGACAATTGCCCGATGAGCCGTGACGTGAGTTGCTCGGGGGCGGCCGCGCTCAGGGTGCCGCCGGAACGCCTCCAGTATTCGCCGGCCCGATCGAGAGCCTGCCGGACCGCCCGCTGGTTGGGATGGGAGGTGCGGCCTCCGGCGAGCGCGGCCGCGATCGCCGCCCGGGCCGCATCCGCCAGTGCTGCCGGAAACGGAGAGGGCAGGTGCTCTTCCTCTCGCTCCAGCAGGAACCCGAAGTACTCCACCGTGCGCACGGCGATGAGCCGTCCACGCCCTCCTCCGGCCCGCCCCTCCACGAACTCCACGGTCGCCGCGCCACGCCGTGCGTAGCGACGCACCAGCCGCTCGGGGACCTGGGTGCCCTCGATGCCGGCTCGGGGATTCCCGAAGCGATCGGCGAAGTAGCGCAGGGTGCCCGCAATGGCCCCCCAACTGCCGCACACCGAGCCACGCGACACCCGGGCCTCACGGCCGTCGGCCGTCTCCTCGTCGATCACCAGGTCGAACGGCTGGATCCGGGCCACGAGGTCCTGGAACGTCGCCAGCTCCTGCTCCCGGGCGACGGGGAGCCGTTCCGGCAGCGGCCGTTCCAACTGCCGGTACACGGAGGCGGTCCCCAAGGCGACGTCCTCGAGCGCCTTGATGAGGGCGCCGCGCCACTCAGCCCAGCGCTCCAGGGTCTCGCGGAAAAGGTGGCGCGGCAGGCCGTACACCTCGCCCAAGTAGCCGTGCTTGTTTACCGCTTCCGCGAAGATGTTGTACGCCGTGAGGTGATCGCTGCCCGGGACGATCAGTCCCTTCAGGTTCCGGGGTTCGCGGGTCATGCGGTGCAGCGAATCGATGTTCGACGACACGGCGACGATCGGAACGAGCTCCGCTTCCGCGTGCACGAGGAGCTCGCCCCAGGGACGCTCGACCGGCATCGCTTCGACCGCACGCCCGTAGCGCGTGAGCCGACCCTCCTCCACGAGCCCGCGCCCGGTGAGCAGTCGCACGGCGTCGCGATAGGCGTGGCGATCCAGCGGCACCGGGAGGTCCAGGTCCGCCGCATCCACTCCCATCGCCGCGCAAGTGATCGCGACACGCTCGGCGTCGCCCGCGAGCTGGAACTCCGGAGGCGTGGGGCGCAGGGCGGCGAACTCGAGATTGCGGTCGCTTAGGATGTACACCTCGCCGTTCGACACACGCCCGTGGACGCGCCCCGCCATCTGCAGGATTTCGTTCGCGCCCAGATAGAGGCGCGTGAGCACGTTGCGACCCCGGTTCACCACGTTCGCGTAGCGGGCATCGTAGATCACGACCGTGTCGAGCCCGGGGATGTTCAGCGCCGATTGCCCCGCGGCGGTCATCGCCAGGAGGAACGGCCGCTCCACTTCGCCGTCCAGAAACGGGCGGATGACCCGAATCGGCTCGCCGCCATGGTAGAAGGCCGCTGTGAGCCGCGGCCACTGCGCCCCCAGCCGGCCGGCGAGCTCCTCCACCTCGGCACGGGTGGGAACGAAGACCGCCACGCCGCGCCGCTCCTTCAGGACGCGCCGCACGAATCGTTCGTCCAGGAAGTCGACCGGTTGCAGCGGCACGACCCGCACCCGTGCGGCGCGCGCCGGATCGAACGCGGTGGTCTCCAGCACTTCGGCCGAATCGAGGTAGCGCGCGTAGAAGGTCGGATCCACCGTGGCCGACAACCAGATGTAGCGGCACCGCGCACGCTTGCCGAGCGCCAGGCACAGCTCCAGCTCCGCCGAAGTCTGATGGATCTCGTCCACTACCAGGGTGTCGCGCGCCGTGATCAACCCGTCCTCGAACCAGCGACGCGCGATCCCCGTCGTCACGATGACCACGTTCCAGGTCGGCGTCTCGGGTGTCGCTTCCCGCTCGCGGTTCACCACGCCGACCCGGAGCGGGGCGCCGAGGATTCGCTCCGCGATCGGCCGGATGGCGAGCGTCTTCCCGGTGCCGGTGCCGGCCATGATCCCGAATCCACGCCCCGACCCGGCGAGGCGGCGCAAGTCCTCCCCGTGCTCACGCTCCAGCAGCGTGTCGATATGCAATCCCATCGCGAGCTCGATGGTCTCGCACGCCGCGCGGGTCGGCGCGATGACGATGACGCGGCCGGTCGCCGGCTCCGCCGCGAGAAACGCCTGGGGATCGGGGGGGAGGAAGTGATCGCGGGTGGGGGTCACGGGTTCAATTCAACGAGACAACCCCCAAAAAAGCAAACGGCCGGGAGCCGCTCGGGCCCCCGGCCGTCGCCAACCGGCTGGGTCATGATTCAGCGTTCGTCGTGGCGGTCGCGGTGGCGCCGATCCCGGTCGAAGTTGTGATCACGCCCGCGGCCGTGGGCCCGGTCCCAGTCGCGGTGCCGGCCGTAGCGCCGCTGCCAATCGCGGTCGCGATCGAAATCACGACGATAGAAGCGATGATCGCGCTCGTAAATGATCACTCGGTGAGGCGGACCGTACCAGCGCGGCAGCGGCTCATAGAAGTAGTACGGGTACCGGTTGGGGTAGTAGTAGTAGTACGGCCGGTACACCGGTCGAATGAACGACCGGCCGATAAACACGTCGCCCGATATGTACGGGCGCGGCACCCCGAACCCAAAAGACAGTTGAACGCTCGTCTGAGCGGAGGCGGTACCGGCCGCGAACAGCGTGGCAAACCCGGCGAGCAGCAAGATCCGTTTCATGGCTTCCTCCTATGAGTCGCGTGCTTCCTGATGGAAGCCCCGTGCCACACAGGGACAAGACCGCAAGCCTTTGGTGCCACGTCGGTTGTGCTGGGAGGGCCGGAAGGGAGGGGCCGCGGCGTGTCCCTTCCGGAGGTCAGCGGGAGGTCAATCGCCGAAGCTGATACCGATCTCCCTGGCGGTGGCGATGACGTCGGAATCGAGAGGGATCCGCTTGGGTCGCGAGAGCACCTGGTCGATGGGAACGGCGACGATGTTCGGCGGCTGCAGCGCCACCATCTTGCCGAATTGCTTCTGGGCGACGAGCCGGACCGCCGCGGCGCCGAAGCGCAGTCCCAGCAGTCGGTCGAACGTCGTGGGGCTACCTCCGCGCTGCAGATGTCCCAGCACCAGCGAGCGGGTCTCCTTCCCGGTGAGCCGTTCGATGTCTTCGGCGACTTTCTCCGCGACGCCGCCGAGGCGGTGCCGGTCGGGATCGAGATAACTCTCCTGTCCTCCGGCGGGGGCCGCTCCTTCGGCCACCACCACGATGCTGAAGTGGCGGCCGTGGGCTTCCCGCTCGCGGATCTTGTCGCACACGCGGTTGATGTCGAATGGAATTTCCGGCACGAGGATGACGTCGGCGGTTCCGGCGATCCCCGAATTCAGGGCGATGAAGCCGGCGTGCCGTCCCATCACCTCGACCACCATCACCCGCTCGTGGCTCTCGGCCGTGGAGTGGAGTTTGTCGATGGCGTCGGTGGCGGTGGACACCGCCGTGTCGAATCCGAACGTGGCGACCGTGCCGCCTACATCGTTGTCGATCGTCTTGGGGACCCCGACGATGGGGATGCCCTTGGCCATGAGGCGGCGCGCGATGTCGAGCGTCCCGTCGCCGCCGATGACGATGAGAGCGTCCAGCTCGAAGGCCCGGAACGCGGTGACCAGCTCATCAGAGCGATCCCGCTCGGTCCAGCTGCCGTCGGGGCGCTGTTCGCGCCAGTTGAAGGGGTTGCCGCGGTTGGTGGTGCCGAGGATGGTGCCGCCCATGTGGGTGATGCCCCTGACCTCGCTCGCGCCCAACGGAACGAGCAGGTCTTCACCCAGCAGGCCGCCGAAGCCGCGACGCACTCCGACGCACTGCCATCCGCGGTTGATGGCCGAGAGCACCGCTCCACGGATAACGGCGTTCAGCCCTGGCGCGTCCCCACCACCCGTCGAAATCGCGATCTTCACGACCCGGCGCCGGCCTCCCGCAGCAGACGGACGACCTCACCCGGTTCGGCGTGGCGCTTGGAGGATTTCTTCGAAAAGATGCGCCGTCCGTCGGCGTCCACCTCGAACACGCCACCGGAGGATTCGATCAGCTTGATCTCCGCGTCGGGAAAGGTCCGCCGGATTTCGGCCGCCAGACCGGCGGCCCGCGCCTCGTAGTTTCAGACGACGCAGTATTCTATTGTGACGCGCATGGGCCGAACGATAGCGGTGCTTGACATGCTACGCCACACGGCAGAGCTTGCGCGCATCCCTCTCTTGCGCAGGATGCCGCGGCCGGCATGAGTCCGCTCCCGCGTTCCCGGGCGGTGCCCACGACCCTGGTCCCGGTCGTCGTCGCGTTCGGCGCCCTCGCCGCGATCGGCGTGGCGTTCGCCGGGTATGCCACCGCGCGGCTCGCCACGGGCGGGACCTTCGCACTGACCCTCACCGGCCTGGTGGTGGTCGGGGCGCTCACCCGGCGCTTCGGCATTCCGCTCCCCGGCAACGGCTTTTCCTCCTACGTGCTGGGCGTGACCACCTTCGCCGTGCTCGAGCGCGGCTGGGAGTTCGCGGCCATCGTCGCCCCGCTGCTCACCGTCCTGGGCGACGTCGTGCTCCGCCGGCTGCCGCTGCGCATCGCCGGCTCGAACGCGGCCCATCTCACGGCCGGCTCGGCGCTGGTGGGCATTATGTACGAGCGCCTGGGCGGCGGCACGGGCAGTCTCGCGCTCGAGCCGGACAACATCGGGCCCGTCGCGGCACTCCTCGTCCTGATGATGGTGATCGTCAACGGGTCGTTCTATCTCGAGCTCGCGCTGAGCCGGTCCGTCGCGTGGGTGGACGCCCGACTCACCGCCCGGTGGGAGACGATCGTCTACGCCACCTCCGTCGGGCTCGCGCTGCTCTGGTTCCGCCTGTTTCACACGGCCCTGCCGATCGCCGCGTGGATCCTGGCGGCCGCGGCGTTGGCAGGCGCCACACTTGTCTCGGCCCACGTGATTCGACTGGGCGTGCACGCCGACGAGCTGCTGCTCGTGCAACGGCTGGCGCGCACGATCGTGACCGACCTCAACCTGGCACGCACCTTCGCCCATATCCAGGAAACCACCCGTCGTCTCGTGCCGTGGGAGCACATCGGGTTCGCACGATTCGACGCGAGACGACGGGAAATGGAGCTGATCGCCGACACCGCGATGCAGGACGGCGTGAACACCGCCTTCCGGTTCGACGCGGACGCGGGTCTTTCGGGAGAGGCCGTGCGCACGCGGCGCCCCGTGGTCGCCCGGAACCTCGGGCATGGGGATGCCCTCACCCCGGGAAGAGACCGTACGGGCTCGGAGATCCTGGTTCCGCTGTACCACGGCGAGCAGTTGATCGGCATCTGGAGCATCCGGCACTCGGATCCGTGGATGTACCGGGAATCCGACGGAGACATCCTGAGCCTCGCCGCTCCACAGATCGCGCTGATGCTCGCCCTCGAGAGCGCGGTGCGCCCGGTGGTCGGCGCCTCCGACCAGACGACGCAGTACGTCCAGACCATCACGGCGACGACGCAGGAGATTCATGCGTCGAGCCAGGAGGTGGCCGCCTCCGCCCAGCGGGCCAGCCAGGAGGCGCGCCGGGCGACGCATCTCGTGGCCGCGGCCGCGGAGGAGGCGGGCGAGCTTCGCAACGGGGCGGCGGACCTGGCGACGGCGGGCGACCAGACACGAGAGGCCGGGGACCAGGTCGAGCGAACCGCCGCGCGGGTCCGCACGGCGACGCAGGAGGCCGTGCGCCGGCTGAGCGAGCTGGGGCGTTCCACGGCCGAGGGGGCGAAGGAGATGGCGCGGCTGCGGGAAGCCGCGGCCCAGGTCGAGCGCTTCTCCGAAGCGATCGGATTCGTGGCAAACCAGACGAACCTGCTGGCCCTCAACGCGACGATCGAGGCGGCGCGCGCCGGCGTGCACGGCCATGGGTTCGCAGTGGTCGCCGACGAGGTCCACAAGCTCGCCGAAGAAGCGGGCCGCGAGGCGCGCAACGTGGGCAAGTCGGTACAGGAAACGCTGCGCGTGCTCGATCGCGGCGGCCAGCTGCTGCAGCGGATCCGCACGGAGCTGGATGGTGTCGTTGAGGATTCCACCGCCCTGCTCCCCGACCTCGACCGCATCGCCGAAGTCGCGGGCGGCACGGCGCGGGCCGGCAAGCGCGTGGCGGAGTTCGCCCGGGGCACCGCGGAGCGCGCGGCGCGCATGGGACAGTCCCTCACCGACGCGCAGAATGGAGCCGCTGCCTCGGCGCAGGAGGCGGAGTCCGTGGCCGCGGCGGCCGCGGAGCAGCTGCGCGCCATCGAAGAGCTGGCAAACGGCGCGACCGAGCTGTCCAGCATCGCCGAGCGACTCGCTCAGACCGTGGAGTTCATCCGTGGCGCCGAGGGTCGCTAGCGTCGCCCTCGGGGCGCTTGCGGCTGCCCTGGCCTGCGGCGGTCCGTCCACCGGACCGGCGCCGTTCAGGCCGCGGATCGACTACGTCGACGGCGCGATCGAGCCGGTGCTGGTGAACGGGCAGGCCGTGGTGCTGGAAGGATTCGGTTTCGGCGACGTCCAGGGCAGCGGCGCGATTCAGTTCCCGCGGGCCGGCGGGGGCGTGGTGCCTGCCGTGGTCGTTGCGGGAAGCTGGAGCGACCGCACGGTACGAGCGATCGTCGCCGATGACGCGGTGAGCGGCACGTTGACGCTCACGACAGCCGCCGGTCGGACGCTCTCGGCCGTCGTCCACGTCCTGCCCCACGTCGCCTTCAACCCCACGACTCTCACCTGGCTGGCCCGCACCACGTTTCCCCGTGCTCCCGTGGGCGTGGGGCTCGCAGCGGGCAGTGAGCCGGGGACCGGCGGACTCCGCGTAGTCCTGTACGCCGCCGGGGGCGCCGAGACGGAGACCGGCACCGGGAAGATTTCCCCGGATTCGGCGGTCTTCGTCGCCCGCGCCGCGCCGGGCGGTGCGATCGGTACCTGGAACCGGACCCCGGATCTCCCCGCCAAGCGTGCATTCGCTGCGGTCGCGATCGCCAATCGGTACAACTCCCGTTACGGCGGGCGCGCCCTGTACGTGATCGGCGGCGTCGACGACGCGGGACGCGCCCGGGCCACCGTCTATCGGACGCTGCCCGATGCGGACACGGCGGTCGGTGCGTTCACGACGGTCGAGCCGCTCCCGGCTCCGGTTGCGGGAGCCATCGCCGTCGTCCGGCGCGGCCGGATCTACGTGATGGGAGGCGCAGACTCCCTGGGGCGGCCGCAGACCAATGTGTTCGTCGGGCGTATCGGTTTGGACGGCCATATCGACGGCTGGTATACGCAGCCGGCGCTGCCGGGGCCGCGCGCCTATGGCGGAGGCGTCGTGCTCGACGACCGGGCAACGGTGTTCGGCGGGATCAGCGACAGCTCGGAGCCGGGCGTCGGCCTCGACACCCTGCTGCCG
>DATICZ010000020.1:0-8581 GCA_035456525.1 Gemmatimonadales bacterium
GACCGCGGTGCCCCACTCCCGGCCGTCCCGCTTGATCGGCCGGAAGAGGTAGACGGTCTCGATCTCCGCCGGCGGCACCTGCTCCGCGACGGCCGCGGCGAGCTTGGCCCAGCCGGGGCCCTGGCCGTGCCGCGTCGCCGCGCCTAGCGCCGGGGGGCTGTCGGAGCCGGCGCCGGATTCCGGGCCTGTTCCCATCGCTCCACGTAGAACCGCAGGACGTGCATGAAGTCCTGCGCATTGGTGACGACCCCGAACGCCTGATGGGTGCCGCGGTCGCGCAGCTTGTTGACCACGAATTCCGTCTGATCCACGCAGATCGTCGTGAGCGGGCGGACGTCCCCGGCCGCCGGTGCATCGACGAACGCCGGAAGCATGTTGCCGACCGCGATGGCGTGCAGCGCCGTCGCCACGAACACCGCGAAGGTGGCCTTGGCCGTCACCTCGCGCATCGCATCCTGCGCCGCCAGCGTGTCGTGCAGTACCTCGGGGAGCGGTCCGTCGTCGCGGATCGAGCCGGCCAGGACGTAGGGGATCCCGCGCGTGACGAGCGCGTGCATGATGCCGCCCTTGACGATCCCCTGCTCCACCGCGGCGGCGATCGAGCCGGCGCGGCGGATCGCGTTGATGGCCCGCATGTGCAGCGCGTGGCCGCCGCTCACCCCCTCGCCCGAGCTCGACATCCCGAGCGTCGTGCCGAAGATGGCGGCCTCGAGGTCGTGCACCGCGACGGCGTTGCCGCCCAGCATCGCGCCCACGTAGCCGTGCTCGATGAACCAGATCAGGTCCTCGCGCGCCCGGGCGTGCACCAGCGCCGGACCGACCACCCACACGATAGTGCCGCCGCGCGCCCGCTCGTCGCCCAGCAGCTCGGCCAGCACGCCGTAGTCCACCGGCTTCTCGCGCGAGACCTCCGTCTGCATGAAGCGGAACTCGTTGGCGCTGTGCGCGCCGCCGAGGAAGCCTTCGGCGTGGACGTAGATCCCTTCGCTGCCGTCCTCCAGGGAGCCCAGCGCGACCGCCGCTCCCCGGGGCACGCGGCGCGATTCCAGGGTGAGCAGCCGGCCGTCCGCCTCGCGCACGAGCACGCAGTCCATGCGGGGCATCCGGGGACGGACCCAACTCCCGTTCGTCTTGACGTAGGTCGGGAGGTTCGTCGTCGAGAAGAAGCCGTCGGGCAGGACGCCGTCCGCCGGCGCGGGCGCGAACCGCGCCTCCGGCGCCTCGGAGAGCGGCGGCTCGCTGAACCTGGGCAACTGATAATGAAAGGCGGGACGCCTCACTCCGGCTCCAAAGAGCGAACAGCGGCGAAAGTTACGTACGCGGGCCCGCTCACAGCAACGCCACCGGATCCCGGTCCGCGATGATCGAGCGTGCCGCCCGACCCTGCGCGCGCCACGCCCGCATCACCCGCCCCAATGCCCGCGGCTCGGCCGACTTCACCAGCACGTGCCAGCGCCACCGCTCATGGAGGCGCGGGATGGGACACGCCGCGGGGCCAAGCACCGTGAGCGCGCCGCCCAGCGGCCCCGAGCTGGCCCGCCGCAGCCAGTCGGCCACGCGGCCCGCCCGCGCCGCGGCCACCTCCTCGACGGGTCCCAGCGCCACGAACCGGACCAGTCCCACGTGCGGAGGATACGAGGGATTGGGCGCGATCCGCAGCGGCAGCTCCTCGGCGGCGAACGCCTCGACGGAATGCGCGGCCGCGGCCCGCAACGCATGGTGGTCCGGCGCCCGCGTCTGCACGATCACCTGACCCCCGGCCGGGCCGCGCCCCGCCCGGCCCGCTACCTGCGCCACCAGCTGGAAGGTGCGCTCCGCCGCCCGGAAGTCGGGCAGATGGAGTCCCGTGTCCGCATCCACCACCCCCACCACCGTGACCCGCGGGAAGTCGAGCCCCTTGGCGATCATCTGCGTGCCGAGCAACACGTCCACCTCGCCCCGGGCGACCCGCTCGAGGATCCGGTGATGGCTCCACTTGGTGCTGGTGGTGTCGAGATCCATGCGGGCGATGCGCGCGGCCGGGAACCGCAGGCCTACGAAGTGCTCGAGCTGCTGTGTGCCGAGGCCGCGCATGCGCCGGGTCGGCGCGCCGCAGCGGACGCACTCGGTCCGCACCGCCTCCTCGTGCCCGCAGTAGTGACAGCGCAGCGCAGCGGGGGTGGCGTGCACCGTCAGCGCGATGGCGCAGCGGGGGCATCCAGGCACGTCGCCGCAGGACGGGCACTGCAGGAACGAGGCGAAGCCGCGCCGGTTGAGCAGCAGGATCACCTGCTCCCGGCGGTCCAGGGCGTCGCGCACGGCCTGGTCGAGCGGCTCGCTCCACGGCACCGCTCCGGCCTCTGGAACGCGCGCGGCGCTGCGCAGGTCCACCAGCTGGACGGGCGGCAGCGGCCGGTCGTCCACCCGCCGCGGCAGACTGCAGCGCCGTACCGCGCCGGTCGACACCCGGTGCAGCGTCTCGAGCGACGGCGTGGCGCTCCCCAGGATCAGGCGGGCCCCCTCGAGCCGGGCCCGTACCAGCGCGACGTCCCGGGTATGGTAGCGCGGCGCGGTACCCTGCTTGGAGCTCGGCTCGTGCTCCTCGTCCACCACGATCGCCCCCAGCCGCCGCACCGGGGCGAACACCGCCGAACGCGCCCCGACGGCCACTCGCTTCGCGCCCGTGCGGAGCGCGCGCCACGCGTCGGCGCGCTCGGCGTCGGAGAGCCCGGAATGCAGCACCGCCACCTGGTCGCCGAACACGCCGCGCACCCGCGCCACCGTCTGCGGGGTGAGGGCGATCTCGGGGACGAGGAGGATGGCGCCGTCGCCCGTGGCGACCACCGACCGAACGACGTCGAGATAGACCAGGGTCTTCCCGGATCCGGTCACGCCTTCGATGAGCACCGGCACATCGGCGGGCGTCGCGAGGATCTGCGCGACCACGGTGCGCTGGTCAGGCGTCAGCGTGGGCGGCGGGGCGACCGCCAGATCGGCGAACGGATCGCGCGGCGCCGCCACGCGGTCGATCCGGGCCAACCCCTGCCGAACCAGCCCCTCCAGCACCGTGGTGCCGAGCTTCAGGCGCTCCACCAGGTGACGCACCGGCGCCGACCCGCCCAGCGCCTCGAGCGTCTCGTACACGACGCGCCGCTTCGGCGCCCGCGAGAACTCGCGCTCCCGTTCCACCAGCGACGGCAGCGCGCGAACCAGGGTGATCGTGCGCTCGAAGCGCTCGGCTGGATCGCGGCCCGCGCGCCTGGCGCCTCCCCACAACGCGCCCGGCAGCAGCGCCCGCAGCGCCAGACCCGTCGGGCAGCCGTAGTAGCTCGAGAGCCACTCGCCCAGCCGCAGCAGTGCCGGCGACAGCGCCGGCTCCTGGTCGGGCGCATCCAGCAGGTCGCGCGCCGCCTGGACGGGCGGCTCGTCGGTCTCGGCCGTGACGATGCCCAGCGCGCGCCGCCCGCGCACCGGCACGACGACGCGGGCGCCCGGGACGGCCCGGCCACCGAGCGCGTCGGGGATGGCGTAGCGGTAGGGAGTGGAGACGGGGAGCGGCAGCAGGACGTCGGCGAACCGCGTCATCGCCGCGCGACGCCCAGCCCCGGTCCCGTGGGAAGGGTGATTCGTCCGCGCGCGATCGACGCGCCGGTGAACGGGTCGTCCGCGGTGAGCGCGGCGCCGTCCAGGTCGGCCACGTCCACCAGCGGCGTGAAATGCGCGGCCGCGGTGATGCCGATCGACGTCTCGATCATGCACCCCACCATGACGAGCAGCCCGTGGGCGCGCGCGGTGGCGATCATGCGCAGCGCCTCGCGCAGGCCGCCGCACTTGGCGAGCTTGATGTTGATCCCGTCCACGGCGCCGGCCACTTTCGGGATGTCGGTCGCCACGATACAGCTCTCGTCCACCACGACCGGGATGCCCGGGGACGCGCGCCGCACCGCCGCCAACCCCTCGAGGTCGTCGGGCACGAGGGGTTGCTCCAGCAATTCGACGCCGTACGACTTCAGCACGGGGAGCATGGCGAGGGCCTGTTCGCGCGTCCAGCCGGCGTTGGCGTCCACGCGGATCGGCTTCTCGGTGGCGTCACGGATCGTCCGCAGGATGTCTTCGTCGTGGTCGGTCCCGAGCTTGATCTTGAGGATCGGGTATTCCGCGGCCTCCGCCACCTTCTGGCGCACCCGCTCCGGCGTGTCGATCCCGATCGTGAACGACGACTGCGGGGCCCGCGTGGGGTCGAGTCCCCACAGGCGCCACAGCGGCTGCCCGAAGCGCTTGCCCACGAGATCGTGCAGCGCGGCCGACAGGGCGGCACGCGCGGCGCCGTTCTTCGGGACCACGCGCTCGAAGCGCCGCTCCGCGCCTTCCAGATCGAACGGGTCGTCGGGCAGGTGCTCCGACAGCGTGTCGAGCACGGTCAGGACCGTCTGGGCGGTTTCGCCGTAGTACGACGACGGCGACGCCTCGCCCCAGCCCTCGATCCCGTCGCCGTCGGTGAGCCGCACCCACACCACCTCGTAGGCGCTCCGCCCGCCGCGGGCGATAACAAACGGATGCTTGGTGTGGAGCGTGACGACTTCCGCCGACAGGGTCAGAGCCATTTGTTGCGGTGCAGCCACCAGATCATCACCGCCGAGATGGCGGCCATCGAGCCCAGCGCCCAGTAGAACCCGAGCGCGTGATCGGTCATCGGCATCTCGCTGAAGTTCATGCCGTAAATGCCGCCCACCACGATCAGCGGCAGCGCGATGGTCGAGACGATCGACAGCTGCTTCATGACGCGGTTCATGCGATTGGACGTCTGGGAGAGGTAGGTCTCGAGCACGCCCGCCAGCAGGTCGCGCGTCGTGTCCACCGACTCCATGATGCGGATGGTGTGGTCGTAGACGTCCCGGTAGTACAGCTGCGTCTCGGAGCGGATATAGATCGACGGCCGGTTGGTGAGGACGTTGAGCACCTCACGCAGCGGCCCGACGTGCCGCCGCAGCCCGAAGGCGGACCGCTTGGCCTTGAAGATCTCGTGGATCAACTTCTCGTCGAACGCCTCGAACAAGCGCTCTTCCAGCTGGTCCACCAGGTCGTTGAGCGATTCCACGATCGGGAAATACGCGTCCACCGCCTGGTCGATGATCGAGTGCATCGTCATCTCGGCGCCGCGTCCCAGCAGGTCCGGGTTGCGCGCTAGCCGGTCGCGCGTGATGTCGCAGCTCGGGCTCTCCACCGCGTGCACGGTGACGAGGAAATTCTTGCCCAGGAAGAAGTAGAGCTTGAAGGTCTCGAGATCGAACGGATCCGGCGTGGCGCGGTCGAAGCGGATCCCCGACATCACGACGAAGATGTAGCGGTCGTACTCCTCCAGCTTCACCCGCGAGCCCGGCGACATGGTGTCTTCGATCGCCAGCGGGTGGAACCCGAAGATCTTCTCGAGCAGCGCGTGCTGGTGCACGTCGGTGCTGTCGATGTCCACCCACAGCTCCCCCTCGTCCCGCTCGAGGATCTCCCGCAGCCGGAGCGGGGGGAGGTCCTGCTCCAGCGTCCCGTCGGGGCGGCGATACAGGCTGGCCGGCCAGTGCTTGGGCGCGGCGGCGGCGGGTGCGGTCGGCGAAATAGCCACGACTCAAGTATCGGGGGCGGGCCCTACGTCAGGCAAGCGCACGCACCAGCGCGGTGACGCCCGCGGCCAGCAGATCGAGCCGGTATCCCCCTTCCAACACCGCTGCCACGGGCCGGCCGTCGAGCCGGGCGCGCAACGCCGCCGTCCAGGTCGCGATGTCCTCGGGAGTCAGGGTGAAGCCGCCCAGCGGATCACCGCCGAGCGAGTCGAACCCCGCCGAGATGAGGAGCGCGTCGGGCGCCCAGCCGGCCAGCGCCGCATCCACGGCCTCCAGCAGATCGTGCACGTACGTGGCGCGCGGCAGCCCCGGCGGACGGGGCACATTGAACACGTTCCCCACCCCGCGCTCGTCCGCGGCGCCCGTCCCCGGATACCAGGGATACTGGTGCATCGAGACGAAGCGGATCGAGGCATCCTGCTCCACCAGCGCCTGCGTGCCGTTGCCGTGGTGCACGTCCCAGTCCACGATCAGCACGCGCGACGCGCCGAGCGCCTGGGCGTGCCGCGCCGCCACGACCACGTTGTTCACGAAGCAGAACCCCATGGCGCGCGAGGCCAGGGCGTGGTGTCCGGGTGGGCGCGTCGCGGCGAACGCCGTGCCTCCGCCGCCCGGCCGCAGCGCTTCGCTCACGGCGCGGAGCGCGACGCCGGCGGAGGCGGTCACGGCCTCCCAGGTGCGCGGCCCCATGTAGGTGTCGGGGTCGATCGGCCCGCCGCCCGCCGCCGCCAGCGCCTCGAGGGCGTTGAGGTAGCGCCTCGGATGCACCAGCTCGAGCGCGGTGACGTCCGCGGGCGTGGCTTCGACCCAGGAGACCGCCGGGGCCAGCGCCGGGGCGCGCAGCGCCTCCAGCACCGCCTCGATGCGCTCGGGCCGCTCGGGATGTCCGGCTCGTCCCGGATGCAGCCGCGTCGCCGGGTGAAAGGTGACGGTAGTGGGCAGGGGCTCAGTTGTGCAGGTTCTTTTCCCGCAGCAGGCGCCGGATCTCTTCCGCTTCGGCCTTCATTTCCGCCCGCCCGGCATCCAGGTCCGCCAGCGTGCGGCGGTAGCGCCGCCACAGGATCACCACCGCCGCGGCCGCCAGGGCGCAGGCGATGGCGCCGGCCAGCAGGCCGTTGCGGTGCAGCTCCAGGCCGGCCCACGCCAGCAACACGGCGTCGAGCAGCAGGAACCCGACGGCGAACACGGCCAGGGGCCGGCCCGGCGTGGTCACCGCACCGCCCGCCGCCGCGCCGGGAGCACGATGAACGGGGCGTTGGCGCCCGCCCCCAGCGCCGCGAGGGTGGTCGAGTCGAGCACCGCCGCGCCGCGGAACTTCACCTGGTACTCCTCCAGCGGCGGGGCCGCCTGTTTCAGCGCCCGCGTCAACGCCTGCCGCTTGAGCTCCGCCACCGTCGTCTCCGGACCCGCGGCCAGAAACACCTGGTCCCAGGCGTCGGTCACCATCACCCGGACGGCGAAGCGCTCCCCGATCTCCGCGGTCATACGACCTCCACGCCTGCGATCACGGGCAGCGTGGAGAAGAACCGGTCCAGCGCCTGGTCGAAGAACAGCGTGGACGCCCGCACGCGACTCGTCGCGCCCGTCCCCGGTCCCTCGTGCCCCGTTCCTTCCGGTGTCGCGCTGATCACGACCTCTTCCCCCCCTTGCCCCCGCAGCGCGACGAACTGCGGGCCTTCCTTCTCCACGAACGCCGCCTGATTCGGCACGCGCTCGGCAAAGTACCGTTTGGCGCGCGCCAGGACCTCGGACGGCGCGAGCGCGACCGTAGCCGTGTGGATCATGGCAGCACCCTCAGCGTGATTCCGGTGGGCTGGAGCGGCACCGGGGCGGTGGCGACCCTGGTGCGCGTCGTGAGGTCGATCACGTCCACCGCTCCGGGATCGACGCCGATGCTCTCCTGACTGATGAACGCGTAGCGGCTGTCGGGAGCGTAGGCGATCCCGTGCGGGATCTTCTTCGTCGTGGCGACGCGCGCCACCTCGACCAGCGAATCCGCGGAAATCACGGATACGCTCTGCGCCTTCTTGTTCGTCACGATCACCCACCGGCCGTCGGGTGACGGCTCCACATTGTAGGCGCCGGTTCCGGTGGGGATCTCCTTGACGAGCGCGAATGTCGCGGCGTCGATCACCTGCAGCGTGTTGGCGTGATTGCAGGCGACGTAGAGACGCGTGTCATCCGGCGAGACGGACACGAACGTCGGCATGCAGTCGGCGGCGCCCGCCATCATCCCGCCCATGGACCGCCCGGCCATCCCGGCCGCGCTCCCCGTCCGGTGACGCCTGGTGATCGCGAGCGACTGCCGGTCGATCTCCAGCACTTCGTCGGAGTTCATGCAACTGATGTACACGAGCGTGCCGGCATGATTCACCTTGACCCCGTGCGGCATGTCGCAGGCGGCGATGTTGGTGAGCGGCGTCATCCGGGGCGTGTAGATCACCGAGACGGGGTTCGTGCGCGGATGATCGCCGTAGAAGTCCGAGTTCGCCACGAACGCCAGCTCGCCGTCGGGCGTCACCGAGATCGTGGTGGGGAACAGCTCGACCGGAGCCCGTCCCAGCAGCGTGTCGCCGTCCACCGCCATCTTCCAGAGCGAGCCGTACGGCGTCCCGTGCGCGACGGTCACATAGTAGAAACGGCCGTCGGGAGATACGGTGACGTTGTGGGGGCCGTCGATGTCGGCCGGCATGACCCCTACCGGGACGGTCTTGAGGGTCTTGAGGGCCGTGCCGTCCCAGCCCAACTGGGTGACGATATCCCCCGACTCACTGACCACGTACAGGCGGTAGCCAAAGGCGGGAGCGGCGGGCGGCACCGGGGCCTGAGCCCCGGCCGGCACCACCGCCCAGGCGAGACAGAGCGCCGTCGCCCGCAAGGCGCGCGTGAAATCCAAGGAATGCTCCAGCATGGGTGACTCGGCAAAACTGACAGACGGAAATGCCAACATGATCATAACACGTTGCCAACTCGGCATCTAGGAGGCC
>DATICZ010000021.1:0-6876 GCA_035456525.1 Gemmatimonadales bacterium
CGACGTGAACGACTCGAACGCCTCGCGTTCGTCTTCCGTCGCGGGGGCCGTCAGAGTCATTCCGGAGCCCTTGTCGAAACACTTCGCCACCAACGCCCGGGCAACCTCCAGCCGTCGCGGCTCCGCGCCGGGTGAAAGACGCACTTTCGTCATCACGAGCTGCGTAGCGCGCTGGAGCTCCTCTTCCTGCTCCACGACGGTCCGGCGAAGGCGCTCCTTCGCCTGTGAATACTCCGGGTAGTGATTCTGTACGTCTTCGCTCAGGGCGCGCTGCACGCTGTCGGATCGGTCCCTGGCGAAATCCGTCACCTGCCCGTCGACGCGGGCTCGTCGCGCGATCTCCGAGAGCTTGTCCGCATCCCTGCGGAGCACGGGCTGGAGCTGGCGCAGATGAGCTTCTCGAGCCTCCGCGGGGCGTCGCGCATCCGCTTCTCGAGCCGGCTCCGCGACCGGGGCGGGTCTGGCCGCCTGCGCGTCGTCAACCTTTCGCGAGGTGCTCCACGGCAGCGATGCATAGGACACCGCCAGACCGACCACGATGATCGCGAGGACGATTCCCGGCCAGGGCCACGAGCGCCTGGCCAGTCGCGGGACGATCGTCGTCCAGGACGCCGGGATCGCGGACGAGCGCCGCGAGGGCCGCATCGCGCGCGCCACCGCCCGCTCGAACCGTTTCCGGTCCCGACGCATACGCATCCACACGGCCTCGCCCCTCCAGCCCGGCCCCGCTTGACCGGAGACGCCGGCTCCCGAGGCACGCCCCGAGACCAGCGACATCATCGCGTCTACCCAGTGTGGCCAGGCGCCGGGCTCAACGGTAGGAAAATGTTCAAGGCCTCCACGTCGATTGGGCGGGCACTGGGCCGCCGGTTGGTGTATGCAGGATGCGACCATGGGCGGCGCGGGCGGCCAGTGCGACTACGACGTGGCGGTCATCGGCGGGGGGCCAGGCGGCTCCAGCGTCGCCACCGCGCTGGCCAGGCGCGGCCGGAGCGTTGTCGTGCTGGAGCGCGAACGGTTTCCGCGCTTTCACATCGGCGAGTCACAGCTGCCGTGGACCAACGAGATCCTCCATGCGCTGGGCGCGCGCGACACCATCGCGGCGAGCGGGTTCATCGAGAAGTGGGGCGCAAGCTTCCGCCCGCCCGACGGCTCGGTCGAGCAGTACGCCGACTTCCAGACCGCTCCCGAGACGCCCGCGCCCCAGACGTTTCAGGTTCTCAGAGAGAAGTTCGACGAGATCCTGCTCCGCCACTCCGAGAAGTGCGGCGCCCGAGTGCTCGAAGGGCACCGGCTTCTCGATGCGGCCTTCGACCGCGACGGCGTCACGCTCCGCTTCGCGGACCAGCTCGGCGCCGCGGGCACGCTGCGGGTGGAGGTCGTGGTCGACGCCTCGGGCCGGACGGGTGTGCTGGTGAAGCGCTTCGGCCGCCACGCGCACGATCCGCTCCTGAACAACATCGCGGTCCACGCGCAGTTCGAGGGCATTCCGCGCGCGACGGGCCGACGGGCCGGCGACATCCGGATGTTCACGCGCCTCGACATGGGCTGGCTGTGGTTCATCCCGCTCTCGGAGACCGTCATCAGCGTCGGCGCAGTCATCCCGCAGGCGGTTCACCGCCGCGAATCCAGGCCGACGCCGGAAGAAAGCCTGGACCATTACCTGGCCGACACGCCGGCCGCGGCGCCCCTGCTCGAGCGGGCCCGGCGCGTCTCCCCCGCGCGGTTCGACGCGGACTATTCCTATCTCGCGACCCGGATGGGCGGAGACCGCTGGGTCGCGGTCGGCGACGCGGCGGCGTTCCTGGATCCCATCTTCTCCACGGGTGTGATGCTGGCGATGCAGGGAGGACTCGAAGCGGCAGAAGCCATCGACGCCGGGTTGCGCGCGGGCGACGTGTCGGCGGGGGCCTTCGCCCGTTACGAGCAAGTCGTCCGCACCCGCTACCAGCACTTCCGCCGCTTCGCGGTCGGGTTCTACGATCCCGCCTTTCGCGAGTTGTGGTATTCGCGCCCGCCGTTCGCCAGTATCTTCAACGCCGTCGTGTCCGTGCTGGCAGGAAACTGGCGACCGTCGAGGACGACCCGGGCGCTGGTCGAGGTGTTCTTCGCGGTGGTCGCCGTGAAGCGTGTGCTCCGGAGGTTGACGCTCGCGCGACGCGTTCGATAGACTCTCGGTCTTGAACTTCCGTCTCCGGAACGTGCTCCTCCTCACCCTGACCCAGGCGACGTCGTCAACCTCGGTGACGCTCGTCGCGGCGGTGGGCAGCCTCGCCGGCTACGCCCTGGCCACCAACAAGGCCCTGGCCACTCTGCCCTCGACGATGTCCGTGATCGGCACCGCCCTCAGCACCATCCCCGCCTCGCTGCTCATGAAGCGCGTGGGGCGCCGGGCCGGCTTCGTGGTTGGCGCCCTGTGCGCGGCGGTCGGCGGCCTGATCAGCGTCGCCGCCATGGCCTACGGACACTTCTGGCTCCTTACCGCGGCGGCGCTGCTTCTCGGTGTCTCCGTGGCCTTCGCCCAGCAGTACCGCTTCGCGGCGGCCGAGACGTCGATCGCGGAGCTCCGAAGCCGCGCGATCTCCTTTGTGCTGGCGGGCGGCCTGGCCGCCGCATTCATCGGTCCGATGCTCGCCCGGGCGACGGTGCAGCTCTACGAGACCATGTACCTGGGCGCGTACCTCTGCGTGCCCGTGCTTGGCCTGCTCACCGCCGCATTGCTCGCCGGCCTTCGCATGCCGCCTCCGGCGGAGGAGGCCGTCCGCGCCGGCGGCTCTGCCCGCCCGATCGCGGAGATCGTGCGGCAGCCGATCTTCATCGTGGCGGTCCTCGCCCAGATGATGGGCCAGGGCGTGATGAACCTTCTGATGACCGGCACTCCGCTGGCCATGATGGCCCACCACCACTCGTTCGCGGACACGGCCTTCGTCATCCAGTGGCACGTGGTGGGTATGTTCCTGCCCGGCTTCTTCACCGGCTCGCTCGTCCAACGCTGGGGAGAGCGCGCCGTCATCGTGGTCGGCATCGTCCTCAATCTGCTCGCCGTGGCGGCGGCCGCCCTCGACGTGGGCGTGCACAATTTCTGGCTGGCCATGACTCTCAACGGAATCGGCTGGAACTTCATGTTCGTGGCCGGCTCGGCGCTGGTGACGAAGGCCTACACCCCGGCCGAGCGCGCGCGCACGCAGGCCGCCAACGACTTCCTCGTGTTCGGGACAGCCGCCGTGACCTCGCTGTCGTCCGGGCAGCTCCTCCACCACCGCGGCTGGCAGGTCGTGCTGATGACGGCGATGGCGATGCTGCTCGCGGCGCTCGCGGGATCCTTCTGGCGCGCTCCGCGCGCGGCGAGCCCGACGGGGCGCTCGGGCCTCGCCGCGGCGGACTGAAGCGAAGGGCGGCCGCTCACCGGCTCATGCCTTGGCCCTCCCGATCGTGCGAGAGGTGGTGGGCCGAGGAGCCACCCTGTTCCACGCCGCGCGCAGCCCGCCGACGCGATCGGCAGTCCAGCCGAGTGCTCCGATGATGAACAATCCGAGATAGCCCAGCATGTGGTCGATGCGCTCGTCCCGGGTCTTCATTGGTCCCTCCTCGTGTTGTTGTCGAACGACCCGGGACAGTGCAGCGACGATGCCACGCAACTGTCGTGTCAAAACACGGGCTTGCGCATTACCGCCGAGCGTGGAGGCGTTCGACGGTTTGGGCGGTTTTGGCAGCGCCGCCCTCCCTCAGGCCAGCTTGAAGCCGTGGCGCCGGATGAACGGCCCGAAGTTGTGGCGCTCGGGAACGGAGTACTGCCGCGCCTTGTCCTCCGACCAGCCGTACGGCTCGGTGTAGCCCCAGCGATCGACGTAGCGCTGGCTCTCCCGCGGCGTGGCGTGGCGCGCTTCGCGGCGCCGGTCGTAGCTTTCGATCTCCTGGGCGAATTTGCTGTCGTCGTAGCAGTCGGTGTGGACGGTGAGCGTGGGCGGCAGCCGCAGGCTGATCCAGCCCACCTGGCTCGGATAGCCGACCGTGAGCCCAGCGACGGGAAACACGCCGGGCGGCAAGGCGAGCAGGTCGGCGAGCTTCTCGACGTGGTTGCGCACCACGCTGATCGGACAGCAGCCGAGGCCGAGGGCCTCGGCGGCAGTGATGAAGCTCTGCAGCACGAGGCCGGTGTCCACGGCGGCGTTCATGAACATGTCCAGCGTGTCGTTGGGGAACGGCCGGTCGCGCAGCTCGCTCACGCGCCGCATGCGCCGGTGGTCGCCGCAGAACACAAGAAAGAGCGGCGCGGTGGCGATCCACGGCATATCGGGGATCCACCCGCCGATGGTGGCCTGCTTCGTCCGGTCGCGCACCACGATGAGGGCGACTTGCTGGAGATCTGACTTCGAGGGCGCCGAGAGCGCCGCCGCGAGGAGGATCTGGAGGATCTCCTCGGGCACGGGGTCGGGCTTGTAGCGTCGGTGCGTGCGGTGGGCGAGGAGCTGCGCGACGGTCCCCTCGGCGGGCATCGTACGGCCGGCTGGCGCCGGCAGGCCGAATCGGGCCTCGATCAGATCGGCGATCGTCTTGCCAGGAGCGTTCATCGGGGCGTCACCTCACGTCGGTCATGGTCAGCGAGACCCTAGCACGAACTGCGGCGCGCTGATCCGGCACTTCATGGCTGCCTCAGCGAGCGCGGCTCGAGCCCCTCGCCCGCGGTTGTGAAGGGCGCCTCTTTTCCCTATGCTTAGCGCGATCACGAACACCGCGAGCAGCCGACACCAACGAGCGAGGAATCCCTCATGAGCTCAGCCCGTACGCAGGTCGCGGTTGTGGTTGGGGCAACCTCCAAGTGGCAGTCCGATGGACGCAACACCAAGCTGGCGCACGGCAAGGTGCTCGACGACAGCGACGTCCCCGTCGGCATCCGCTGGGGCGTCGGCGGGGCCATCGCCCAAAAATTCGCCAAGGAAGGGTTTCTCGTCGTCCTGACGACCCGGAGTGCCGCCAATGCGTCGGCGCTGGAGAAGGCCATCATCGAGCAAGGCGGTCAGACTCTGATCGTCGAGTTGGACCTGGTGTCACGCGAATCCATATCGCGAGCGTTCGCCACGATTCGCAAGCAAGCTGGTGACCCGGATGTCCTGGTCTACAACGCCGGTTATCTCGAGGGGCGTGACCTGCCGCCGGAGAAAGAGCTGCTCGAATACGTTCCCGTCGAGATATTCGACACCGCCCAGCACATCGCCAGCCGCGGACCGTTCCTGGTCGCACAGGAAGTCTTGCCCGCCATGCGACAGCGCGGCGCCGGCTCTTTCCTCATCTCGAACAACCAGTTCTCCTTGCGGGGTCGCAAACGCCTGACCGGACAGTCGCTGTACTATCCACGCGTGATGATGCGTACGCTGGCGCAGGTGCTGACGGAAGAATATTCCGAGCATGGCGTCCACGTGGCCAACGTCGTGATCGACGGCCTCATCGACTCGCCGGGCACCCGAGCGCTGCCGAGAGCCCGACAAAATCCTGAAATCGTAATGAATCCCGTCAAGATTGCCGAGGCGTTCTATTATTTACATACCCAGGATCGATCGTGCTGGACCCACGAGCTGCAGCTGACGCCATTTGCAACCAAGCCGAGCTTTTGAGGCCTGGGACGCAAGCGCGGATGGTGAGCGACGCTCTCCACTGCCGAGAGGATGATCATGGACCATGTAGAGTTTGACCGCGAGCCGCCTGCTAACCTCACAACGCTGGTGATGGCATTCGGGGGCTGGATCGATGCCGGCCAGGCGGCAACGGGCGCCTTGCGCCACCTGGTCCGCGACCTCTCGGCCACGCGGCTGGCCCGGATCGATCCTGAACAGTTCTTCGTGTTTACGCAGGAACGGCCCGAGGTGCGGCTGAGGGACGATGGAGACCGAGACATCCATTGGCCACGGAGTGAGTTCTTTGCGGGCCATCCAAGAGATCACCGGGACGGCATACTCCTGTTTTGCGGCGGGGAGCCACATCAGAAGTGGCGCACTTATACGAAGGCGTTCCTCGATGTGGCCGAGCGCTGTGGAGTGAGGCGGATCGTCTCGCTCGGCGCGCTCTTGGCCGGCGCTCCTCATACCCGTCCAGTACGTGTCACGGCTCGCTGCACCGACCCCGCGTGGCGGTCGGTGGTCGAAGCCTGGGGCATTTATCGTCGCCCGACCTACGAAGGCCCGACCGGTATCTCCACGATCGTCCTGGACGCCGCGGAGCGACGCGGAATGTCGCATCTCGGCCTGATGGGGCAAGCACCCCATTACCTGCAGAACGCCGAGAATCCAGCGGCGATCGAGGCACTGCTGACCTATGTTGCCCGTCTGCTCCACCTCAGCCCGGACATGTCCCATTTCGCCGAAGCCATCAAGGACTTCCGCACCGAATGTGATCGCGCCGTGGCTCGGAATCGCGCCACTCGAGAGCACGTGCAGCAACTCGAGCAGCAGTACGATGCGACGGCTGGCGAAGAGCGGCCAACGTTACCGGACGGAGAGCTGGACTCGGAAAAGCTGATGCAGGATTTGCAGGATTTCCTGCGGCGGCAGCGGGAAGGTGGCGAGAAAGCCTGAGAGAACAAATTCAGGCCGCTTTGGGATCCATCCAGAACACCTCCCAGTGATGTCCGTCGAGGTCGTAGAAGCTCCAGCCATACATGAAGCCCTGATCCATCGGATCCATGGCGTGAGTACCACCGGCGGCGATGGCTTTGTTCACCAGCTCATCCACTTCCGCCCTCCTGCTACAGGAGAGCGCGAAGAGGCCCTCCGTGTGCCTGGTCGTGTCACTTGGCAAACGCTCTCAGAGTCGACCGAGCGATCGAGCAGGCCGTGGCGGAGATCCGGGGAGGGTGCCGGTGGTGGGGGTGCTGCCACGACT